>JAJYTC010000214.1 GCA_021793275.1 Deltaproteobacteria bacterium | reverse complement strand
TGCAGCACAATTTTCTTCCCGTCGAGTCTTGGGTGCCTGAAATTCAGGATAAGTCCCGCCTCGAGGCCGGTGATCTTTATGTTGACCCCGGTTATAGACCGGGTAAATGTGTTGTTCTCGGAATGAAAATCCCCGGGACTCGAATGCAACACATAAGACCCGCTCATAGGTCTTTTCACGGAGACCGTGCCCCAACGCGTTGATGACGGCCGTTGCGCAGCCAACAGCCTCATAGCTCAGGTCACTTTCTACGTATTCGCGTCCATTTGCGTTCATTCGCGGTGCACTAAATTATGGAAGTGCCGAATATGCACGAGAAATTCCTCGGCGCGATTATGGCGCTATTTGTTAAACAATTGGCGGTATTGCGGCCGGATTGAGTCGTGAATCATTGATCGCCATACATGCAATAACTATTCGTAAATACTGGACAACCTTCATTGCATCCATGTTTGGCACTGAAAATGCTAATAGTTATTGTCAAAGAAAAACTCTTTCCTCCTCGAAGCCGATCAGTCTGCCCCACTGGTTGGCTTCTCCTTTTTTGGGGATTCACTATCCTACGTTCACTCTCACCCGATTGTCCGAGATCAGCCCCAGTCCCGACAATTTTCTGTTCGGACTGTCTTTTTGGATAAAAAAAGCCGATCTTCCAGGCGCCGAGAGAAAATTTCGTGTTTGGCCCGATTACCGAGGGATTCGATTTCGGACCGGGTGACAGTGGGATACAAGGGTGGCTCTTTTTTCCCGGGGATGGAATGAGAGTCGCGACCTTACAGCCTCGTGGCATGAATGGACAAGAAGCTGGAAGGCCGCGATTTCCGAGCTGGTTTTTTCCGATGGCTCCAAGGTCGCCGAATATGCTGCGGCACACCGTGCATGGCAAGGCCTAAATCCAGATGGCCCGGGCGGGAAGTCGCTCTACGCTTTTGCGGCATCCGGAAAATATTTCGTTGCGAGTTCGAACGACCCATTGGCAATCACAACCAGAACTCGGGATACCTTCTGGTTTTGGGAATATTGTTTACGAGCAAAGCCACAACCAACATGATCGCAGCTCCGGCCCCTGCGGGCACAAGGGCGTAAAGATATCCCAGCTGGTGGATCTTCGCTCCCCCTATTACAGCGATAAGAGCCGTGGCCCCTCCCGGCGGGTGAAGTGTTTTCGTTGCGTGCATGAGGGCAATAGCGGTTGCCACCGCCAGGGCTGATGCGAGCCAGATGTTTGTCGGGAAAAGTTTGTAAGCGGAAACACCGACCAGTGCAGAAAGCATATGCCCCCCGATGAGATTTCTCGGCTGGGCAAGGGGGCTCTTTATAGCCCCATAGATGAGAACGGCCGAAGCTCCAAAGGAACCGATAACGAGGACGAGATCTTTACCCGTGCAGTACCGGTGATTGAGATATGCGACGGCTGCAATTCCCAGAAAAGCGCCCACCCATGACCAGAAGATCTCCGGTATATTCACCCGTGGCGGGCTCTGAGTGCTTCCTTTCATCTTTAAGAAATAATCGATTCGCATGTTGCGTTCCTCGAAGAAGCCTCGATGAGGTCGTGTCGTGTGATGATACCGATTAAACGACCCTCGGCATCGGTAACCGGCACCCTGTTGATACCTTTTTTCGCTATAAGGTCGGCAATCTCGGAATAAGACGAACTCTCATTAACCGTCACTGCCGGTGAACTCATGATATCCGCGGCTTTCTTGGCTCGAATCGGCAGAGCAACGCAGCCTTTGGCCCTGAGGCAGTTGGCGATAACGATCATGAAGTTCTTGGGACCTGCCTCACCCATTCTGGAAAGAAAGTCTTTTTCCGATATAACCCCTAAAACCCTCCCCGCCTCATCGGTTACCGGAAGGCCGGAAATACCCCTCCGCCCCATGAGGTCGGCCACTTCATCGAGCGGCGTATCGGGCGAGACAGAGAGCACCTCCTTTGTCATCATGTCCCGCGCCAGCACGGACTTTGAAATCCGCTCGATCGCCTTCAGATAGGCATGGCAGTAGAGTTCCTTGAAGTCCCTCGGAGTGATATCGAGGTAGCCGGGAATGGACTTCATGGCTTCGTAGACATCCTGATCGGTTAGCCCCACATCGCCAACAGGCGCAGTGGAAGGCTTTTTCGTTTCAGTCATTTTCTCCTCCTAAACCGGAAGCTTCTTTGCCCGCTAAAAGGACGGGAAATTAACGGGCTCTTGCCTATCCATCTCCTTTAGAGAGGATTACCTAATCACCCATTGTCTTTTTCGAAATCACTCTTCGGGGCGCCACAGGGAGGGCAGACCCAATCATCGGGCAGATCTTCAAACTTGATCCCGGGAGCTATCCCGCTTTCCGGGTCTCCCTGAGCGGGGTCGTACAGCCAGCCACAGATGGTGCACACATATTTTTCCATTTTATGCCCTTTCCTTCGAGAGTGTTCGGTTTGCTTCTCTTTCGCATGGTCCATAAATACCACAAGCCGTCACCGGGGGGTTTGACTCAGGTCAATTTTAGGCTCACCGGAAGGATACATTGTTACTATTGTCTCGATGTCGGCCGGATAAAGGTTTATTGGCTAATATAGTATTAATTTAAATGGGGAGTTTCAATTGATTGTGCCGATGTGCACGTTGATGCGCGCCGGGAATTATGGACATGGGAAATGGGGTCGGGCCGAAGGCTGGTGCCCTTATCCTTTCAAGCGATTGCCGAGGCGGGTGCAGACGCCGTTTCCGAGACCTGACACCATTTTTCCCGTTTGGGCTCCCTTCCTGAGCGGGCAAATTCCCCCCGGTCTTATAAGCTTTCTCACTGCGGAGGGTGGTCAACTTCGATTCCGTCAGGAACGTTCTCCTTGAGTCGTTTCAGATTGGGTTTTTCCAAAATGCGGATATAGTAGCTGAAATCACCCTTGGTGGGATTCGTATAGACCATCAGGGCCACCAGTGCTACTACGGTTGTTAAGGATTTCATTGTTTTTGCCTATCATCCACCTTTGCCAGGCAGTATTGTCTGCATGACGGTCCATCGACTTCGATTAAAAAGTCTTCTTTTTTCCGGCGGTGACCATTTCTTCTCCAAGGCCCCAGCTATCGGTTTCAATCTCCTCGATCAGGACCATGACAGTCTGCGGATTCTTTCCCGGAACGTCAACCAAAAGATACGTGACTTTTTTCACAATCCGGGCTTTTGGTCTGGCGCAGCCTCGTCTTTGCCCACTTTGATTTTTTCTAAGGGCATGATAATTCCTCCATGGTTTTCAAAAATCAACAGTTCTGGAACGAGCGTCGGCCAATTCTACCGCCGGCTCTACTACTACAGTCGATGCGATTAAGCGTCCTTTTTGTTCCTGATTCTCGTCCGCTTCGGTTGGCTGGTCGTGACCCTACTCTGCAGGCTGTAAACTTACCATACGAAAAGGAGAAACCGATGGGGATGATGGAAGACTTCAAAGAATTTGCAATGCGAGAGAATGTAATCGATATGGCTGTCGGCATTATCATCGGTGTGGCATTTGGGACAGTGGTCAAATCTCTCGTATTAGATGATTCGTCACGCCCGACCTCCTATGGTGTTTTCAGGAGATCATCGCAGACCTATTGTTGGCGTACAAGGTGGGGTTCCCCGACCGGTCCCGCTGGATGGGCAAGCTCGAGCTGCACGCCGACCGCATAGCGGCTTGGTTTGCCGATCAGGTTTTGACTATAGACGCATGGGATCAATCGTCGTGCAGGGCGGCATTCTTTTTCCCGGATTGAACGCGGCAGGACACCCGCCAGTCAGGGCATGCGACCATGCACTTTGACGATCACGTGAAGCATACGCTCCGCATCTATGGAAGGCGGGCGGATGAAGTTCACCTTTTTCTTCATCAGTTTTTCCCGAAATGCCGCATCTCGCACCTCAAGGTGGCCCAACCGCGACGATCTGCAACGCGCCACCAAGGTGAAATTGCGGTCCCATTTTGGAGTGCGGACGGACTACGGGATTAAGCGTCGAGTATCCGGAGTTTTTCGAATAAAGATAATACAAACCGGTCCAGATCCTTGGAGTGACGATGAGCGATAGCGAAAACCTCCTGCAAATCCAGTTTGCCGTATTCATGAACGAGGATGTTTCGGAATCCCACGGCCTTAACCATTGTTTCCACTGTAGCGGAAGACAAGATGTCATTTTCTTCCAAATAATAGAACATTTCGTTGACGCTGCCAGGAACTGCAGCACCCAAATCACTCACCACGTGAGCAGCGATATCAATGCAGTTTTGAATAGCCATCTGGAGGTTGAAACAGACGATATCCTGATGGTCTCGGTTGCTCAAAAAAGCCTCAAGTTCCGGGTCGCACTTTTCATGAACCCGTTTCAAGTGCTTCCGCACATTCCCCGCCTTGATCAAAAGCAGATCGGTATCAATCACCTCGCATTTCCTTCTGTAGCCTGTTGATAAACCCGCGTTGAGTTAACTTGCGGTAGTAGTCGAAATCCGCAATACGGCAGTATGCGGAAATTTGAAAGGAGGCGTAGGCGTGTTGGTCATTCACCTGTAGACATTTGCCTTTGGTGAAAATCTGTCTCAAAAGCTCTTCGCCGGCGGTGTTCAGGATGACCGGATGTACAACCTTCCGCAAGGCTCGGCCCAGTTCGACGGTATACCTGGTTCTGAGTTCGCCGGCGTTTGGATAGGCGTGAACCGCCAGCAGCACCCCCACATCGACATCGCTGTCGGGGCGCTGCCGATTCTGAGCATAGGTACCGAACAGGAAGGCGGCGACAATTTCCTTTCTGCTTGCAAAATAAGCTTTGACGAGATCTGCGACGATGATAGAGGACACGATTTTTATAGCTCCTCAATAGAAAGCCACATTAGAAGGCACATACACTTCGCAGCGCTCAAGGCGAATTTGTGCAGCACCTTCTACATTATACGAGGTTGTAGACCTTGGCGCAACTCTACAGTGAAAGCCGCGCAGTGCTCCATCCATTCTATACGGGAAAGGAATTTTTTTTTAACAAATGACTGATTTTTTTTTGCGGTATGGGTCAAAGAAGAAGGTGACGGCAATTTGAGGAGACTTGGACGATTTGCCCCCTGAGCAAGGACGAGGTTGATCGAAGTGGTCGAAAATTGCGACCACCTTGAAAAGCTCGAATTCTCGAAAGCGCCGGCTGTGCCCACCTACCCGGCTCAGCAAAATGTCGTCGTCGTTGTAGGCGATTTGGAGAAGATAGACGACTGCTGAAAACCGCGCTTCCCGCGCCGGTTTGGCAAAAACCCCGGCCCCCCTTGATGCAAACGCTCCCGCCGCCCCCCGCCCAAGTCCTCCAGGAGTTGTGAACATATCCATCCCCTGCACAGGAGCTGTCCCGCTCAACGCGAGGCGAGCATAGCCGTCAACCTGGCTTCCGGGCGAAACCCGGGTTTGCTCTTCCGCCCTTTTTTCAAACAGCATGAACTGAACAAGTCCTGATCATATCAGTCGTATTGACCATACCGACCGGCGAGTTTCATATTGGCAAGTTCTATTGAGCCGCGGCCTATTGCCGTCAATGAATCGTTCTTTGTCATTGACAGCACCAGAGTAGCAAAATATCATCCATCCACGTGAAAATAGTGGAAAACTGTGTAGAAGGGTGGGCACAGTTCCATCCTTACAATTACCCACACATGCCCCCATTGTCATGGGCCATGTTTGAGGTGTGGGAGCAGGAAAACGTACATTGCGACGGCGGGTTCGAGTTGCTGTATGCCCCGCCAAAGAACTGTAGTGCCGG
>JAJYTC010000213.1 GCA_021793275.1 Deltaproteobacteria bacterium | reverse complement strand
GCGGCCTTCAATTTTTCCGGCCTTCGGTACATGTCGGTCATCGTGGCCGTAAACCCCCGCATGTTGTCCGCCAATACGTCGTAGGGAGCCAGAAAAAAGCCGGCCATGGGCTGAGGCATGCCGTGTTTTTCCGCGAGCACAACGGTGCGGTTTCGCATCACCTGCCCCATCATCATCTGCGCCATTCCTGCCTTGAGAAAAGCTATGTGGGACCTCGGAGTGCAAGGGTCGGCAAATTCCCCCAGGATTTTCGGCAGAAAGGACTCGAGCATGAACTGCATCGGGTTTTCGATCAGCTTGTCGTAGTCTTCCGCCTTCATGTATTCTTCTTCGACGAACTGGAACTGGATATCGGGAGGCAGGTCGCGACCCGGCAGCCGGTAGGCCTTGCATCCGATCGCGTCGTAGAGAGGACCGTAGATTCGATTGTCCCTCAACACGTCAATCTCCGGAAAATCGCGGACGAAGGTCTCTTCGGCCTCCAGCCACTTTTGCGGATCATCGACGGTTTGCTGCTTGGTGTTGCCCGAATAGACTTCTGCAAAGTAGTTGCTGCCCGTCGCAATGGGAATGCGGTCGACGGGTTCGAGGGCAATGGCGGCCTGATAGCGGCCAAGCCTTTTTTCAAAAAGCCTCTTCGTCTCCTCTGAAGACATGTGGGAGTCCTCCTTTAAAATCGTTTCAGTAAACCTGCTCCAATCCTGCGCCCCGCGGCAGTGCCGGGGGGCGGGGGAGTGAGCGGCTCCCCTCGCTTGTACCCTTCTCTTTTGAACGGTGCAGATTTTTAAGTCAAGAGAATTGTCCTCAGTATTGGATTGACAAAACCTGGCGAATTTTTTATTCTTCTATGCTAATTCTGAAAGGGATTTCATGTCTAAAGAAATACAGTTGGATGCTCGTTGGTTTTTTCCGGGTCTGCGCCGGCCTGAGGGACGGGGTTTTTCGTCCTTTTCAGGCTTCTTTTTTTTCTTCTTCAGGTGCGCTCGCCCGGGATGTTAGCTTGAATATAAAGCCCCGGGTGGAGCGGAAACACTCCTCCGGGGCCGGGCAGGACCCTTCGACCCCGAGGAGTTTTCCTCGGGGTTTTTTTTGCAGTCAACGATTTAGTAACCTGACCGGAGGGTTTTGTCATGATTTTGGTGCTGGGCAAAGGGACAACGAGAGAGGAAATAGAGAGGCTCAAGGAAATACTTCGTTCCGAAGGCCACATGGTAAAAGAGATAGGGGGAGTGGAAGAGCGGGTGCTGGGAATAGTGGGCAAAAACTACAGGGAGGGCGCTTACTATGAGTCGCTGCCGGGAGTGGAAAAGGCCGTGCCCGTATCCAAGCCCTACAAGCTGGTCAGCCGCGAGTTGCAACCCGCTGCGTCGGTGATAAAGGTGGGCGACGTGGCCATAGGCGGCGATCGCCTGGTGGTAATCGCGGGTCCGTGCGGTGTTGAGGGCAGAACGGCCACCCTGGAAATTGCGCGCATAGTTCGAAGGCACGGTGCGGTTCTTTTCCGGGGCGGCGCATTCAAGCCTCGGACCTCGCCCTACGCTTTCCAGGGTATGGGTGAGGAAGGTTTGAAGATCTTGAGGGAGGTAAGGGAAGAGACCGGCCTTGGAATTGTCACCGAGATGACCTCTCCCGGCCAGGCGGACCTGATGATGAAATACGTCGATGTCGTTCAGATCGGCGCTCGAAACATGCAAAATTTCGAACTGCTCAAGTCCGTTGGCCGGATCGGAAAGCCCGTGCTTTTGAAGCGGGGACTGTCGGCAACCATCGAAGAATGGCTCATGTCCGCCGAGTATATTCTTTCGGAAGGAAACGACCAGGTGATCCTGTGCGAACGCGGGATTCGAACCTTTGAGCGCTACACCCGAAACACGCTGGACCTTACCGCTGTTCCCGTCATAAAGAAGCTTACTCACCTGCCGATCATAGTGGACCCGAGCCACGCCACGGGAATAAGGGAAAAAGTCAGTCCCATGGCGCGCGCGGCCATAGCCGCAGGCGCCGACGGCCTGATAATAGAAGTGCACACCGACCCGGACAAAGCGCTCTCAGACGGTCCCCAGAGCCTCTATCCGGAACAATTCGAACAACTCATGCGAGACCTTTACGTGATCGCTCCCGTTGTGGGAAAGCAGGTCGATTACGCCTATCTTGATAAAGCCGCGGTCATGAAACCTCGGACCGGCGGGAACAAGGCGCCGGCGACTGTCGTCTACAGCGGCGTGCCGGGTTCTTTTTCCCACAAAGCGTGCCTTCAGTTTTTCGGCAGCGAAGTTCCGCTCAACAACTGTTCTTCGTTCAAGGAAGTCTTCGACCTGGTTGACAGCGAGCAGGCCGCCTTCGGCGTCGTTCCCGTAGAAAACAGCCTGACGGGCAGCATTCACGAAAACTATGACCTGCTTCTCGAATATGACCTTAAAATTGCCGGCGAGGTTACCCTTAGAATCAAGCATAATCTAATGGGACTTTCCAGCGCCCGGATCGAGGAACTGGAAAGGGTCTATTCCCATCCGCAGGCTTTTCAGCAGTGCCGTGAATATCTCGAACAAAACCCCGGCTGGGATCTGATAGCGTGTAAGGACACCGCCTCGGCGATCCAAAGAGTAAAAGAAAGCGGTGATCCCAAGGAGGCCGCCATTGGCGAGGGGGCCGAGCCGATTTCCGGAATGGCGGTGCTAAAAGAGGGCATAGAAACCAATCCGAGGAATTTCACCCGGTTCGTGGTCATATCCAGAAACGGGTCTCTTCCAGGCCCCAACAACAAATCCTCCATCATTTATTCGGTGAGCGACAAGCCGGGAGCGCTGTTCGAGACGCTTCGGATTTTTGCGGCAAACGATATAAACATCGTCAAGCTCGAGTCGAGACCGATTCACAGCAGGCCTTGGGAATACATGTTCTACGTGGACCTGGAAACGGACATAGCCGAAGAGCACAACAAACGCATTATGAATGAACTGATGGAAAAGACCGAGTTTTTCAAGTTCCTTGGAAGCTATAACAAGGGCGCGCAGGAAAACCGGTGACCTGCGGCGGCAAAGCGGGTTGGGAAAAGAAGCGGGAAGAACCGGCTCCCGGCCCTCTCCATGATTTTGGGGTGTTACACCTTGAACAGGAAGGGCCGGGGGCTTCCGCCGGGGATGGAGCGTAGCGCCGGACAGGCTCCCCGGGGAAGCGGTGCGAGTGAAATAATTTTCAACCCCCGGTCGGGTCGGATTTCTTTTGAAACCGGTGCTGAAGCAGCATGAAGACCACAAGGCCAACCGCTATCTTGATCAAAGAAGTGAGGCGCAAGGCGATACCCGCAGCCAGCGCGGCGGTTCGCGGCAAACCGAGGGCCCAGAAAGCCAGGACTTTTCCTCCTTCCTGGACCCCGAGTGAAGCCGGAACGGCGAAGGCCACAAACGCCAGCAGCGCGGAGAACGCTTCGATGCCGAGAGCGGCTTGTGGATCGAAACCGAGCTGGAGCCATTCGAGCATAAGCAGCATTTGCAGGGCGCTGCCGCTAAACGCGCACAAATGCGCTGCGACGGCGCGCATCAGGTCGCCCCTCCTGAGGCGGTAGAAATCGCTCAGGTGGGCGTCGATCTCACTTGACAAGGACTCTATCTTCGCCAGCCACCGCGCTGGAATTCGCAACCGTCTCAAGCCTCTGACGGTGCCGGCGCCGATGCCCCGCATCTGCAGGATCGCAAACGTTGTGATCCCGATCAGCATGCAGGTGAAGCCGAAAAACAGCGTCCATGTAATGTCCGGCGGCAGAGTCAGCCTCGACCATACTGTGGCTGACCCGGCTGCGATGAAGATCGCGGAGGCGAAGCAGTATGAAACCTTCGTTGTGAGCAGGCTTGCTGTTGCGGCGGGAGTCGAAATCCATCCCCTGAGCAGGATAACCTTTGCCGGTTCTCCTCCAAGCGAGGCTGTGGGGGTTGATTCATTCAGCGCATTGCCCGCGCTCCGAACCCAAAACAATCGCCGGTAGGTACCCGCGCGCTCGGCAACCGGAAGCGTGTACCACCACCCCAGAGTGTTGAAGGCATCGATCACGAATTCCAAGGCCAGGATTACGAGCAGTCCCGCTCCCACACGGGAAAGGTCGGTAAGGATCGAGCCAATCCCTATAGAGACGACCAGCCCCACGAGCAGCCCTGCGCCGAGCAAAAACGACGCTGTGCGTGTCATGTGCGAATTGATGCGGAATCTGCTCAAGTGATTACTCGTCCGGCCGGGAAATCTTCGTATTACGATACCGGCTCGATTCCGAAAAAATTGGTATAGAATGCGAAGCGGCCCCGCTCGGCGTTGCCATCCAATCCAAATTCTCCAAGAGAGTAACGGTGCACTCCGTGAAGGTTCTGCGGGTTTTGCGCCAGAAAGCGACTCATCGCCGCCTCCGCTTCTGTTGTAAATTCCATGTCGAAGTGTCTGTAAATAAGTCGAACCACCCCCATGGGATTTTTAACAAGGTCTTTATAAAGGATATTTAAAATATGTCCCGGCGTATTGCCGTTACCTTGCGAGAATTTAACGGCGATGCGCGCACCATTTTCCCAGTGCCGCGCTATCTCAATGCCGAGCTTCTTTCTGTCAATGGTATCGGTGAAGGCGCCTCGCAACACCTCTGTAAAGCTTGAGCATGAGGGCAGCACTTCGAGCGGGTCCCGATGGGTCAGCACAATCCTGGCGTCGGGATAGACCTGCAGCAGCGTTTCCAGCGTAAATAAATGGCTCGGCGCCTTGAGTACCCAATGCGTTCCCGGAGCGAGCCACTGCAGATGTTGGAGGAATTGTTTGTGATATTCATATGCCGGGCGCTTATCCTGGCTGATATGCCAGGCGCGGTAGGAATCGACAAAGTACATCGATTCGAAAAGGTAACTTATGAAGGAATGCCCCGTAATGGCAATGCACTCCTGGGGGAGCCTGGCATCGATCATATGGGCCCTTTTGAAGCCGGGCATGATGATGTCGAGCCATTTCAGGTCCCGTGCGGCCTTGTAAACGCGGGAGTCATAGTTGTAGGAAGTCCTCTCGGGGGGTGGCGAGGGATACATCACCTCCCATACCTGCGGTGCGCGACTTGCCGGGTCCTGGGCCAGCAGGGCATGCAAAAGGGTTGAGCCGGTTCTTGGAAGTCCGGTGATAAAAAGCGGACGGCTGATAACCTGGTCGGCGATTTGAGGGCGACGCTTGCGATCCTCCAGCAGACGAAGCCGATTGCAAAGCATGCGCAGGATGTCGCTGCGAAAACAGATCCGGCCTATCAAATTCAGACGAGCATCGGACTCGATTGATTTTAGCAAGACGGAGAAAGCCTCGTAAAACGACTGGTCACCGAGATCATCGAGCCCCGTCAGTTCGAAGGCTTTATTTAAAAGTGTCTTTTCGTCCAGATTGATAAAGGCGGTACCGTTTATGCTAAGGAGTCGGCAAATCGAACTGATCAGCCCTGGGAGTCCCTTTTTTGCCAAGGATTGAGGTGAGGGCGCAGAAGTTTTTTTCACAGCGCTGCCCCGAGGATCTTTACTGAAATTTCCGCCCAAGTGAAATCCATAAGTTGATGTGCCTTTGAATTAATATATCTTTCGTTGAACCGAGCATGCCCGATTAAGTTTAATTGGTGAGGATAAGACAAACCGATTTTTGTGTCAATGGCGCAGCCCGGATGCAGCACGGTGATTCGGTTCAACGATATTCTCTGAGCAAAACCGCTTACGTGCACTAAAGTCTGGTCTTTCTCTGCCCGGTGATGTATAGAGGGTAAACAC
>JAJYTC010000212.1 GCA_021793275.1 Deltaproteobacteria bacterium | reverse complement strand
CACACCGGCACGATTTTACTCGACGAGGTAACCGAAATCCCGTTCCATCTCCAGGCAAAGCTTTTGCGGGTCCTTCAGGAAAGCGAAGTGGACCGGCTGGGCGGCAAATATCCAGTCCCTGTGGATGTAAGAGTAATTGCCACCACCAATATCAGGATCGAAGAACGGATCAGGGAGGGGACTTTCCGTAAAGACCTCTATTACCGCCTCAACGTGATACCTCTAAGAATACCGCCTTTAAGAGAGCGGCGGGGCGACATCGTGCCCCTGGCCGAAAATTTCCTCGCGCGATACAGCGCCGAAAACTGCTCAAAAGCTGCGTCTTGGGCCCCCGAATCGCTAAAAAAGCTTGCTGATTACCCATGGCCGGGTAATGTCAGGGAGCTTCAAAACGTAGTCCAGCGGGGGGTCCTGATTTCGGATTCGCAGGTTGTGGGGCCTGACTGCATTATGTTCGACCCCGGATTGGAACCCGATGCCGCGCAGCCTTCCGACTTGTCCCTGATGCCGCTTTGCGAGGTGGAAAAACTGATGATCGAAAAGGCCCTCTACAGTGTTGAGGGCAATCGGACCCGAGCAGCCGAACTCTTGGGCATTAGCGTAAGGACGCTTCGCAACAAACTCGCCGAATACCGTCAAAGCATTGACTCCGAGATGGACGACCAATGATCGCCGTACTGTCAAAAAAGCTCTCATCCAAACCTTTCAGCTCTTCCCGCGAGTAAATACCTTAAACGACCCGGCCTGATTATCTCGATTTTCACTGCGCCCTGCCCGCCGTTGACTCCAATGGTACGAGATTTGCTCAGGGATATGGGCAAACAGTAAAGGAGCCTGCTATGAACAACGGCATTATTTTCGATAAGACCATGCAGATGATCGAAGACCGGCTGAGCCTGAGTTCCACGAACCAGAAACTGATCTCAAGCAATCTGGCAAATATCGACACCCCTGGCTACAAGACGAAGAGTCTTTCGTTCGAAGACACCCTGAGACAATCGCTCGAAAACCATGTGCTGCAAATGGTCCGCACCAACAGCCGCGATTTGGACCCCGACGACCCGGTCGAGGCGATGCAAAACGCCACGGTTGTGGAAGGCGGCCCTGTAGACCTGGATACCCAAATGGTCAACCTGGCTAAAAACAGCATTGAATTTCAATACATGATCGCCCTGCTGGACAAAAAATTCGGACTGCTAAAAACCGCCATAACAGGATAACGGATGGAGGCTGATGATGAATCTGGAATCTGCAATATCTATAAGCGAATCAGGCCTTGTGGCCGAACGCACCCGCATAGACGTGACCGCCTCGAATCTGGCGAACGTTAACACCACCAAGATGGCCGACGGCTTGCCTTACAGGCGCAAAACCCTCATCTTCAAGGCCGCTCCCGTAGACGGCTTTCAGGGCGAGTTGGCCTCGGCCATGGGAGGGGATGCCGACAAGGTGAATGTAGTCGATATCGTTCCTGACGGCAGCAAATTCAAACAGGTCTATGATCCTGGAAACCCGAATGCCAATAAAGACGGTATGGTGCTCGAGCCGAACATAAACCCGATCCAGGAAATGGCCAATCTTGTGGATGCCAGCAAATCCTATGAAGCAAACCTGGCAGCTCTTCAAACCGCCAAGAATTTGGCCGTTAAATCAATCAATATGACCCCGCAATAGCCAGGAGTAATAGATGCTTATCGAACCGACGATGAAAAACCTGTGGGCAGGCGCCTCGAGTGCGGCGACGCCCGAGGGGCAGAAAGGGGCGGGATCGACTTCCTTTGTCGACGAGTTGCAATCGAAAATCGGCGAGGTGAACAGTCTTCAAAACCAGGCGAACGCGTCGATGCAGCAAAGTGCTGCCGGCGATGTCAACGGCATCCCCGAGACCATGATCAAGCTGGAAAAAGCTCAAATGGGACTGCTGCTGGTCACCAAGGTCCGCGACAATGCCCTGCAAGCCTACCAGCAGGTGATGCAAATGCAGTTCTAAGAAAAACGGGGCGAGCAGGAAGGCAGCGAGCAACCGGGATCGCTTTCAGTCTGCCCGATTCCTGCCAGCCAACCCTTTTGCCGACCCGACGGGCGTTTTGATATGATGACAATCATTCAGCAATACCTTCAAAGACTCCAGGAATATTCCAAGGGCCTCACTCTGCAGCAAAGGATCTCCTACGGCGGAGGCATCCTCATTCTTATCGGGGCTGTGGTTTTCTTGCTGTACCTGAATAACAGGATCGATTACGCCCCGCTATTTACCGGGCTCTCGGAAAGCGACATGGGAGAAGTCGTTCAGGCCCTGAAGGCGAAAAAAATTCCCTTCCGCGTTACGCAGGGCGAGATCGATGTGCCAAGGTCTCAGGTCTATGAAACCAGACTTTCCCTTGCCGCCGGCGGAATTCCGAGGGGACCGGGCGTAGGGTTCTCGATTTTCGACCACCAGAGTCTGGGCACAACGGAATTCGTCGAGAAAATCGACTATCAGAGAGCACTCCAGGGAGAACTGGCCAGGACCATTGACGGTATGAGCCAGGTGCTCGAATGCAGGGTCCACCTCGTCCTGCCAAAGGACAGCCTTTTCAAGGATGACCAGAAGCCCGCCACAGCGGCCGTTGTGCTGAAGTTGCGCCCGGGCGGCGCCATGAACAGCAGTGAGCTTCGAGGCATAGTTCATCTTGTCGCGGCCTCCGTAAGAGGTCTTAAAGAAAATAACGTAACCATCATGAGCACGGATGGCCAACTGCTCTACATAAGACATGCGCAAGATCAATCCCAACAAATGACGAACATGGAACTTGGTATCAAAAACCGCATGGAAGAAGAGTTGAGCCGGAAAATCCAGAACATGATCGCGCGGGTGGTTGGACCGAACAACGTAATAGCCAAAGTCGCCGTTGATATGAACATGAACCAGGTCCAGATAGCCCAGGATACATACGACCCGGATAGCGCGGTCATCAGGAGCCAGCAAAGGACCACGGAAACCTCGCAGGGAGGCAGCCTGGGGCAGGGCGAAGGCAGTCCCGACATCCAGGGGAAACTTCTGCAGAATGCTCCCAAAACAACGGCACAGTCATCCGGCACTCGGTCAAGCCGGCAGACTGAAGTCGTAAACTATGAGATAAACAAGACGACCAAGCACATAATCGAGATGCCCGGCAACATCGAAAAACTGACGGTGGCCGTTATGGTTGCCGGAACATACAAGATGGAGTCCGGCGCCGACGGTAAATCCAAACTGGTATATGTGCCACGGTCGTCCGCAGAGCTTCAATCCATCAAAAAACTTGTAGAAGACGCAGTTGGATACAGCCAATCGCGTGGAGACCGGGTAACAGTGGTCAGTATGCCCTTTCAGGCCGGGATGAGCGCCAGGGGCATGGTCAAAGCGCCTAACAAATATGTGCAGCTTTTCAAGAGCTGGCAAAGGGTGATATTCAATGTCGTCATAGCTGCTCTGGTCTTCTGGTTCATCATACGGCCATTCATGAGCAAATTTCGCCAAGTCGCCGACGAAATGAAAAAACTGCCCGCCCCCGGGGCGACAACCGAGGAACAAGCATCAGCCCTGCTTGTCGACAGACCTGTGGAACACCTTCCGCCCCGAAGGAGATCGGCCGCCCTGGTCAAATACGACCCCGACAGGGCCACGGAAATCATAAGACAATGGTTGAGAGACGAGGTTTAGGCAAATGGGAAGGGCGAATAATCCAAATAGGCTGAACGGACCGAAAAAAGCTGCAATAGCCCTCCTTGCAATGGGAGAAGAGGCTTCCGCGCTGATCCTCAAAAAGCTTTCGATCGATGAGATAAAAGATCTGAGCGTGCAAATGGCTAACATCGAGGTAGTCAGAAGGGAAACCTCGGATGAGCTCCTCGATGAATTCTCCTCGCTTTTCAAGGTGGAAGGCGGAGTAAACGTGGACGGAGACAAGTTCATCCGCAAGCTGTTGCCCTCCGTAATGCAAAGCGAGCAGGCAAGCGAGGTTCTCTCCAAGATCGACGAGGAAAAACAGAAGATCCCCTTCAAGCACCTCAAAGACATCGATCCCAAACTGCTCGCAGGTTTTATCAAGGGTGAACACCCTCAAACCATCGCCATTATAATATCTCACCTCGGGCACCAGAAGGCAGGACAGGTACTGGCATATCTGCCCGAACAGCTTCAGTTTGAAATCGTCACAAGAATTGCCAGCCTTGAATCCGTGCCTCCCGACCTGATAATGGAAGTCGATGAGGTGCTCGAAAAAGAGCTGACCTCCATGGGAAGCCGCGGTCAGCAGATCGGAGGCGTCTCGGTAGTGGCGGAAATCCTTAACCACTCCGACCGAAGAACGGGGGACAGTATATTGCAGTTTCTCGATGAAACCGATTCGGACCTGGCCGAAAAAGTCAGAAAACTCATGTTTGTCTTCGAAGACCTCTTGCATGCCAATGACGCCGGCATTCGGGAGTTGCTAAAAGAAGTTCGCAACGAAGAACTCACCATGGCGCTTAAAACGGCCTCCGAAGACCTCAAGGCAAAAATATTCAAAAACCTGTCCCAGCGTGCCTCCCAGATGCTCCAGGAAGATATGTCGATGATGGGACCAGCGCGCCTGAGTGAAGTCGAGGGCGCCCAGCAGGCCATCCTGATCGTAGCACGCAGGCTCGAAAAGGAAGGCAAGCTGCTTATGGCAGGCAAAGAGGGCGGAGAACAGTTTGTCTAATCTGCTGAAAAATAATTCTGAGCGTATAGCTGCCTTTGGATTCCCCGTTATACCGAGGGGACCCGAGGAGACAAGGCCCGTTTCGCCCCCGCAAGAACAGCCTCCCGAACCTGAGGTCACGGCCGAGGAAATGTATCGCAGAAAACTCCTCGAGATCGAACGCCGAACCCAGGAGATCGAAAGGGATGCCTACAGCAAGGGATTCGCGCAGGGAGAAAAGGACGGGCTGGACTATGGGCAGAAATCGGTCCAGGTGGTCAGCTCGCAACTCGAGCGCATAGCCCAAAATATGAAAGCTCTGCCCGCAAAGGTGCTCGAGGATTACCGGGACTGGCTCATCCGCACAAGTATCGCGATAGCCAGGCAAATCGTAAACAGGGAAATCCGGACGGCGCCCGAAATAGTGGCCGATTTGGCCGGGGACCTCATCGAAGAAGCCGAGCAGCACAGCACTCTCACCGTATACCTCAATCCCAATGACCTGGAAATAATCGAAAAAAAGGCGGCCCTGGCGCCGCAGGACGACGGAAAGCATTTTGTGCTCAAAGCCGACAGGGAAGTGGAGCGGGGAGGTTGCAGGGTCGAAAGCGCGATCCAGTTGCTCGATGCATCGGTTGCCGGAATGTTCGAAAATTTGGAAAAGGAACTACGTAAGAATGGAGAAAAGCGTTGTCCTCGATAGAACCGGCCACACAGACCGAACAGCAGGATTTTCCCGCTCCTTTCGAAGGGGACTATTTGAACCTGGAGACAGTCGGTTTTTCGGACATCGACAGGCGCAAGTTATGCCACAGGTACGGCAAGATCGTTCAGGTTACCGGAAACCTTTTGGAAGCTGAAGGACTCGATGCGGCCATAGGAGATATCTGCAGGGTCGAAGACGCCCGTCGAGCCGGTGAGAACGGAGAGGCGGGGATTTCCACGGCCCGCCCCGAGCCTGCGCCTTGGGCCCCGGCCGCCGGCCTGGCCGAGGTGATCGGTTTTGAAGCGAGCAGAATCAAGCTGAGTCCTCTGACGCATTTGAGCGGAATCCGCCCCGGAGGTCTGGTGCAGGTACAGGAGGCTTCCAGCAC
>JAJYTC010000211.1 GCA_021793275.1 Deltaproteobacteria bacterium | reverse complement strand
ACTTCTACTCACGTCCTTTCTTTTCGCCGGCCCTGTCCTGGCCAATCAATTTAAAAGAGGACAGAAGATTTTTACGCAAAATTGTCAAATTTGTCATGGGGCGGACGGGGCTGGCAACGGCCCGGCGTCTGCAGCGCTGACTCCCAAACCTGCAGACTTCCGAAGTCCCACTTTCTGGAAAACAGTCACCAGGCAACAGATGGAGCATACCATTAAGAACGGGAAAGGGCCGATGCCTGCTTTTTCATTCAGCCATAAAAAAATCAAAGCCGTCCTGGACTACATCTCCCACAAGTTTAAACCCGCGACTAAATAGCAGGGACTAAAGATTCGTTTTCCCGGCCCCATGGCCGGGGAGACGCACTCAAAAAGGATGAGCCACGCACATGTCGGAATATTTCCCCATGCAGTGTCTTGGCAGGCCGATCCGCCCCTCACTTTCCACCGCGCAACCGCAGGAACCCATAGGTAGCCGCAGCGGCCGCAACGGGCAGTGCCACCAGTAGAATTCTGAACAAATAGCGCACATGAAGGACGCGGCTGTTGAAAAGAACGGCGATGACATCGTCGCCGCCGCCGAGCAGCAAAACGAAGAAAAAGGCAAGCACGGCCATACCTAAAGCGCACAGCCACGGATGTTCGCGCGGCAGGTAGAGCACGTGATGTGTCCCCTTGTCGCGCAGCAACCTTGCCCCGATCGCAGGCCAGAAATAGAGCCATGCGAACGCGATTATACTTAACAAAAAACCGGCGTAGAAGGGCTGTGGAATCTGGTGTCCGAATATATGGATATTAAGTCTGGGCAAGAGACGCACAGCGCCCTCAGCCCAGCCGAGATACCAGTCGGGTTGCGACCCCGCCGATACGGCGGGTCCGAAGTAGGGCCCAAAAATCCAGACAGGGTTTATCTGGGCGAAAGCACCGAGCGCGACCAGGACGGCGGAAACAAACAGGAACATCGCGATGGATTTGATCGCATAGTTGGGCCATAAACGACTCCCGACGATCGTCGAGTCGTTCCGCCGCGGCCCCGGGTAATTCGTGTGTTTCTGACGCCAGAGAATGCCCAGGTGCAGGGTGAGGAAAAGGGCAATGACCGCCGGCACAAGAAAGATATGCAGGGAGTATATTCGCGGGAGCAGCATCGGGTTGGGCGGCGGACCTCCGAAAACTAAAAAGGCGAGCCAGGGACCGATTAACGGACAAGACAGGACGACCGCGTAGGCGATTCGCAGGCCGGTTCCCGACAGCAGATCGCCGCCGATGGAATAACCGAAAAAACCGTTGGTGACCGCTAAGATCAGCAGGGTTACGCCGATAAGCCAGTTAGTCTGCCGGGGCGCTCTGTAGGCGCCCGTAAAAAACAGGCGCACGATATGCAACACGATGGCTGCAACAAAAAGGTCGGCTGCCCAATGGTGGATTTGTCGCAACAGCAATCCGCCCCTGACGTCGAAACTTATGTGTAATAAGGAGCGATAGGCCTGGGACATGGGTACGCCATCCAACGGCGCGTATGATCCGTGATATATGACTGGTTCAGAGCCGGGACTGAAAAGGAGACTCAAAAAAATACCCGTCACCACTAAGATGACAAAGGAATAAAGCGCGATCTCCCCGAACAGAAAGGTCCAATGGTCGGGAAAGATTTTCCGGACAACCTCCTTACGCAACGTTCGCGCGTAACCGACCTCTTGATCGAATTTTCGCGCCAGGCGAGCAATCAATGGGCTTTTTTTCATTTGATGCTCCAAAATCCCGGTCCCACCGGGCTCTTGAAATCACTTGTTGCAATCAGGTAACCGGCGGAATCGACCCCCAGCGGGAGCTGTGGCAGCGGCCGGGTCGCCGGGCCGCCGATCGGCACGGCGCCGTTCAACACGTTGAAAACCGACTGGTGGCATGGACATGAGAACACGTGTTTACTGTCCTCGTATTGTGCCACGGGGCAACCGGCGTGGGTGCAGATCCGCGAATAGGCGACGATGCCCTTCACCGCCCAGCTCTTCTGCTCCGGCGGCAAATCCAGCAAGTCTTCCTTGACACGGACCAGGTTGGTCGCCCCGGACAGATTGTCGATATGTCCTTCGGGAAACACGACTGCGAAGGAGTCCACGGGCAGCTCATCCGCCTTGATCGGTGATCCGTCCAGCTTCACCAGGCGCACGCCGTGCTTCCACGGTGTGTGCCAAAGCACCTTAGTGGGAACGTGCGGCACCAGCGAGCGCAGAAACGAGATGCCGGCAATTCCGAGGGCGCCAGCAAATGCGCAAAGAGCGCCCACGAGGAAGCGTCGCCGACCGATAGTGTCTGCGCCCGTTTGGATATCGCGTGCCAGTTCATTCCACTCCTCTTCCGAGGAAGCAAGAGGCTCCCGTTCACCCTCAACGATTTCGTGTTGCATGTAGCCGCGGCCCCACAACGTGAGACCGGCGCCCGCGGCGAACAAGGCGAGCGCAAGCAGGCCGCCGAGCACTTGCGTGCTTGACGTCAACCAGTAGGCAAAGCATAAAGCAAAAGCGGCAAGCACCGCCACGATCAAAGAAATGATAGCGAGTGCGCGAGTTGCACGAGACGGTTCGTTCATACTCTCAACCTTTTTCTCCCTTTTCGATCCAAATTGCGCATAAAACGATGACAAGGAGCCCGATCATGGCTACGAAGCCTTCGGCAACGGGCCCGAGAAACCCGAGCGCAAAACCTCCCGGATGCGGCTTTCTTTGTAGAAATCCGACATACTTTGCCACCGCCTCGACATCTTGATGCGAAAGGACCTCCTTCTGAAAAGCCGGCATTGGCCCCGGCCCCTCGCGCATGAAGACAGGAATGGCGGCTACCGGTACATGCATCAAGCTGGGCGCATTCATGCCGGCAAACGCCACGGCGCCGCCCCGGGCGGTGGCCCCATGGCAACCGGCACAGTAGAGACGGAACAACCGACCGCCCCGAGGCAGTCCCTTAAGAGAAGCCGGCAGCATCCGCGAATCCGGAGGGGCGTATTCCATCGGCACGGCGGCGGGGGCCTCGGCGGGAGCGGCTTCCGCCCGTGGTGCAACCTGTTTGGCCGGTTGCCGCTTTGTTTGCAGCAACGCCGGCACCTCACTTTTTGTCACAGCGCCGAAGCTGTTTCCCCAGGAATTGCGCACATAGGTCGCCACCGCGGCGATCTGCCCGGGCGAAAACCCGGCCCCGATCGGCGGCATAATACTGTTGAACTTCGCGCCGTTAACGGTAATCGGGCCGGATTTGCCGTCGTGGATCGTGCGCACGACCAGCTTTGTGTCCTTGAGATTAGCGTTTCCGGCCAAGGGCGGAAACGTTCCGGGAATGCCTTTGCCGCTCACCTGATGACAAGCGGCGCAATTCTTGGCAAACAGCTTTCCGCCCGCAGCCATCATAGCGGACGCTGGAGCCTCCGAAGCAGCAAGGCACGTGCCGGCGCCAACGAACATAAGGCTTGCGCCCAAGACGATTATTAGAAGAAAGACCCACGCGGATTGGTTTCGACAAAAGCGGAAGGCGAAAAAAACAGCACGGTACAAGCACGATTCTTGCCTTTGCTCCATACGGCTCCCCCCTTAATAAGAGCCTTTTCCCAAAGATCCCAGGGCATCGGCGCCGATTCGGCCGATTTTCCGGTTACATGAATCAGGGAAACTTTTCCTGGTCTTTACGGGCCAACCGAACTCGAGGTAAGCACAAGTATGGCCGGGATCCGCTTTAACCATGGTTCTCGTCTACATTGGTGGTTCAGGTTGTCCAGATTCACACGACTCCGCATTTCAAAAGAGAGTCCTTCGATAGCGGCAGCACAAGCGACAAACTCACCTACAGTCTAAATGAGCTTATCTCTAAGGCCTTCAAACTTTTGGGCTATAAACCGGATGCGCCATTTGTTCACTGTCACCTTCCGGATGTATAAATTTAGAGCAATTTCACCGCTTGATTTACCTTCGTCTAACAGGAGGATGAAGAGGACGCCATTTCTGCAAGCTGACGCCACAGTGACTTGACCTACGTCCGAAAATATAACTACTTCCCTTTCGAGCACAAGAGCACTTGCTTTTTTTCAAATAATGCCAAGTTGAGTTCAAAATGGATGTTGCGGGAGGGCCCACAGCGCGCGATCCCGTCGCCGGCGGGACACCGCCCCCTCGCCTTGTAGCGGCGGGGCTTATCCCCGCCCGATCTTGAACACAGAATGGCCCAGCCGGTCTGGCGAAGACCAGTCTCAAAAAAGCCCGCCGGCTGGCTGTTGCAAACCTGCATAGCTCTAATTATATTTTTATGCGGGAAAAGATTCCCCTAGCGGGAAGAAAACATTATTCCAGAGGCCACCTTCTGTGCTTATACCAATACCGAAATCAGGAACATGCGATTGTCTTTAACCTTGACTGCGAAGTTGCCGAAGAATACCTTAACGGCCAACAGCACCTTTTGACAGTGGTGCGCGCCTCAGAGTGTCACGCTGTGTGTAACGTCAGATATTGGAAGAGAAAGCTTGTTTCCATAGCATTCAGGATTGGTTTTCCGCCGTTCGACTTACTCTGAACGGCTTATTTTTTTTCGAATTTCGAATAAGGAACGTGGATAAATGGCTGAACCTGTCATCATCAGCGGTGAGGAAGCCAAGCAGAAAAGCCCCGAAGACCTTTTTGCACGCTTGGGCAGCAGTCCGAAAGGCTTGAGCGGTAAAGAGGCACAGGATCGCTTGGAACAGTACGGACCTAACGCTCTGGAAGAAAAAAAGGAAAATCCTTTCCTGAAATTTTTAAGATACTTCTGGGGTCCCATCCCCTGGATGATAGAGGTGGCTGCAGTGCTTTCCGCCCTGGTAAGACACTGGGGCGACCTGATCATCATTGTCTTCCTGCTGGTCTTTAACGCCGTTGTCGGCTTCTGGGAGGAACACGAGGCAGGCAATGCGCTCGAAGCCCTGAAAAGCCAGCTCGCCCTCAAGGCCCGCGTCCTTCGCGACGGCCAATGGCAGGAAATCGAAGCCAGGGAGCTGGTCCCGGGAGACGTCATCCGAGTGCGGCTGGGCGACATACTCCCGGCCGATGTCAAACTGGTGGACGGCGACTACCTGAGCGTGGACCAGTCGGCCCTTACCGGCGAATCCCTCCCCGTGAACATGAAGCCGGGCGATATCGCCTATTCCGGCTCCATTGCCAAGCAAGGGGAAATGGTGGCCCTTGTGACCGGCACCGGCGGCAACACTTTTTTTGCGCGCACCGCCAAACTGGTGGAGACAGCCGGAGCGGTATCCCATTTCCAAAAGGCGGTAATGAAGATCGGAAACTTCCTGATCATCGTAGCCGTTGCGCTCAGCATCATCCTCATTGTGGTGGAACTGCACCGGCACTTGTCGCCACTGATCCTTCTCGAGTTTGTTCTGATCCTGGTAGTTGCCTCCATTCCCGTGGCCATGCCTGCGGTGCTGTCGGTGACCATGGCCCTGGGCGCCCTGGCGCTCTCGAAGATGAAGGCCATAGTATCGCGCCTGGAGTCGATCGAGGAGATGGCGGGCATCGACGTGCTGTGCTCAGACAAGACGGGCACACTGACTCTTAACCAGTTGACCCTTGGCGAACCGGTTACGTTCAATGGGGCCGGCGCCCAGGATGTCATCCTGGCGGCGAGCCTGGCCGCAAAGGAAGAAAACCGGGACGCCATCGACCTGGCTGTCATTGGAGGCCTTAAGGACAAGGATGTCCTCAAGACCTATGAAGTGATCAAATTCACCCCCTTCGATCCCATTCGCAAGCGCACCGACGCCACTGT
>JAJYTC010000210.1 GCA_021793275.1 Deltaproteobacteria bacterium | reverse complement strand
CCACGACCGAAGCATCCGTTGTTCTTTTCAGCACGGATCGCATGCACATGGAGGCTGTTAGCCAGGCCGGACTGAATGTAGAGGAGCTTGACGGCACAGTGCGCAACTATGCTCTAAGCGCCTGTTTCGAGATCGACAAGCTTCCGCCCAACCCCGACCTTGCTATCGTCCTGGTTAAGTCATATGCAACGCGGGAGGCTCTGTCGTTAGTCCGTGACGTCTGTTCCGCCTCCACGGTTTTTCTCACTCTGCAGAACGGAATAGGGAATTGGGAGCGCATAGCCGAAATCGCAGGCAAAAAGGCCGTTCTTGCAGGCAGTACCGCTCAGGGATCGACCCTTCTGGGACCCGGCCTGATTCGCCACGGCGGTAACGGTGCAACCTATATCGGGGAACCCGGGGGGACCATATCCCAGAGGGTCCAACGGGTGGTGGAATTATTCCGGCAGGCCGGGCTCGTAGCCGAACCGAGCGACCAGGTGGAAAGACTGATCTGGGAAAAGCTTATCGTAAACGTTGGAATAAACGCGATCACCGCTCTTGCCGGCATACGTAACGGCGCCATTGCGGAGATGGAGGAAGCTGCCGGCCTGTGCAAATCGGCCGTTGAAGAGGCTATCATGGTAGCCTGCTCCAAAGGATTTCCCATGGGCATGGAGATGGTCGAACGCGTGCTTTCTGTCGCCAGGGCTACAGCGCGAAACCGCTCCTCGATGGGCCAGGATGTCGACAGGAAAAAAAGAACCGAAATCGATGCCATCAACGGCGCGATAGTTAGCTTCGCCAAAGAGGCCGGGATCCCTACGCCGGTTAACCGGACGCTGACCTCGCTGATAAAAGTGCTCGAAGCTCAGTACCGATGATGGATGTCGTTAGGTACCGGGATTGGTTCGGCTATGGGGCCGGACATCCCGTGCATCAACCAACCGGGCAGGCGCTGAGCCGCCCGAGTAAACAGGAGAAGCCAAATGAGTAAAAAAGTCACCGTTCCCGAGATCCTTGGAGCCAAAGGCAAGCGTAAAATAACCGAGTTGACCGCCTACGATTACCCTACCGCCTTGCTTGCGGACAAAAGCGGAATCGATATGCTGCTCGTTGGCGATTCGCTTGCCATGGTGGTTTTGGGTCATGAAGACACGCTTTCCGTTGGAATGACCGAAATGCTTCACCATACGCGGGCAGTCAGCCGGGGGGCAAGCCGGGCCCTGGTAATCGGCGACATGCCCTTCATGTCATACCAGGCGAGCGTGGAACAGGCGCTCATAAACGCCGGCAGATTCCTGAGCGAAGGTAGGGCGAACGCTGTGAAACTCGAGGGAGGAGCAAGGGTCGTTCCCCAAATCAGGGCGATGGTGGAAGCCGGCATCCCCGTGCAGGGACACATAGGCCTGACACCTCAGAGCGCGGCGCAATTCGGGGGCTTCAAAGTGCAGGGGAAGACCGCCGAAGCCGCCAAAGTGCTGATCGATGATGCGCAGGCCCTGGCCGACGCCGGATGTTTCAGCATAGTGCTCGAGGCTATCCCCTCCTCGATAGCGGAGATGGTGACCGAAGCGGTGTCTGTGCCTACCATAGGCATCGGGGCGGGTCCGGGATGTGACGGGCAGGTGCTGGTAGTTCACGATGTGCTGGGCCTTTTCGACAGGTTCGTTCCCCGCTTTGTCAAAAGATACGCAAAACTTGACGATCTCATTATCGAAGCGCTTGGCAAATACAAGGAAGAAGTCGAGCAGTCCATCTTCCCCGGTCCGGAGCACAGCTTCGTGCTCAACGAGCAGGAAGCGAAAAAGCTCGGGAAAAGCTGAGTTTTTATTTTCTACTGCCTTTTTAATGCACAATTACTGCCTATACCTGATTTAAACTACAATCGGATCCCCTTATTATGGGATCCGTTGTTTCCACCATTAAACCCCATAGCCCCTTTATTCTCCTCTGTGAAGAACCGGGATCCCCCATCCCGGTTCTTCTTTTTTATGGCTTTTTCCGCAAAAATGGGGGAATTCATGAAACCGTTTCGGAGGATTGCGGTCTTTATCGTTCGCAAAATTGCAACGCCCCCTTCGGGATATCCCGCGAAGGGGGCGCTGCCCAACCTCTGCATCAGGCCGGACCCTATTTTTCAACCGTTGCGCTTTCGATCACTACAGGCGTAACCGGCACATTCTGGAACGGTCCGACAGTATGGGTCGGAACATCCTTTATCTTGTCAACTACGCTCATGCCGTCTATAACCTTTCCGAAAACCGCGTAGCCGTAGCCTGCCGGTGTATCGTCGAGGTGGTTGAGGGAGGGATTGTCAACGACGTTTATGAAAAACTGCGAGGTGGCGCTGTTAACCGCCATCGTCCTGGCCATGGCGATGGTGCCGCGTTCGTTTTTCACGTCGGATCGAGCTTCGTTCTTGATGGGCGAATGGGTCTGCTTTTGAACCATATCGGGCGTAAAGCCGCCTCCCTGTATCATAAAGTTGCCTATGACACGATGAAAGATAGTGCCGTTATAGAAGCCCTCGTTGACGTAGCGGAGAAAGTTTTTCACCGTTTCCGGCGCCTTGTCGGGCCAGAGCTGTATCTTGATAACGCCAAGGGAGGTTTTCAGCACTACGATCGGGTCATGTTGCTGCGTATCGGGTTTGGCCTCCTTTTCGGCGCCCGCCGCCCTGCAGACTCCATGCAATATGAGTGCGCCGCAGGAGACAAGGACAATCAACAGTGTTCTACCAACCATTTTCTACTCCTTTCTAAAGGTTAAAAACTGACCGCGCTTCAAGCGTCTGGAGGTTGAAAAGATTATAGTGTCAAAAAGTAAGAGTACAATAAACAGGATATGCATTCATCTCCGGGAGGCTGCCGAGCGGTTCGGCGCACGGGACCGAATTGCGGAAATCAGCCGATTCGGGGCCGGAAACGTGAACGATACATTTCTTGTAGCCTCAGGTTCAGATCGAAGCAGACGCTTTATCCTCCAGCGCATAAACGGACGTGTATTTAACATGCCCGAATGGATAATGCAAAACCTTCGCGTATTGTCCGCCCATGTTTCGCAGCGCCTTACCCGTACACCGCCGCTTGGACGTCGCTGGGAAATGGTCCGGTGCCTCCCGACCGAGGACTTGAAAGATTACTGGATAGACCCGGAGGGGCGCTTCTGGCGGGCGATGAGTTTCATAGAGGACGCTCAATCGTTTGAATCGGTCGCCGGCCCCGAGCACGCTACCGAGGTCGGGTTTGCCGTTGGATTTTTCCACACCCTGGTAAGCGACCTTCCGCCACGGACTTTGAAAGACACGCTGGAGGGCTTCCACGTTACCCCGCTCTACCTGCGCCGCTACCAGGCAGTGCTCGATGCAGGGCCTGTACCGGCCTCCTCCGACACCGCCTGGTGCATCGATTTTATAGAAAAGCGAAAAGCGCTTGTTCATGTTCTCGAGGATGCAAAAGCCGATGGGAGATTGCCGCTGCGGATAATTCACGGCGATCCCAAAGTCAGCAATGTAATGATTGACAAAGCGACAAAGCTTGCCGTGAGCATTGTGGACCTTGATACCGTTAAGCCCGGTCTGATCCATTACGATATCGGGGATGCCCTGCGTTCGTGCTGTAATCCGCCAGGAGAAGAGGCCGTCAATCTCGACGACGTCCGTTTCGAGCCCGACCTCTGCCAGGCCTTGCTGCGAGGCTATTTTGCCGCGGCCAAAGACTTTCTCACCGGCACGGATCGCGAATTCGTCTACGATTCGGTCCGCTTGATCGCCTTCGAGCTTGGTCTGAGATTTTTTACCGACTTTCTGGAGGGCGATGTTTATTTCAGCGTAAACGACCGCACGCAGAACCTGCGACGAGCCCTCGTCCAGTTCCGCCTTACCGAAAGCATCGAGTCGCAGGCCGCAGTCCTGCAAACGATTATAAAGGAGACCAAATGAGCCGGCCGCTTGCCCGATCTTTCCCTGAGACCGCGGTTTCCGGCTGGACACTGCTACGGTGAGCGACGAGATAAGTTATCTTTAGAACCCGAAGGGCGATCCAAAAGCGCGCCGGTACTGCTGAAAAAGCCCCCTCCGGATAAGCAGTTGAGGCGCGACGGAGGACGGAAGGCGGAGTAAAGACAGCTTCCCCGTCCTCTATCCTCCGTCTTCCGACTTCTGTTTCTATGCCGTTCCGGGCGTTTTGGCCCCTGCGGACGGCCCGGCCGAGGGCCTCCGGGCGGTCCCGAAAAACCTGTAGGCCCATATCTGGTATGCGATTACAATCGGCACAAATACCAGGGCCACCGCGAGCATGATTTTCAGGGTCAGGGGGCTGGAGGATGAGTTGAATGCGGTCAGGCTGGATGCCGGATCGATGCTTGATATGAGAAGAACCGGATACATTCCGACGACCCCGAAAAGTGTAACGGTAAGGATGAAGACTACCGAGCTGAACCAGGCTTTGAGCCACTGGGCCTTTCGCGCGAAAATCGGTATGCCGATCAGGGCGCCCACGGCCGCCAGCGGAATGACGAACAAGAGGTGGTAATTCAGGTAATTGTCATAGAGGTGCGTCGAGAAGTATGTTGCGGCCAGAAAAATCACGGCAACTGCGGCAAGGGCAAACCAGAGCCTTCCTGCCAGTTTCCCGGCGCGCTCTCCGAAGTCTCCGCCAGATTTGACGGCGAGCCAAAGAGACCCGTGTACGGTGAAAATCAGTGTGAAAAGAATGCCTCCCAGAAGCCCGTACGGATTTAACAACGTAAGAAGCGTTCCGTGATAGATTCCTGCCTTATCGATCGGGATGCCGCGGAACAGGTTGGCAAAAGCCACGCCGAACAGCAGCCCCGGCCCGAATGTGCCTATCCACAGCAGGGTGTCCCAAAATTTTCTCCACTTTGCCGAAGAAAATTTGGACCTGTACTCCATTGCGACCCCGCGAACGATCAGACAAAACAAAATCAGCAGGAGGGCCGAATAGAGACTGCTGAACATCACGGCGTAGGTCTTGGGAAAGGCGGCGAAAGTGACCCCGCCGGCTGTGATCAGCCACACTTGGTTGCCGTCCCAGTATGGTCCCATGCTGTTATAGACGGCGCGCTTGTCGTTTTCGTCTTTCGCTATGAAAGGGGCCAGAGTTCCAATGCCGAAGTCGAAGCCGTCCAGCACGAAGTAAATGGCCCAAAGAATTCCCCACAGGGCAAACCAGATTGTCTCAAGCATATCCCACCTCCTCATCGGCCGATTCGGGCAGGGCCGTTTCAGCCTGGGGACCTTTGCGCGCTTGGTCCAACATCAGGCGGAAAGCGATAATTCCAAGGATAGCATACACAACCACGAACGCGGCTAGAGAGATTCCAACCTGGGAGGCGGCAATCGGAGATACGGCCTGTGAAGTCTTCATCAGCCCGTATACCACCCAGGGTTGTCTGCCCACTTCGGTAAGCATCCAACCGCACTCGCAGGCCAGGTAAGGCAAGGGGATGGCAAAAAGGAACACCTTGAGCAGGCCCGAGTGGGCCTCGATGGAATTACGTCGAATAAACCCGATGATTGCCGTCACAAGGAAAAAGAACCCCAGCGCGACCATGATGCGGAAGGAGAAATAGGGTATGATCACAGGCGGCCTGTCGGAACGCGGGAAAGCCTTTAGACCCTTTACCTCGGCATCGAAATGGCGATATGCGAGAAAGCTCAGCAGGCCCGGAATCTTGCCGAATTGGACAATGTTGCGTTCCCGGGCCGGATCGGGGATGGCAAACAGGTATTCGGGGGCGGATTTTGTGGTATTCCAGAGCGATTCCATGGCTGCAAGTTTTGCCGGTTGATACTTGGCCACCTCTCCGGCGTGCATATC
>JAJYTC010000209.1 GCA_021793275.1 Deltaproteobacteria bacterium | reverse complement strand
TCCGATCTTCAATTCTTTTAAGAAATGCACCACAGCAACGTTTTTGGCCACTCCGCCGGTGAAGGTGAATTCATTGTGGATCCCTCCCGAACGAGCGAGCAGCGACATTGCCCGAAGAACCATCGCCCGGTGAAGACCCGCCAGCACATTTTCCCGCCGCTCGCCAAGGGAAAGCCGCTCGCGAAGCTCGACTCCCGAGAAAACGGTGCAGGTGGAATTCACCATGGTCACATGGTCATGCTGCATGGCGAGCGGACCAAGTTCATGAAGTCCGATATTCAGTTCGTCGGCGATATAGCCGAGGAAGCGACCACAGCCCGCAGCACACCGGTCGTTCATGTGGAAGGATGTTACCACGCCATTTTTATCCAGTTGGATGGCCTTGGTGTCCTGCCCGCCGATGTCGAGCACCGTCGCGGTTTTTGGATACATATAATGGGCGCCGAGGCCGTGGCAGAGAATTTCGGACTTGATGCATTCCCGCGGAAAGGGCAACCTGGTGCGTCCATAGCCCGTACCGACCATGGTGGCTATCTCAAAGGGACGCTCGGCAGCCTTCAGCGCTGCCCGGCGAAAATCCTCCCGAAGGCCCGGGGGGATCCTGTCTCCCATGCGCTCGACAGCCCGGTTGACAAGGCCCAGAAAATCGACCTCAACCAATTCATTTTCGATGGGGACGATGGACTTGTCATAAATGGCCATCAAGGTTTCGAAATCGAATAGTTCGCTCCGGTCGCTGATCTGCTCGGCAAGGCGCATGAAGCTCATTCCGGCGATATCGCGGAAAAACCTCGACTTGTCGTTTCCGAGGTGCAAAAACACCTCGTAGGATTCCGGGACCATCCGGTCAAAGATATCGATGAGGATTTGAGGATCGAAAGCCGCCTGTTTCGCCTCCCGCAGGGCGCGCTCCTTTAGCCGCAGCAGCCTGTCGAGATGCTGCTCGTAGCGAAAGTGGATTTCCAGATCGGAAAACACCGACTCGAGGCCGGCATCGCTGCGGTTTGCCCCATCCAGTTCCTGGTGCATGAAGGTAAAGCGCCCGTTGATTTTAGCCTCGTTTTTCGCCACCTCGACGGCCACGTCATAATTGCTTCGCGTATTGGTGATCCCCCTGCCGACTATCTCCTGGCGGTCATCGATTATGATCGCCTTGGAGGTCGTCGATCCCAGGTCAACCCCAAGATAGTAGTTCGTCATACCGCCCCCCTGTCGCCTTTTTTCTGTTCCACCATTTGCAGGTACGATTCAACACGGTTCTTGATATTGGCATAGGAGAAATAACGCGAATCGACCAGGTCGGATTCGATGAAGCAGCCCGGCAGGCCGGTCCGTTGCTCCAACTCCCGCAACATCGCCAGCATCCCCGCGGAAAAAGAGTTGCAGCTTTTGATGGAATGAAAGACAAAGCCGTCGGCGTGGTAGTCGCGAATGTAGTTTTCCATCAATTTTGTGCGCACAGGCAGGGAGTTGTTGGTGTAGACGTTTAGACAGTACTCCGCCATGGTTTTCAGGGGCTGGTCGGGATCATGACGAAAACCGGTGTCGTAGAGGCCGCCGACTTTTGTATAGGTGGAGGCGACAAACACCGCGCCTTCCTCATAAAATACCTTCCAGAAATCCCGGAAGTCCGTCCAGTTCGGGGTGCCGTCGATAACCAGGCGGAACTTCTCTTTTTCCATGGTCCCGGCCGGGGTCATCGGGCCAAGTTTATTCGCCACCCGGTACTCGATCTCGCGTCGAGCCGCCCGGTAGTATTCGGTGCACTCCGGCGTGCCGCGAAAGGCGGTGAAAATCGGACCGACGTAGTAGACACCGGCGAAAAAACCATCGATGGGCGACGGGATGTTTTTGGCCGACTCGAAGCAGTAGACCAAATCCTCCTCGGCCCTCCGGGATTCCTGCAATAACGAACGCAGTCGGTCTATATCGAATTTTTTCCCCGAAATCTTCTCCAGCGCAGGAATCAGATCGCTTTTGAACTGGCCGACAAGGTAGTCCACCATGTCGGGTGTGATTACACCCTGGTCCTGGTAGGGAGTATGGACCATCACCACCGGGCAGTTATAAAGCTTTTTCAACGCCTCGAACCATTTGAGGAAAGTAAAGCAGCCGGTATAGCTAAGGAGCAAGAGGTCCGGCGGCGGAATTTTGCCGTAAGGTCCGAGATTGCCTCCGAGAAACATCCCGAGATCGCATTTGACATAGGTACAGACATCCTCGGAATGTCCCCTGCGTTCGGCCTCGAGGATGAAGCCGTCACTCATTTTCTTCATCCCTGAGTGCAGGGCGTTGATCTCGGGAAGCACCGCAACGCAGTCGAAACTGAGAATGAATTCGGTGAGATTGCCCGGCACAAAGCTGTATACGACCGGCTTGCCGCCCTCCCGCGCGCGGCCTATCTCCTTGTACCAGCCATCCAGCATTTTTTTCTGTATAAGCATGCTTTCGTCTTTGACGACATCTTTAACCGCGGATTGATTACTCATTGCCGCTCACCTCGCACAATAAACGGATAAACGCTTGAGCGATGACGCTCCGGCGACGCCTCCAAACCCGGGCAACACCGAACCCTCACGCTTCGCTCCATAATTTGATCGAATCGGAAAACGTCCCGGTCTGCTCCTTAATGGTCTGGAACTGGCCGGTATTCTCCGAGAATTGAAACTGCGTATAGCTGATTCCCAGCCGGTCGAGCGCCTCCTGGTAGAACGGAAGATCGAGCAGCGCCGGATCGCAGAAGCTCGGAGCAGCGAAGATGACCCCTTCGGCTTTTCGATCGCGAATCCGCTGTACAAGATCCTCACTCTTGGGTTTGTCCCCTTCGAATATCGACGAGGAGGGACGGCTGGCGCTGAGGAACGCCTCAGAAACAGCGCTGTAAGCATCGCCGTCAACGGCTATGGGCCGCCTGAACCAGCGGGCGATTTGTATAAAATCGTCGTCGACTATGTAACAGCCCGACTTTTCAAGAGTTTTTATGAGATTTAAAGGCGGCTGCTCGCAAAAGGAACCAACCACCACCACCCGAACGTTGTCCAGGGGCCTGAAACTACGATTTTTGACCGCTGCAAGGTATCCGGCCAATGTCCGGTTAGACTCTTCCACCGGCTGGATGAGACTGGCTCGCAACACGACATAGAGTTCGGCGGTCGGCACATTGTGCGGCGCTTCGGCACGGTAGTCATAGAGGGCATCGACCAGACGGCGGTTTTCGTTGTAGAGGACGATCGACTCCCGCAGCAGCTCGTTTGTCACAGGCCGGCATCCAAGGGACTCCAGCAGCTCGGCGAGTTCCTTCATAACCGAAATGAAAAAGCGACCTCCGACCTTTTGATCGAAGTTCTGGGGCATGTCGATGTATTTGGTTTTTATGTTTGGAAACTGGAGCTGCCACACACCCGACAGATTGCGGACCACGTCGCACAGTGATGGCGAGAGGAGAACATCGAGGAAATCGAGCCTGCCGCTTAGACCCAGTTCGAGAGTCGATCGTGGCATATGGCAAATGTACGATTGGTAAAAGGCGTCACCCTTGATGATCTCAAGCTTGTCGCCTCCCCCGAACAGCCCCACCGACAGGGCGCCGGCGGCATGAATCACCTCCCGCGGGACATACGTGGGCAGGTAGCCCACGACCCTGCCCCCGGTACGGGCCTTCCATTCCCGCACTGCAGTAAACTCCAGATCGTAAAAGAGCTTTTCACATTCTTCGGCAATTTTGCGCGCTTCCATAGTCCCTCATTCCTTCTTGGGTAACACACGACCGACCAAAAGCCTCGACAACCAGCGCTACATTGTAGCTATAATATAGCTGATGCGAAGCGTTATGTCAATGGATACATAATGTAAGCTAATTCCCGGGGCTTAACGTGACAACTGTGGAGACGGTTACGGAATGAAGGCTCGTGGCCCGGGCGCGGTATATTTATTTCCGGAAGGCGGCTGCGTTGTTGAGACAGGCTCTCTCTGCGGCCTCTGACGCACCTTCGCATACGTCCTCAAATCCACCGCAGGGGCGCAGTGAGTGCGGTGAAACAGTCTGCATGGTACAATCTTCTTGCTCAGCGCGCTCTACGCCTCTGCGGCGATTTTGGGTTCAGAACAAATCCGCCGTGTTTTTTATAGGGTGAGGTTGGTAATGCTCCCCTGTCAAGTACCTGATAGCCCGGAGTAAAACGGAATTTCCTCATATTTGATCCCATTTCCGCCTTCCCGAGTCGCAGAATCTGGTATCATTGGGTTAAGCAGTGATTTTCAACTCAGACTCACGGATTTGGCGTTGATTTTTTTTTATGATCGTACTAGTGTGTGGAACATAATGTAAGTGTATCATATCAACATTGTCATGTCATATCGGAATTGAGCGCAAGTAGCGCAATCGGCGAACTATTAGCACGTATATATACTTTATATTTTGAGTATTGCAGGATTAATGTTGTCTAAAATCACACAATTAAAAATGAATAGTCATGCGCTATAGCGGCTCTAGCGTCATCTCCGCAAACAGAATGCATTCTGCCAACTTTGGTGTGAGTGTGAGTATCTAGAAGGCTGGAGCAGAATTGCGGTTAAAAGGATGCAAAAATTCAAGACAATTTTGGCCGGAGAGCGCACCCATGAATTCGTCTTTTCAATCTGTGGAGGAGATTTTTCCTACATTTGATCATGCTTTGGTGGATTTTGACGATTTGACAGCGGAGGACAACATCTGTAGGGTTTTGTCTCCCGACAAAAGGATGATTCATGGTCAGATGATGTTGGAGCTTCTGCTGACCTTTGCTGTTTCCGGCCCAAAAGGGAGGACGCTTGCTAAGCGTCTCTTAAGTGAATTCGGGTACAATCTATCCTCAATATTCGACGCTCCGATCCAAAATCTTTTGCGTATCGAGGGAATGGAGCCCCGTTCCGCCGTCCTGATCGCCATTGTTTCTCGGTTGCACGATTATTACTACTCTTCCCGCTGGCTGACTTGCAAAACTCTTGATTCGACCGAGGCTGTCGTCACATACCTCAAGGCTCTTATTGGGACAAAGAGGAACGAAGTTTTCTGCGTTCTCGCTCTCGATAGCCAAAACAAATTGATCGCTGTCGAACAGGTGCAGAAAGGAACTGTAAACCGGGCTGCCGTTTTCCCCAGACAGGTCATTGAGATTTGCCTCAAGCACCATGCAACAGCCGTGATCCTCGCCCATAACCACCCCGGCGGAAGCATCCTCCCTTCGGATGCCGATCGGCGGTTAACAAAGAAGCTCAGAGTCATACTTGGTGAACTCGACATAGTCGTTCACGATCACATCATCATTGCGGGCCAAAGCCAGTATTATTCGTTCGCTGAAACCGAAGGATTGGAATGGTCTTCCGCCCAGCATTCTCCCTCCGCCGGCCTTAAAACGCTATCTCCATCTTTTCCTTCGGGAAAGGTATGAGATTGGGGTGGATGTTTTTAATAGAGTTCAAATCTTTGGCCATGCCTTTGCAGGCGACGTTGGCGTTGAAATAGATTTTAGCGCCAACGGCGGGGGCGTCCCACAGGGGTGCACATAGCCGTCAACCTGGCAGCCAGATACAGACGGGGATCATACACACGGGCGGGATTTTATTACCACCGAGGACGCGAGGAATCCGAGGGAATACGGAAAAGGCGTCCGATGCTGTCGTTTGATTCTCGATCCACACGTTTTGCCTACGTGGTCCTTCCTCCTCTTCGTGGTGGAACATAGTCTTAGCCTCAAAGGTTGTTCTGACACCACGACGCGAAGGGAGGGGAACTTTTGGTGGTTTCCGGGTGTGCCAGGGTGAGGAATGATTTGAAAAGGCCCGGCCGAACCC
>JAJYTC010000040.1 GCA_021793275.1 Deltaproteobacteria bacterium | reverse complement strand
CCGATCTCGATCACGCCATCGCTGAATCCTTCGAAACTGCTCTTGTCCATTTGAACCTCGAATTATCAAGGTGCGCGTCAAGCTTCGTCCCCCAACTCCTCGATCAATCAGCGCCCGGCACTCTTTCGCCTCCACTTTTCGAGGATACGCCCGAAACACCCGTATCCCGGGATTGAGTCGTTTGGACTGCTGAGGCACGGTCGTTTTGGTGAGCTATCGGGCTCGAACGCACCGGGGCTGAAACAACCGTGCCGTCAAGAGAACGCCGTTCTCACATTTTGGTCACATCCAGGCGTCTATTGTCCTGTTTGTAAGGAGCCGGGGCAACTTTGGCCCGAATTTCCTTCTGAGGGCCACCGGGATTTCCCCAAATCACGGTGACCTCATTGCCGATTTGGCTCTGGTTCACGTCAATCGTGCAGAGTGAGAGCATCTGGCGGAAGTAATAGCTGTAGCCTCGGGAAGTTGTCACACCAACCAATTCGCCGTCTTTCATCACCTTGTCGGCGTACATGAAGCCCCGCTGGTCACGCGGGATTTCCATAAAAGGGTAAGGTTCCCCCTGCCTGAATAGCGAGGCATAAACGTCGACGACGTCTTCAGCGTTCCAGACCAGTGTCCTCATAGTCCTTTTTGGATTAGCCATCTCGGCTTCGAGCGCCTTTCGGCCTATGAAGTCATGGTCGAACTTGACGACATTCGCCCAGCCCAGTTCAACAGGGCTGCGATACCACTGCGCTACGTCGGTCCCATCAAAGCTGCCTGCGATGCTGAACGTTTGCATGGATGGAGGCATCGTAGCCTTGAACACCTCAAGATATTCCTGCATGTCATCGTCGAAAATGGCAGGGAGATAATCGGTGATGATAGTCGGAAAACAGGATTCCAGATGATTCACAAAAACCGTTCTTGCCCCGAGTTTTCGGATTCCGAACTCTTTTCCGGCTTCCACGAGGGCGTCGTAGACTTCCTTGTGATATTCGATCGGGGTCTGGATCTCGTAGCCGATCTCGCCGGCCATACCCTGGCGCAGCGCAAAGGCCTCGCGTCCAGCGATGCGGATCTTTCGGAAATGCATGAACGCGATATCCCGGATACTCTCGCCGCAGGCTTTTTCTATGACATGAATAGAGGTAGGACCGGAGACCTGGAAATTGGTCAGATTGTCCGGTTCGCTTGTCACGTTATAGTTACCGTGATGTAGCTTATAGTCCGCCCAGTAGCAGCCCCGGCCGAAAAGCAGGAGTTCTTCCTCCCCGATGCGACACAGAATGCCTTCATGAATCACCTTCCCGTCCTTGTTGCAGTGAATACAGTGCTTGGCCTGTCCGATATCGAATTTTGCCATGCTAGCGCAGGATATGTCGGAAAAGAGCTTGAAGACGTCCGGTCCCTTGAACCGGCGCTCCCACAAAAACGTCCAGTCGCCGATGTAGCAAGCCGTTTTCCACGACATACTCTCATCCATCCAGTCGGTGTACTCGGGCAACCCCCACCTGATGGTGAAATAACCTTCATTGGGCTTTCGAAAATCCTTCATATTCAATTTTGCCATGAAATCTCCTCCATCGTTTAGCCACAATAATTCCGCACAAATGCCAAAACCTGCTGGAGATTATACTCTTTCCCGGTCCTGCCGGTAAACCGACGGATTCTTGCTCGCCGCAGTTTCTATGGAGGCCTTTGGTGCGGCGCGTACGAGGCTATTCACAAGGGACGGATTGGGTGGTAGATTTTGAAGATAGAAGATCGAAAATCACGAGGGTAAATTCGACAATAATCAGGAAAGGATAAACCGATGGAGTCTAAGATCGCGAAGGCCGTTGGTCTCAAGTACAATCCCGTCGCTATCCTTCTGGCGGACCATAAGCCGGAGAACGGTCTGCAGTTCAAAAAGGGAAAGTGGGGCTGTGTGATGTTCATGTTTGCCAATGCCGCAAAAGGTAAAACGGCCGCTTTTGATGCCGAAACTTACGGTTGCTGGGGCGGCGGAGTCGGACTCGGGTTTGGGAACGCATACCTGCACTTCCCGGGTGGAGTCGAATGTTTTAGCTACTTTCTCTCCTCCGGCAATAACCATTCGAAAAAAGGAAAGGAAGTTGCCAAGGCTTTGGAGGGATCGGCGGGAAAAGAGTTCACGGAGGATTTTCTTCAAGGCGAGGGTTATATAAAAACGCCCGAATTGGTGGAACAGTTCCTCAAAGAGCTTCCCATGACGGAAATCACGTCCCCCTATGTACTGTTCAAACCCCTCTCCGAGATAGACCCCGAAGCTGAAAGGCCCGAGACGGTAGTCTTTCTCGCGAACCCCGACCAGCTATCGGCGCTTGTAATTCTTGCCAACTACGCAAGAGGCGGCATGGAGAACGTGATAATCCCCTGGGCCGCGGGGTGCCAGACCATAGGCATTCTTCCTTTCAGGGAAGCGAAATCGGGCAAGCCGCGGGCGGTTGTCGGACTTACCGACATTTCAGCGAGAAAATACGTTCGCAGTCTGCTGGGCGCGGAATACCTCTCGTTTGGCGCGCCCTGGGAAATGTTTTTGGAAATGGAGGGTAATGTCGAGGATAGCTTTTTGAAGCGACATACCTGGCAGTCCCTTCTGGAGTCCAGGGAGTAAAAGGCTCGAACTTTTTCGGACCACCCGATTTCGATACGCTGGGTCATATCCCTGTGCAGGGAGGGCTGGATACAGGACCCTCCCTGCCCTTAAACGAAGGGGCTGAGGCTTCCCCCTCTAATCAGGCGACCCGGGTCATCGGCGTGACTTCTTTCTCCAACCTTCCCTCCAGCCTCTCTTTGGCGATTTCCAGATCATAATGCGCCTGAAGATTGACCCAACTCTGCGCGTCGGTCCCGAAAAACCGTGCAAGCCTTAGAGCTGTGTCAGCCGTAAGGGCCCTTTTTCCGGCAACGATCTCGCCTATGCGCCTTTGCGGGACTCTTATGGATTTGGCAAGTCTGTACCGGGTTATCCCCAGTGGTTTCAAAAAATCCTCGAGCAAGATTTCACCCGGATGAACCGGTGACATGTCCCTTTCATGTCATTCTCCCCATCAAATGTATGGCGTTACCTTGGTTCCGACAAGGCCAGTCGCTCTTCCCAGATGCTGACTTACCGCGCCATTAAAAAAGCCAGGGGCAAAAGCACGGGGAGGCGCTCACTCCCCCGGACCACCACGGGGTTAAGAAGCCCCCTTATGACTTGGGCCAGAGCCAGGCCGCACCACGAACTCCGCTGGAATCGCCGTGCCTGCTGCGCACTATCGGCGTGTCGGCCTCGGTGCCGAATACATACAAAGGTAAGAGAGGGGGCGCCAATTCGTACAGCTCATCGACGTTACTCATACCCCCGCCGAGAACAATTACGTCGGGGTCAAGGATATTAATTACCTGAGCGAGGGACCTGGCCAGGCGATCCGCATACCGCTTCAAAACGCTTCTTGCGACGTCATCTCCATTACGGGCCAGGGCTACAATCTGCGGCCCGTTCAATTTGAGAAGAGGATAGCCCTGGGGCCTTGTCCGGGCGTAGTCCTCCTCAAAGCCCGTTCCGGAGATCCATCTCTCAATGCAGGAGGACTTCCCACACCAGCATGCAGGTCCAGGGTATTCCTCCTCACTCATCCAGGGAAGAGGATTGTGCCCCCACTCTCCGGCCACCAGATTGCCTCCCGGCCACGGCTTTCCGTCGATAGCAATACCGGCCCCGCAACCGGTTCCAAGGATAACGGCGAATACGATACGGTATCCGGCCCCTGCACCATCGACGGCTTCGGAGAGCGCAAGACAGTTTGCATCGTTCATACAACGTACCTCGCGCTCAAGTATCCTGCCCAGGTCCAGGTCGAGGGGATGTCCGTTCAGCGCGTTCGTATTGGCGTTCTTTACGCAACCCGTTCTGGATGAAATCGTGCCGGGGATGCCGATGCCGACACTACCGACTTGTCCCAATGCCGATTCCGCATCCGTGACCAATTCGGCTATTTTGCCAACGATGACTTCGTAGCTGCGTGGATCGGTATTAACTCGTTTTCGGTACATTTCGATACCGTCATCGTCCAGAGCTATGATCTCAGTCTTTGTCCCTCCCAGATCGATCCCCAATCGCATCAATTCACCCTCCACAGTTTTTTGCTTAAAATTAACGGGCTCATGTTGGCACAGTGTCGAGCGTCATGACAGTTCTCCCCGATTTTACCTTAATTTCCCTCCTCACTTTTGTAAAAACTCACTCCATCCTGATCGTGACGAAGGATTTCCGCTACAGTGCTGTATGGGGGCGCATACATTCGGTATCCGAATGATCTGAAAAGGTCCCCCACTTTTCGCCTCGTCTCGAAATAAGCCAATCATATTGGATGGATGGCGATGTTCTTTCGTTCAGGGAACAACCGTTGCATATGGCACAAGTTATGCTTTTAGCTTGCATAGATTCTTATACCAGGTTGCGTTCAAGATTGATGTGATGGGTTGCAGCCCGCTCCGCCCGTCCTACGGTTAACCACGCCGGGATTGGGAGGAGGATGGGTGAAACGTAGCGGAACCCGTCGTTTTGACTCATCTTGAACGCAACTTGGTATTAAACCGGATAGTTCAGTTAAATTCATCATTACTTTCAATATGTTATGAATGTTCCCCGGTGAATTGGGAACCAGCTTTCGGGGTAGGAGTCAACTTGAAAAGAGGAATTTCGATGAGGCGAGAGTTGCGTATAGCCTGCGTGCTGCTCGGGGCGCTGGCAGTCCTGGCGGTTCCCTTCAAGGCTTTTACACAGCAAGGCCTGCCGCCGGGTTTGGCGGTGACTTTCAGCCCGCCGCAATTGGACCAGATGCTCGCCCCGATCGCGCTCTATCCTGATTCACTGCTCGCGCAGATTCTCATAGCAGCCACTTATCCGGACCAGGTAATGGATGCGTACCTCTGGCTAAGGACACACCGGGGCCTGAGAGGCCCGGCGCTCAATGCAGCGCTGGACAGGATGGCCTGGGACCTTAGCATCAAGGCCCTCATCCCTTTTCCGCAGGTCCTGAGCATGATGGCGCAGGAACCCGAATGGACGCAGAGGCTGGGCGAAGCGTTTTTGGCCCAGGAACCCCAGGTCATGGATTCCATTCAAAGATTACGGCGCAGAGCGTGGCAAGCCGGAAATCTCAGACCGACCCCGGAGCAAAGGGTTATAGTCCGGCAGGATTACATCGAGATCCAGCCCGCAGATCCTGAAGTTGTATATATTCCCCGCTACAACCCGGCGGTGGTTTATGGACCGTGGTGGTGGCCCGCATATCCGCCGTTCACATACTATCCGGTTTGGCCCGGTGTGGCAGTTGCGCCGCTTGTCGGCGCATTAGCTTTTTGGGGCGCCGTAACGGTGGGACCGGTCTGGGGTTGGGGCTGGGGTTCATGGCGATGGCGCAATCATAACGTTTATCTCAATTTAAACCGCACTGTTAACATCAATACAAGAAACGTCAGGGGTTTTAGAAGAAATTTCCGAACGACCAGCTTGCGCCGGGCTGTCGTTAGCGGCCGATTCGGCGCCGGAAGCCCGATTTGGAGACATGCCCGGATGAGAGTAATGCGAAACGGCGGCCGATTCGGAGCAGGCGCGTTCGCAAATAGAGGCAGGCGTGGAAGCTTTGGCCGGAGCGCCACTTTCCGAAGGACTGGAGGCGGGCGCCCGCGTGGCAGAAGCGTCCGCTCGTTTGGAGGCCGAAGAGGCGGCAACTTTGGCGGAGGGTTCAATCGAGTCGGCGCCAGGGTCTTCGGCGGTTTCGTTCGTGGCAAAGGCGCAATGAGAACAGCCGCACATGCCGGACACGGCGGCAGAGGACGAAAGGGCGGCAAGCGGAGGTAGGCCTGGGCCGTTTGCGCTAAAATCTATCCTCATATGTTTAACAACCATGAACCGGCGGTTTTGTTCATCCCCTGTGCGGAGCAAAACCTCACCTGCCCTGCTCTCCCTTTTGGCCGGTTCCCTTTTCCGCGCAAGGACACGATCAGAGTGCTCTCCAGTAAAAATCCAGGACTTCCCTGGTATAGGAACTGGTCGGAGGGGTATCATATTGATCGGGATCGCCCGTCAGCCACCAGGATGCAGCGCGACGTACGGCCACAGATTGATCCATGCTGATCGCATACTGCTCACGCAGTATTTTACCCATGATACGGATGAGTATCTCACGAGCTTTTTGAGGATTAGCCTCAAATTGCGCAGGTGTCATTTCCTGTCCCGTACACTCCTTCGACCATCGAAGAATATTTGCAGCCTTGATCTTCCAAGCGCTGTAGAGCCCGTCATTCGGATTTTCGGTATGTGGAGCAGCCAGCCGTAGGGCTTCAACAAACGCAGCAGCCTGTGCATGGCTGATCGGGGACTGGGAGGAAACCGTTTCATTTGGCTGCGATTTCTCCCCGGGCGGCTTTGAGATGACTTTTCCCTGCGAGCCATTGGGCGGTTTGACCGCTTCATTTACAGGTTTCTGCGGATTACGATTCTTTGCCGCAGGAACAATATCGGCGAGCATGTACCGTTGGATTTCTCCCAGCCCTCCGGTTGAGTAGTAGGTGATCAGAGCCTTCTTATTTCGCAACCGGTCGGCTGCCCGAGTTAATTTCTCTATTTTGATTTTGGCCATATTCCTATCAAAATAGAATACCCGATCGGGCACATAAACGGCCCATTTATCGACGTTGATCACCACAGCCTCAATCCGGTGGTCATTTCCGGCCGGCTCGAAACCGGCCGCAGAACAAGCGGACTGATGGCAAAAGAACCCGACCAGGAGAAACAGCGCCACGGAGACTGTTGCTTTTATCAGCAGATTTGACAGCTTCCGCTCCATGCTCGCCCCCTGGAATTTTCGATATTACAACTGCTCAAAAGCTCTCTTTCACATGCTTACGGTCCCGGACATTTGCTCAGAATCATACACCCCGAAAGCTCCGGACTTATGCCGGTCCCCCCAAGAGGGTCCCGCTGGATTTCTTTTATCAGCTTGACGATTCGGATTGCTTTCCCGCGCTCCTTTTCAATCCACCGGGCGGGGATTTAAATGCGGCGGGATCAACTTCCAAGCCCTTTACAGGCTTCATCAAGAGGAATGCCCCCCTCTCTTTTTCCAGCCTCAAGGAGCCGTCTTTTCATGCTCTCGCTTTTAAGCAGCCAGGCTGTCTCCCTTTCGGATTCGATCTCGCGCCACAGGTCGATCGGCACGATAACTCCAGTGATATTGTCGTTCTCATCCGAGATATATTGAATCCGACCCATACGAGTCCTTCCGCCAAATACCTGATAATTAAGGTTCCTGGTTTTCGTCAGCCTTGTTCATCTTGCAGCTATCGGCCGCATGCCTTTTCATTTATTTTAATCCCGATTTTCGTATCCGCGAAGTCCTTTCTCTGCCCCGACTTTGAAAAACTTCCGCAGGAATCGCAGCGGAGTTATAGACAGGAAGCCGCTCCTCTATCCAGCCAAAATCCAAAAGCCCTCCAAGGAAAACTCATCATCAGCCCGGCCAGATCCGTGTTGGAGATCCGGGTGGAAAAATCGCGGGAACCAGGCGGGGTCCAAAACCGGCGGGGCCATTCTGCGGAAAAATTGAGACCGAACTCGCTTAAAAATACCCGGTCGACCAACCCGGCTTCCCCTTCGAGGTCTGTGACCACGCCTTCAACCATATGGATGGCCCTTCTAAAAAGCATCAGCTCGGCTCCGAAACGCACGCCGGCTGTGCGGACCACATCGTCGAGCAGACCCTTCAGCCAGGTAAAACCTGGAAACTGCCCGTTTTGTATCCGCGCTATCGCTTTATTAACGGCGGCCATGAGGGCGGGCGGATCGCCGGGCGGGGCTATCGAGAGCCTGGAGAGCGCATCGATTATTCTTTCAGGGCTAAACCCCATACCGCCCAGGATGGTTTGCATCATCGACACGCGTTCCTTTTCTCCGAGCAGACCGACCAGGCTCCAATCCAGGACGGCCAGCCGGCCGTCTTTCACACGGAAAAGGTTTCCCGCGTGCGGGTCTCCATGAAACGGGGCCTGGCCATCCAGGGAAAAGATCGGCCTGGCGATCAGGGTCTCTATCACGAGCCTCGCCATCGCCTTTTTCTCCAAATCCCCGCGGCCCCGGGTCACTTTCCGTCCTGTGACCCGCTCCATGGCTGTGACCTTTGGCGTACAGAAATCGAAGAGTTCGGGGACTACGACTCTGGGGTCTCCCCGATAGAATCGGCGGGCCGAAGAGAGATTGCTCTGCTCCCTGTCGAGCCGGACTTCATTAAGGAGCTTTTCCCGGACCTGCTCGAACGAATCCCGGTAATCGAGCTGCGGAATCCCCAGATCATCGCATCGCCGGTCAAGAAAAGAGCCCACCTGCTCCAAAAGAGCGAGTTCCACTTCCATGCGTTCTTGAATGCCGGGCTTTAGCACCTTGAAGACTCCGTTAAGAGGCAATTTCCCGCTGGAAAAACGAAAAGGCACGACGACGGCGACGCTCGCTTCGGCCAGAGCGCGAGGCAGAAGCGTGATCCCGAGGCGATCCAACGGGCCCAGTTCATCTTTTAGCACCTGCTTGACCGCTTCCATTGGAACCGAAGGTGAAAGAGACTCGAGCTTTTGAAGTCCTTTTCTCAGTTCAGCGGACAGGTTCCGGTCTCTGGCCAGGGTTTGTCCGAGTTTGTGGAGCACGGGGCAGCTGCGGGCCAGGCGGACCAGCCGGTCCAATACGGTCGCGCCGACGGGCAGCGCCGCCTGCTCGGCGAGTATATCTTCCCGGCGCGTCTCGGGCAGCCCTTCGAGGAACAAAGTAAGAGAATGCAGCAGAGGTCTGCGGTAATGGGCGTAAATATCCGGGACCAGCCATGCGAGAGTATTTTCGTTTATCAGAAACTCCCAGTTCATTTTTCATCTCCCCCAAGATATTTATTCGTAAAAACTCCCAACCGACTTGTCAAACTGCCCAACCTATGTTAGCAAAAGCGTCCTCAATGCGAACATGCGGGTCATTCCAACAGATGCCCGAGGAAAGGACATTCGAAGCTCATGGCTGAAATCGCCCCCTTCAGAGGATTGCGCTACAACCCGGAAGAAGTCCCCGATTTATCTCAAGTGACGATCCCCCCTTACGATGTCATATCTGCCGAGGAGCAGCGGGCTTTTCACGAAAATAACCCTTATAACTTCATACGGCTCGAGTTGGGATTGACCTCGCCGGAAGACACCCCTGTAAATAATCCCCATACCAGGGCGGCGGCATGGATCGAACAATGGACGCAACGAGGAATTCTTGTGCGCAACCCCGAGCCGTCCATTTACAGGTACGAACTGGACTATAAGACGGAATCCGACCAGGTTAAGACGCGCAAAGGCTTTATCTGCGCGTTGAGACTCGAGGATTTTTCCTCCGGCATGGTTCGCCCCCATGAGAAAACCTTCCAGACCGCAAAAAATGAACGGTTTAGCCTCATGCTCGCATGCAATGCAAATCTGAGCCCGGTTTTCGGGCTCTATCCGGATGTGAGCGGGCTGGTCTATTCCGCTCTTTGCGGCGGAACATCAGCCGATCCGGCGGTTTCTTTTACAGACGCGACGGGCATGGCCCACAGGCTTTGGCCCGTAACCGACCGGCTCATACTCGATCGGGCGCGCAAACTCATGCTGGACAAGCCCATTTTTATAGCCGACGGCCACCATCGCTACGAAACGGCGCTCAACTACAGAAACGAGATTCGAAAGCGCAATGGCGGGGGCAGCCCCAACGCCTCCTACGAGTTCGTCATGGTGTACCTTACGGCCATGAACGACCCCGGCCTCACCATTCTGCCGACCCACCGGCTCTTGAGAAATCTGGGCGACTGGGATTGCGAGCGGTTCGTGGAAAGGGCGAAAAGCCTCTTCGATGTCGAACGTTTCGAAGCCCGAAACGGCACCCAGCTGAAATGGCGGGAAGCCATCAGGGCCGGCGGTTTGAGGAAGGATACCGCCATCGGCGTCTATTGCAGGAAGGCGGAGTGCGTCTATGTGCTGACGGCAAAAAGAAGTGAGGCCTCGTCCGTACTCGCCGGCAAAGGCACTCCCCGTGCTTTGAGACCACTCGATGTGGTCGTACTGGACCAGTTGTTGCTCCGTGACCTACTGGGGCTTTCGGACCAGTTCCTCGCCGATGAGCGCAACATCAGTTTCATGCATGACTTTGCGGAGGCCGTCGAGGCGGTAAGGTCCAACAGATTCGATGCCGGTTTTTTTATAAATCATACGCGCATCGAGCAGGTCCGCGAAGTTGCAAGCGCCGGCCTGACCATGCCTCACAAGTCCACCTACTTTTATCCGAAGGTGACGTCCGGGCTTGTGATAAATCCACTTTTGCCCAACGAGGAAATCGTCTGAGAGAAAAACGGCTGCTAACCAGCGACGCTCTTTTTGGCGGAAAGCTGATCGTTTGCCAGGAGCAAAAGGGATATCGCTTTTCGCTCGATGCCGTCCTGCTCGCCGGGCTTACGCGCATCCGCAAGGACGACAGGGTTATCGAGCTGGGAACAGGCTGCGGTATCATACCTCTTATCCTCGCTTACAGGGCAAAAACCGAACGCAAAATTGCGGCGGTGGAGATCCAACCTGAACTTGCCGAACTTGCCCAAAAAAACGTCGATGAAAATCATTTCGGGGAACTGATCGAGATCCACAGGCTGGATTTTCGCGAGGCGGCGTCGGTGTTCGAGGCCGGGAGCTTCGATCTGGTTCTGAGCAATCCACCGTACAGAAAGCCCGGCGCCGGGCGAATAAACCCCGACAGGCAGAAGGCGGTCGCCCGCCACGAACTCACGGCGACCGTTACCGACGTGTTTGAAGCCGCAAGACGGTTGGTCCCGACCGGCGGACGGGTTGCCATCGTGTATCCGGCGACCAGGCTGGCAAACCTGTTTCGCTCCGCTCTCGATCAAGGATTTACTCCCAAACGGCTTACGATCATCCATTCCTATCCGGGCGGCCCGGGCAGGCTGGTTCACCTCGAATGCCGCAAAGGCGGGGGTGAAGAGCTGAAGATCGAACCGCCTTTCTACATTTACGACGAGCAGGGTCGCTATTCGCACGCCATGCTGGGGCTGTACGAGGATGTGCGGTGAATGGGTGAATCGGAATCGCTTCAGCCTGATAACCTGGTTCCCTCGATCCCTAAAAACCTTGTATGCTTTCTCCCGAGTTGCTATATTTAGCCATCGAGCCGCACAGGAGACAGAATGAGGCGAGCTGGCGCTGTCGAGACCTGTATCGGGGTTTTCATACTGACTCTTCTACTTGTAATAGCGGGCGGGATTTATATTTATAGCGCATCTTCACAAAAAACCGCCTATCGGTATAGCTCTATTGTCTCCCGCGTTCCTTCGAGTGTTCCGTCTTATCTTCCCGGGGACCTTGCTGCCTTTGGCCGCGAGGAAACGTTCGGCCCCCAGACCTTGTCCGACAAAATTGACGGCAAAGCAGACCTCTATCTTGCAACCGGTTTTGTGAAACTGACCGTCAAGCGGTTTGCGAAGAAAGCTGACGCGAAAAGCTGGATCGAGCTCTCTATTTATCAAATGCGAAACCAGGCAGATGCATTTTCGGTCTATAGTCTTCAGAGGCGAAAAGATTCAAAGGCGCTAAACATCGAGTCAGCCGGCGGCGTATCGGCCTACCGCACGGAGGATGCGATCTTTTTTGCAGCCGGACCGAAGTATTTCGAAATAACATCTTCGGCCCGAGGCCTTATGGACGACATGACAATTCTGGCAAAGAACCTTGTCAAAGCGCAACCCCGGTATGATGCGCTCAAGACCGAATCTTTTTTTCCGCAGGAATCCCTGGAGCCGTCGAGCATTTCGCTCCATATCAGGGATGTTTTCGCCTTCAGCGGGCTGGATCATGTTTACACAGCCGTATATACCGACCGGGGCTGCCGGGTTACCGCATTTATTTCGAAGCGAAAGAACCCGAAAGAAGCGGCGGATATTGCCGACTCTTACGGCAAGTTTCTGCTCGAGAACGGAGGAACGGCGGCCGGTGAAATCGCCGATGCGCCGGGTTCCAAAATATACAAGGTATTCGATACTTATGAAGTGGTCATGCACAGGGGGCCGTTTTTTGCCGGCGCCCACGAAGTGGACAAGCTGGACAGCGCAAAAGACGTTGCATTGCGGGTTTACCGCAAGCTGGGCGAGGCGGAGCGATGAGTGAGAAAATTAAAGACCGGCCGGTCCAATCGCAAATGGACAGGCGCGATTTTCTGATCCGCTCGGCAAAAGCCGGGGCAACCGTGGGTGTTGCGGCCGCGCTTGGCTATTTTTTGCACGACCCTTTCGGCCCTCGCGCCCCTGCAGCTAAGCCGCCGACCGCCCTGCCCAACTTTTCGGTTCCGCAGGCAGGCAGGAAAATAGCGATAGCAACCGGCAGCGACAGGATCAAGACCGTAGATGCCGCGATCGAGGCGCTCGGCGGCATGGGGACTTTCATTAAAAAGGGAGACCGCGTCCTCATAAAGGTAAACGCCTCATTCGCTTCCCCGCCATCGCTTTGCGCCACGACCAATCCGGAGTTGCTTGCCGAGGTGACGCGTCTTTGCTTCAGCGCAGGGGCCGCATCGGTAGCTGTAACAGATAGCCCGATAAACGACCCGGAAAGCTGTTTTTCACTGTGCGGAGTGCGGGAAGCGGCGCTTAGCTCCGGCGCCGAACTGATCATGCCCGAGCCATCGCTTTTCACAGACATTACGGCGCCGGGTACAACTCTTATCCGGGACTGGCCCGTTTTCACCGGCCCTTTCAGGGGCGCCACAAAACTGATCGGGGTTTCCCCCGTAAAAGAGCACAACCGGAGCGGCGCCACGCTGTCCATGAAAAACTGGTACGGATTCATAGGGGGCAGGCGAAACATCTTCCATCAGAATATACACACCTTCATCAAAGACCTTGCGGTCATGATAACACCCACGATCGTCATCCTGGACGGTACCTTCTCGATGGTTTCCAATGGACCGACCGGTGGTTCTCTTTCCGATCTGAGGCAGACCGACACGATGATCGTGAGCACCGACCAGGTTGCCGCCGACTCGGCCGGGGCGCGCCTGTTGGGCAAAACACCGCAGGAGCTGCCGTTCATAATCAAAGCTCAACAGGCGGGGGTCGGAACTGCGGATTTCGAATCGCTTAAACCTCTGCGAGTATCCACAGGGTAAAAAATTCGATGAGGATCACAACCGTTCGGCGAATAACCCAGGCGTTTTTCTTCGCCCTGTTCTTATGGTTTTGCATTTGCGCCACCCTTGGACAATCATTTTGGCGATTGCGCGGTTGGCCGGTAAACTGGTTTCTGCAGCTGGACCCGCTTGTTGCGCTGGGTACGATCCTTACGACCCGCACCCTGTATGCGGGACTGATCTGGGCCGTAGTCACCGTCGCGCTCACCGCCGTTTTGGGAAGGTTTTTCTGCGGATGGGTCTGCCCGTTCGGAACGCTCCATCATCTGATCGGCTGGATCGGCTCGCGCGCCAGATCCGTGCGGGAAAGAATCGCCGTAAACCGGTATCGGGGCAGCCAGAGGACAAAATATTACGTGCTTCTGGTCCTGCTTGCCCCGGCTTTAGGAGGATTCGCGCTCAGTATAGGCAATTCCTCGACCGTCGATCCGCTCGCGATTGCCGCCCTCCTGTGCATCGCGGCAATTGCTGTCGCGGCCTCGCAAAAGGCGGACACGACGATAAAAAGGCCTCTCACGGTACTTGCCGGGCTGGTGATAGTGTGGGTATCGGCGGGCTGGTTTTTAAACCTTGACGGCGTCGCATCATCCGCCCTCATGACCGGGCTTCTCGATCCAATCCCTTTGGTGTATCGCTCGGTAAATTTCCTGATTCTTCCCGTGGCGGACTCTTCCGTACATGTGATCTACGCGGCCCAGAGACATTACGCAGGCGCCTGGCTCATCGCTGCGGTATTTTTCGGCGCGCTTGCTCTCAACCTGGTAATTCCACGATTTTACTGCCGGTTCGTATGCCCGCTGGGCGCCCTTTACGGCCTTTTGGGCAGATATGCTCTATGGCGCCTCGGAAAGAAGAGCGCGGAATGCAGCCAGTGCGGGCTTTGCGCCAGCAGGTGTGAAGGCGGTTGCGACCCGGCGGGGACCATCAGGATTTCCGAGTGCGTGCTCTGTCTTAACTGCCTTGACACCTGCAACGACAACCTGATCGGCTACAATGCGTTTCGATCGGCATGCGGTGAGACCGTCTCGCCGGATCTGTCCAGGCGGGGATTCGTCACGAGCGCGATCTTCGGAATGGCCGCCGTGCCCATGCTCAGACTGAATGGCAGTCTTGGCAGAAACTACGATCCGGCCCTGATTCGACCGCCCGGGTCTTTGCCCGAACCCGATTTTCTCGACCGCTGCATCCGATGCGGCCAATGCGCGCGTGTGTGCCCCACAAACGTCATAGAGCCCGATACCATGAGAGACGGAATCGAGGGTCTGTGGACCCCCGCTTTGAACATGCGCGCGGGAACGAGCGGCTGCCAGAAAGACTGCGTCGCATGCGGTCATATATGCCCGACGGCAGCAATCCGGCCCCTTTCGCTCGATGAAAAACTCGGACTGGGTCCTTTCAAAAAAGCCGGTCCCATCCGGATCGGCACAGCTTTTGTGGATCGTGGCCGCTGCCTGCCCTGGGCGATGAACAGGCCATGCATCGTCTGCCAGGAGAACTGCCCTGTCAGCCCCAAAGCGATATTCGTAAGGGAGACTTTCGCTGCAGTGCGAAACGGCAGGCTGGAGGTCGCAAGCGTTTCGGGGACCACGATTTTTCTTTCAAGACCTGCGCTTAAGCCTCACCGCTACGGTACGGGCGATTTTTTTATGGCGGTCGAGGCCGGCGATATATCGGAAAAAAGGCGGATCGTTTCCAACTCGGGCAACTCGATAACCCTTGAATCGGGGCTTTCGCCGGATCTTTTCACCGCCGAAGGTAGGAAGTTCATGCTGCAGATTCGGCTCCAAGCCCCTGAAGTGGATCCTGAAAAGTGCACCGGCTGCGGGGTTTGCGAGCACGAATGCCCGGTTAGCGGCCGCAGGGCGATCCGGGTAAGCGCTGAAGGAGAATCCCGGAGCAGAAAACATTCACTTTTGCTTAGACAATCTTAACTCAAGTTAATTCGACAAGGAGAAGCGATGTCCGACAACAAAGGCTGTTCTCGTCGAAATTTCTTTAAGATTGCAGGCGCACTTGGCGCCGGGCCGATCCTTTTTCCGGCAAATCAGGCGGCGGAGGCTCAACCCGAACCCGGAAGTCCCACTCCGGTCAGAATCCCGGTAAGAGCCTTCGGCAGGACCGGCGTGAAAGTCTCCTGTCTGGGGCTTGGCGGAATTTTCGATATCACGACCAACCAACTCCTTTTAAAGCAAGCCCTCAGATGGGGCGTAACTTACTGGGACACCGCCGAATCCTATGTAGGGGGAAAAAGCGAGAGAGGGATAGGACAGTTTTTGAAAAAATACCCGCAGACAAGGAAGGAAATCTTCCTTGTAAGCAAATCCACACGGTACGATCCCGAAGGTCTTTCGCAATACCTCGCCCAGTCGCTGCAAAGAACCAACACCAATTACATCGATCTTTACTTTCTGCACGGAATAAACAGCCCCAGCCTGCTCGGGAAAGAAGCCAGGGCCTGGGCCGAAAGAGCCAAATCGCAGGGGAAGATCAAATTCATCGGTTTCAGCGCCCACAGCAATATGGAAGACATGCTTCTGGCCGCCTCCAAACTCGGATGGATAGACGGAGCCATGATCCGATACGACTTCCGGCTGATGCGATCCGAGAAGATGCGCAGGGCGGTGGATGCGTGCAGCAAAGCCGGCATAGGGCTTACGGCAATGAAGACCCAGGGTAAAGGCTCTGTTGCGGTTGATTCGGAAGCCGAACTGGAGCTGGCCTCCCGATTTGTCAAACGCGGATTCACCGACGCCCAGGCAAGGCTCAAAGCGGTCTGGGAGGACCCGAACATTGCGAGCATCTGTTCACAGATGGCCAATATGACGATCCTCATGTCGAATGTGGCCGCGGCGCTAGATCGAACCAAACTTACCTCCGAAGACCGGAAACTGATGGATGCATTCGCCCTGGAGACCTCCGGGGGTTACTGCGCCGGGTGCACCTCCATCTGCGAGCCGGCGATCGGGCAGGCCGCACCGGTTGGGGACATAATGCGTTTTTTGATGTATTACAACAGCTATGGTGAGGTGGAGCACGCGAGAAACTGCTTTGCCGCAATTCCCATCGAGGTGCGGGAAAAGCTCGAAACAATCGATTATTCCGGCGCCGAACGGCTGTGCCCTCAGAAGATTAAAATCGCGGAACTTGTCATGCGGGCAGTTAAGACGCTGGGGTGAGCCGATTGGGGAAATAGCGAAGGATAGAAGCGGCGGGAGCCGTTGCCACCACTGGTTCCCGGGCGTATCAGTTTGAATTAGACCTATCTGCAAGAATCAGATTGCATTTGCCCTCGATTCGAGTTATGAGAAAAAACTACGATCACTAGTGAGCAGTGTACTCCATCAGTTTCATTTGTGATAATTTTCCCCGCGCGAAGAGTCCTCCCCCCACGCAGGGGCATGGATTGGAAACAGGAGAAGAACAATGGACCCGTTGGTATTGACAAAGCGCGAAGACCTCCGACTCATTGACCTATTCAACCAGGAGCAGGTTGCAACCGCACCGGGAATTCTCAACCTATGTCTTACCTGCGGCACGTGCGCAGGCGGCTGTCCGGCAACCGGAGTCGACGGCTGGGACATGCGCAAGGCGGTTAGGGCTGTACTTCTGGGCCTGGAGCAAGAACTGATCGATTCCAAATTCCCCTGGGTCTGCACCCTGTGCGGGCGTTGCGAACATGCCTGTCCGATGCACATCGACCTTGTCCGCCTGATCCGGACCGCCAGGTGGCTGAGGCCGCGCGACAAAGTGCCCGGTGTTTTGCACAAGGGCGTCGAGATGTGCCTCAAGACCGGAAATAACGTCGGTATCCCGCAGGAAGATTTCCTGTTCCTCATGGAGGACGTAGGGGCGGAGCTGGCCGAAGAACTGCCGGGCTTCAGCGTGCCGATTGACAAAAAAGGCGCCAAATTCCTGCTGACGATCAATTCCAAGGAGCCTTTCGGCGAACCGGAGGACATGAAATTCTGGTGGAAGATTTTATCCGCAGCCAATGAATCCTGGACAACTACCTCTGACAACTGGGAGGGAGTAAACTGGGGGCTGTTCACCGGCGACGACGAGGCCATGAAGGAGGTAGTCCGCAGGATTGTCGAGAACTACAAGAAACTGGAATGCGAGTATTTACTCCTACCGGAATGAGGACACGCCTATTTCGCGACCCGTGTTGGTCTCGAACTTTGGTTTCCCGGTCAGGTCAAATACATGAGCATCCATGACCTTTTGAAGATGTACATTGAGACAGGCCGCATCAAGGTGGACAAGTCCGCGCACCCGCACCTCACCACGTACCATGACCCGTGCAACTATGGCCGCAAATCCGAGATGGTCTTCGGCCACGGCTATTTCGAGGAACCCCGCTGGATAACCCAGCAATGCGTGGAAGAATTCGTGGACATGTATCCCAACCGCGCCAACAATCATTGCTGCGGCGCAGGCGGAGGCGCATGGGCTTCCCCGTATGCCGAGGAGCGCATCTTTTACGGCCGGATTAAGGCGAAGCAGATCAAGGATACGGGTGCGAAACTGCTTATCGCTCCGTGCCACAACTGCCGCGACCAGATCATGAAGAGCTTGCGTAAAGAGTACGACATGATGGATGTCGAGGTAAAATATCTCTGGGAGCTTGTAGCCGACTCTTTGATCTTAGAGCCGCGCGAGGGGGAACCCGAAAGCGAAGAATAGAGTTTTCCACTCCGTTCGAAGAGCCCCAGAATCACTCTTACCGGCGTGTGAATGGGGCTTTTTTTATTTTAGCGGTCTGAGTTTCTCGGCCTTATAATTTCGGCCGGCACGGAGGGATTTTCCATCCGCTCCGGACCGCCCCGTCCGATACTTGAGGAAATATGAGCAAGAAGCAAGCAACAACCAAAAAAGCAAAAGACCAGCCTGCACTCACCCGGGAAGAAACCGGCGAGTTGGAAATGATCTTCGACCGCCTTGCCGTTCAGGCCCCTGGAGGCGAGAGTTTTGAAGGGTACCTGAAATCCCTGTGCAACTCTCTATCGGCAAGGCCGATCCTTGCAGCAGCTCTTATTGACAGGTTGAGCCGCAATCCAAGCCCAACGGGGTTTCGGACCTTCCAGGCCCTCGAAGGAATTCTGGGAGCTTCGCCATACAGAAAAAGCGCCAAACAGGCCGCATACCGCTTCTCGCAAAAGGGTTTTACAGCCGCAGGGGAAAAATCGTCACCCGAGAAAGTCGTCCTGATCCGCGATGAGCATAGAAACGCCGTCGCTCACCTGTTCCATGTCAAGGGCGCCATGTGGATCGTTTCAGCCCTGGTTCCCGAGGCGTCTACCGGGAGCTATGCTCTTGTAACCGCATTTCTCGAAGACGATTTCCCCACCTTCAATGTGCGCGTGGTGGAATCGGCCACTCGGAAGCTGTACAAAGAGTACCTCCAGATGCTCTCCAGCCATGCGCTCCGCAGAGGCGCCGATGTGCCGCTCCGGCACGCCGCCGGACTCTTTTTCGAAATGCTCGATTTTTGGACCGGCAAAGGGTCATATGCCCACCTCGAGCGCGGACGGGATATCTTTGCAAGATATCATGAACCGGGTGCAAGGCCGTATGTCTATGACCTCATGGCCGGGATAGAACATCCGGAGCAATTTTTCGACGAAGTGGAAATCCAACGCTTACTCGAGGATATGGACCTTTCCTGGCTAAAGTTCGGTAAGGAAGAACTGGCGCCATGGCACGAAAAGCTAAAGGAGCTTGACAACCCGCTGCTTGTGGTGCCGCGGGAGATCCTGGCCGAGCGCAGCCTCCAATTGATTCGAAATGCCGGTGACAATTTGTGCGCAGGGACGAAACGGCGCCTTTTCAGAAGATTTTTCGAAGAGCAGGCTATGCTTTTCAAGCTCACCGACGTCGAAGATAAGGCGCGCTGGGCATGGATAATTGCATGCGATCTGGCCGGGGAGTCGCCTGCGGGAAAAAATCCCGTCGTGTCCCGCCTTATAATGGATTGGATGAATTTTTACTGGCATGAGGATTTCCGGGAAGCCGGCGAGACTGTGGAGCGGGAGCGTCGGACGGAGTCGGGAATCATCCTGCCCTGAACGGGATACATATGGAAACCATCCAGATAAAGACCGCGGCCCACTGCTGTGCCGTTGACATCACCGACCGTATAGACGCCGTATTGAAGGAAAAATCAGCTCGAAACGGCGTCTGCCTGATCTACGTTCCCCACACCACTGCCGCCGTCACGATTAATGAAGGGGCCGATAAAAACGTGATGGACGACATCCTGGAAAAGCTGGACAGTCTGGTTCCGTGGCAGGGCGGCTACAAGCACGCAGAGGGTAATTCCGCAGCCCACATCAAGGCGGTCCTCGCGGGAGGCAGTGCGCAGGTGATCATCGATTCGGGGAAAATGGCCCTCGGGACCTGGCAGAGAATATTTCTACTGGAATTCGACGGGCCCAGAACGCGCAGAATCTTTATCCAATTTACGGGTGAGCGGGCGGGCTCCGACCTCTGAAAAGGAAAAAGCCAGGTGGGAGGGACCTGGCTTTCTCCAAGAGAGAAACATGAGATGGTACAGCTAAGCGATTATAAATATAGCCGCGTCCGAAAAAAGTTAAATGAGGGGAACCATGTATTTTGTGACTACTCAAACAGTATTTGCTCAGTATTCCAGGTGAAAATTATCGCATCGACATGACCAACGGAGCGTGCAAACCGAACCCGACCGGCGCGCATATGCTTCTCCCTGCAATTCTTGCCCGGCGGGTTCGTCTCGTCGAAAGTGAGCACCCATTCACCACGGCACGATGGGGTGCGGCATTCTTTTTATTGTAAAATGTTCCGACTTGCCTCTTTATCCCACCCATCTTCATTCGTAGATTAGTGTGGCCCTTGAGAACATAAAAATCTGCAAAGGAGAACGGTTATGCAACTTGGAATGATCGGGGCGGGGCGCATGGGCGGTAATATGGCGCTCCGCTTGATCAAGGCCGGTCACGATTGTATCATGTACGATCGCGATGCCGGATCCTTAACAAAGATAGTGAGCGAAGGCGTAAAGGGCGCAACAGACCTTGCGGAATTTATCGGGATGCTGTCGGCGCCGCGCGCCGTGTGGCTGATGGTGCCGGCAGCCGCAGTGGACAAAGTGCTGGAGGAGGTGGTTTCGCTGCTTGAACCCGGCGACATCGTGGTCGACGGCGGCAACTCCTACTACCACGACGACATCCGCAGGGCGGCGGCCTTGAAGGAAAAACGCATCGAATACCTGGATGTCGGCGTCAGCGGCGGCGTTTGGGGGCTTGAACGGGGCTACTGCATGATGATCGGCGGCGAGGCTGAAGCGGTTCGGCACCTGCAGCCCATTTTCAAGGCGCTGGCGCCCGGATCGGCCGAGATAGCGCGCACCCCCGGTCGCAAAGGCCCCCCCTCCCCGGCCGAAAACGGTTATCTTCACTGTGGCCCCAACGGCGCGGGACATTTTGTAAAAATGGTCCACAACGGCATAGAGTACGGGATGATGGCCGCCATCGCGGAAGGCATGAATATTCTAAAGAATGCCGGCGCCGGGAGCCGCTTGGGGGCCGTGGACGCAGAGACCGCGCCGTTGCGCCGGCCGGAATTTTACAAGTACGAATTCCCCTTGCCCGATATCGCCGAAGTATGGCGGCGCGGCAGCGTTATCAGCTCATGGCTGCTCGATTTGACGGCCGATGCTCTCTCTGAGAACCCCGACCTCACCGGGTTCGCAGGCCGTGTATCCGATTCGGGCGAAGGACGATGGACATTGCAGGCAGCCATTGACGAAGGCGTACCCGCTCCGGTTATCGGATCGGCGCTTTTCAGCCGTTTCAGTTCCAGGGGTATGGATGATTTTGCCGATAAGATCCTCTCCGCCATGCGCTGGGAATTCGGCGGCCACCAGGAGAAGGAATAAGGCCTATTCAGCTCCCGCTTTTTATACGCGGCACAGCGGGACCGCCGGATAAAGTCCCGCCTTTCGATCACAATGAAGGAAATATCAGATGAACGATGGTCCAAGACTTACGGAAACGCAGGCATGGCAAGCCCTGAAGGCGCATTACGAAGAGATCTCCGGTACGAGCCTGCGCCAGCTCTTTGCCGAAGACCCGACCCGAGGTGAGAGATTTTGCGCGGAAGGCGCCGGCATCTTCCTCGATTATTCGAAGAATCGAATTACGGCCAAAACTCTTATCCTGCTGGTCCAACTTGCCCGCGAGTGCGGCCTTGAAGCCAGGCGGGACGCCATGTTCCGGGGTGAGAAGATAAACCTTACCGAAAATCGCGCAGTGTTGCACACGGCCTTGCGCGTTCCCAGGGGCGCGTCTATTTCGGTAGACGGTCGTGACGTGGTTCCGGATGTACATGCGGTAATCGACAGGATGTCGGATTTTGCCGACCGGGTTCGCGACGGCCGGTGGCTGGGCTGCACAGGAAAGCGTATCAAAAATGTTATCAATATCGGCATCGGCGGCTCATACCTTGGCCCTGAGATGGCGTACCTGGCTCTTCGGCCTTCGAGCCAACGAGCCATGAACTTCCGATTCGTGTCCAACGTGGATGGGGCCGACTTCACGGAGGCCACGCAGGGCCTGGACCCCGCCGAAACGCTCTTTGTAATCTCCTCGAAGACCTTCACCACGCTCGAGACCATGACCAACGCCCGGACCGCCAGGAAGTGGCTGGTCGACTCGCTTGGCCGCGAGGAGGCCGTGGCCTCTCATTTCGTCGCCGTGTCCACCAATGGTGAAAAGGTCCGGGAATTCGGGATCGACACCGCCAACATGTTCGGCTTCTGGGACTGGGTAGGCGGCCGCTACTCCATGGACTCGGCCATCGGGCTTTCGACGATGCTGGCGGTGGGGCCGGAGAATTTCAAAGAGATGCTCGCCGGCTTTCATGCCATGGACGAGCACTTCCGCACTGCGCCCCTCGAGAGCAACCTCCCGGCGATCATGGGGCTTCTGACGGTCTGGTACAACAATTTTTTCGGCGCGCAAACCATGGGCGTCATGCCATACGCTTCCTGCCTCAAACGCTTTCCCGCCTACCTGCAGCAGTTGCAGATGGAAAGCAACGGCAAGCATGTGGACCTGGGCGGAAGGTTCGTAGACTATGAGACCGGTCCCATTATCTGGGGCGAGCCCGGCACTGACGCGCAACACTCTTTTTACCAGCTCATTCACCAGGGCACCAAGCTGATCCCCTGCGACCTGATCGGTTTTTGCCGTCCTCTGAGCCCCCTTGACCACCATCACGACCTGCTCATGGCCAACATGTTCGCCCAGGCCGAAGCGCTGGCCTTCGGAAAAACCGCTGCAGAACTGACCGGCGAGGGTTCCCCGGATTTTCAAACGCCTTTTCGGATTTGCGAAGGCAACCGCCCGACCAATGTAATTTTGGCCGAGAGCCTGACGCCAAAGACATTGGGGAGCCTCGTCGCCCTGTATGAACACAACGTTTTTACGCAGGGCATTGTCTGGAACATCGACTCCTTCGACCAGTGGGGCGTAGAACTGGGCAAGGTGCTGGCAGGGCGAATCATCCCCGAACTCTCCGGCGCGGCGGCCCCGCAACTCGGGCACGACAGTTCGACCAACGCGCTCATCCGCCGCTATCGCCGTTTGAAGGGCCGGGACTGATGCAAGGGGCTCACGGGATGTCGAAGATTACCGTCTACCCGGACAATGAGAGCCTTGTCGCCGGTGCGGCTGATTTGATTATCGAATCGGCTGCACGGGCCATCGCAGAACGCGGACGCTTTACCATCGCCCTGTCGGGCGGGGAAACTCCGCGACCGGTCTACACGCTCTTGGCTGCGGCCGGCTGCCTGGAGAGAATCGATTGGTCCAGGGTGTTTATCTATTTTGGAGACGAACGCTGCGTTCCGCCCTACGACCCACGCAGCAACTACCTTATGGCAAGGACCGTTCTGCTCGACAAGGCGCCGCTTCCACGCGACAACATTTACCGTATCCATGGCGAGGAAGCGCCGGGAAAAGCTGCGGCGGACTACGAGGATGTTCTTCGCCGCGTTTTCGGCGGAGGCGCCGCTACAGGGGGACCACCCTTGGAAGGCTTCGACCTGATTCTTCTCGGCATGGGAGATAACGGCCACACGGCCTCGCTTTTCCCGGGACTGGCCGCGGTAACGGAAAAGGAGCGATGGGTCATGGCCGCCTATGTCGAGGTCGCCGGCATGTGGCGCATCACGATGACCCCGGTGGTCATCAATGCCGCCCGGCAGGTGGTCTTCCTCGTGTCCGGAGCAGGAAAGGCGGAAATATTGAAGCAGGTTCATGAAGGACCCTACCAGCCGGTTGTGCTCCCGGCCCAGGCCGTCCGGCCCGCATCGGGGGAAGTGCGCTGGCTTGTGGACCGGCCGGCCGCAGCCCAACTGAGGATGGAATCGTGACCGGGGCGGCCTCGGCTCCCGAGGCACTGGCACGCTTCAAGCAGCAAGCGGCGGAGTATGCGGTCCAATTCATCCGGTCCGGAATGACCGTCGGGTTGGGTACCGGTTCCACTGCCGCTTACGCCGTCCGCCTCATAGCGGAGTTGTACGGGAGCGGACGGCTGCGCGATATCGCCGTATTCGCTACATCGAGCGGCGTAGGGCGGGATGCGGCGGGGCTGGGACTTCCGATGCTTCCGGAAGACCTGCCGAGTGAGATCGACATCACAATCGACGGCGCAGACGAAGTCGACCCGGGCTTAAACCTGATCAAGGGAGGCGGCGGGGCGCTTTTGCGCGAGAAGATCGCGGCCCAGGCCAGCCGCCGCGAAATTATCATAGTGGATGAGAGCAAGATGTCGCCCAAGTTGGGTACGCATTGGCCGGTACCGGTCGAGGTGCTGCCCTTCGGCTGGCGCTCTCAGGTGCGCTACTTGTCCTCGCTTGGCGCCGAGCCGGTGCTGCGGCCGGCATCCGGCGGCGGCGAGTTTCGAACCGACCAGGGCAACCTGATCCTTGACTGCGGCTTCGGGCCTATCGCCAACCTCGAAGAACTGGCGAGAAAACTGGAATCTCGGGCCGGGATCATCGAGCACGGGCTTTTTTTGAATTTGGCCTGCGATGTCATTGTGGCAGGGCCGGGGGGCATTAAGCATTTGAGGCAGTTATGAGTGAGCAGTGATGAGCGAACAGAAAAAACGCCGCCATCACTGGTCGCTGACCGCCCCACGGCGGACCCGCCGGCGCCGAGGTGACCAGGTGGATCGAACAGCAGACCAACGCGGGGTGGAGCGGGCAGGTCTTTTTTTGCCGGGGGACAACGGACAAGAGACCTGACGGCCAATCGAAAAAAAAGCTGCCCGTGGGGAGACAAATATTCGGTAGTGAGGGGCGTGCTCAGTTCACAACTTTCTCCTGCTCCAGGAGACGACTTTTACTCGAAAACAAGCAGGCACAGGCTGAATATACACATAGCAATTTCGTAAGGGCAGGACTGGTCGGCAGCCCTTTGGACCGGCCCTTTAGTTCGGCTATATGGTGCCTTGCAGGCGGACCCGTGGAGGTCGAAATTACTCCTGCTGTGTAGCAGCCCTCTTGCCTTCGGCACGGGCAATACTTGCCCGTGCCACCCGCGTTTCTTGCCTAGTGTCCGCGCCCGTTGCACGCGACTCTGGGGTCGCGGGCTAACTGCCGCATCGTCTGTGAAGGCTACGGGCATTCACAGGCCCTAAATCCATGAGGATTGGAGCATGCAGGGGCCGCTTGAAGGGATGCCGCTCCGAGGGGTCCTCACCCGGCGGGGCCATCTTCCAAGCAAAGTATGATGTGCAGCGAGCCAGACCGCGCCGGAGTTCGCTCCGCCATTTTGGCAAGCAGGGTTGAGATTTAATAGTGATCTTTAAGACCACGAGGTGCCACATCGGAAGGCTCTGCATTTTATTTTCAAGGGCTGGCCCCTTTCTCATTGACGATCACTGTTGCTAAAGTATAGTTTATAGATGGCATATCTTCTCACCTGATGACATTCCAGCCTGAAATTCGTTCGGCGTTATGGAATAAAATCCTTGGCTCTGTTCACAGGATTAATGGGATGACGTAAAGCCAAGGAGAGAGAGCGAAGAACAGCCAACTGGCCCTGTGAAAGGTCATTTTATTGCGTCCCCGGAGGCCGTGAAACGCGACACGAGAGGGTGACGCGATATCGGCACAGGAAGAGTTCCGGCGGCGTCCAAGCCGCCTTTTTTTGAGAACCTGAATGCCACCGTGCCTCTGCAGGTTCTCTATGACCAACCGGTAACGAAGGATGGTTGATGCATGTCTTCATGGTGTACGTCCGCGGTGAAAAATATTGCCAACTACTCCCGGCGGATCTGAACAAATCCTGGTCTGACGATGGCCGGATCAAAGTGGCAGCATTTCCACCTTTGGGAATCCAGACCCTGGCTCCGGTTCTGCGCCGCCATGGCCACCGGGTGAGGCTGTTCGATACCTGTCACCCGCAGATGCAGGCGGAGCACCTCTCGCGGGCTGTAGTAGAGGAGCGCCCTGACGTCATTGCCCTCTCCTGCCTCTCGACTAGCAGCTACCCTGAGCTCAAGAACCTTGCCGCCCGGCTAAAATCCGCCGCCCCCAAAATCTCCCTCATCGCAGGCGGCCCCTTCGTCACCATGAATGCGGACCGCATCCTCAAGGACTGCCCTGAACTGGACTGCTTGGGAGTCGGAGAGGGCGAAGAACTCCTGCCGGACTACCTGGACAAGTTGGACGACCCGCGCGCAGTAGCCGGTCTAGTCTGGCGTGATGCTGGAGAAATTGTAAGAAACTACCCACGTCCACTCCTGAAGGACCTGAATCAGTTTCCTTATCCCGACCGTGCCAGCCTGCCCATCGACTACATGGAATCCTTGCCCCAGGACATCCCCGGGGTCCTCTCCCTTGATAAATTCTGCACCATGCAGACTTCCCGAGGCTGCCCCTATTCCTGCATCTACTGCGATATTCCGGCCCTTTGTGGTGGCAAATGGCGCTCCCGTTCCTCAGAGCACGTCTTGGGAGAAATGCAGCAACTGAACGATTTGGGTTACCGCTCGATTTACCTGACCGATGATCACTTTCTCATAAACCGCAAGCGCATTGGCGAAATTTGTGGGGGTATCATTGAGCGCGACCTCAAGTTCGGCTGGGGCTGCGAAGGACGAGTGGATGCAGCGGCGGTGGATCAACTGCCACTAATGAAAAAGGCCAACTGCAATTCTCTGGCTTTCGGGGTGGAGGCGGGTACGCAAAAGGTCTTGGACTGGCTGCATAAGAAACAGACACTGAAACAGGTGGAGCACGCGGTCAGTGAAGCAAAGCGGCACGGCATCGATAGGGTACACGGCTTTTTTATCATTGGCTCTCCCGGCGAGACTGCGAAGGATATCATTGCCAGCTTTCTCTTTGCCGCCCGGCTGAAGCTGGACACCTTTGGCTTTGGCCGTCTGAGCGCCTACCGGGGTGCCCCCTTATGGCAGGAGTATGTCGCCCGCGGGATCATTGACGACGAACGGGATTGGCACAAATCGTTCAAGTGCGCAGACATCGACCACACCGCCCTGTCTGGCGCCTCGCTAAGACGGATCCGCATGAAAGGCTACGCCTTGATGTTTGCTTACCGGATTTTCTGGCGCCCTCTCGGTACTTTCAAACTCCTGCGCCGTTTCGCTAAGCATATGAAGGGGTCTGACATTTTTAAATTGCTCTCGACCCCTTTTCGACGCGGACCTTGAGCCGAAACTCCGCTTCAATCATCAAGCCGGGCTCTCAAGACTCAAAGCTCCTCATGGCTGTTAATGGGAAAAGGCCCTCAAAAATAGAAGGCCTGAAGCGGGTGAGGGATTGTGGGAGATTGCGAGAGGGTTGGAGGTTTTCCGTACAGTATCAGAAAATTGAACCATTCCACATCGGAGTGATTCCGAGTCAAGGTTTTGTTAATATTAATCTTCACTGCAATTCAGAACCTCTACCAAACTCAATCTGTCTCTCCTATGCATGAAAAACCTAAATTCCGGAATATGCCCGCTTCACCTAACATATCTGGAATTGGGGGTCTCGCTCATAAGCCGGGCGCTGGCGGAGGGGAAGCCTGCCACAAGGACGAATTGATTGTTTATGGGGTGCGTGGTAGTGGGTGAATGGGCGACTGGCCTAGAGGAAAGTGCCCCGTTCGGATTTCAGGGGGAGACGGAAATGAAGTGCATCCTGTGCGGCGGCGAAACCCATGATGGAGAGGTCGTGGTCACTCTCAACCGCGGCGAGACTGTTGCGATTATCAAAGGCGTACCGGCTCAAGTCTGCGAGAATTGCGGCGAGTATTTTCTGTCCAAAGAGGCAAACGCTGTTGTGCCTGGCAGGGCCGATGAGGCTGTGGCAAAGGGCGCGGAGGTAGAAATACTGAGGTTTGCCGCCTGAAACCCTGCAGCTGTTCATGATCCATTCCCGTAAATCCCGCGGCAGGCGGATTTAAGATCAGGCGCCTGCGCGAGTATCAAATTCCAGAGTTGCCTTCCGGAAATTAGCTGATATTTCGAAAAACCTTGGATTCCGGCTCAAAAGCCTTGCCGGAATGACGACATGCGAAAGGGCCAGCTATAATTTAAATATGTATGAATTTATGGAACGTAACACCGGGCTGACCTTGTTGGCGATTAAGTTAAGACTGGCCTGCGACACGGACCCATCTTATTATATAACCTGTTTCTGCTTCAACCTCGGCACTGTTTCAGGGAGAGATAGATGAGCATTTCGCCTTATGCGGGAAAATTCGCCGAACAGTGGATGTTAACCAACATCCCCCGCCTTATCACGGCTTATTACGTCAACCGCCCCGACCCTTCCGTTGCCGAACATCGCGTGGCCTTCGGCACCTCCGGGCACAGGGGCTCGTCGCTGGACAACTCTTTCAACGAGCAGCACATCCTGGCGATAAGCCAGGCCATTTGCATGTACCGCCGACAGCAGGGAATCGACGGGCCGCTGTTTTTGGGCGTCGATACCCACGCGCTCTCCGAGCCCGCTTTTGCCACCGCTATCGAGGTGCTGGCCGCCAACGGCGTCACTATCATGCTGGATGCGGCGGAGGGATACACGCCTACCCCGGTTGTCTCGCATGCGATTCTCACGTATAACCGGGGGCGCAGCCGCGGACTGGCTGACGGCATTGTGATCACCCCTTCTCACAATCCGCCGCGCTTTGGCGGCTTCAAATACAATCCGCCCCACGGAGGGCCCGCCGGCGCCGAGGTGACCCGGTGGATCGAACAGCAGGCCAACACCATTCTTTCCGACGGACTGCGCGGCGTATCGAGGATCCCGTTTGAACGCGCCCTCAAAGAGAAAACCACGCACAGGCACAATTACGTCGAGTCCTACGTGGACGACCTTCCCTCCGTAGTGGACATGAAGCTCATCAGAGAAAGCCGGGTACGGCTCGGGGCGGATCCCCTGGGCGGCGCCAGTGTGGCCTATTATGACGCCATTTGTGAACGTTACGGCCTCAATCTCGATGTGGTGAGTCACGACATCGACCCGACGTTTCGATTCATGACCGTCGATTGGGACGGTCAAATCCGCATGGACCCCTCTTCGCGTTACGCTATGGCGCGAATGATCGATCTCAAAGACCGGTTCGCCGTGGCTTTTGCAAGCGACGCGGATGCGGATCGCCACGGGATCGTTAGTCGCAGCCAGGGCTTGATGCCCCCCAACAACTACCTGGCCGTAGCCATCGCCTATCTTTTCGCCAACCGTCCGCAATGGCCGGAGACGGCGGCGGTGGGAAAGACAGTTGTGAGCAGCGGGATGATCGACAAGGTGGCGGCACGGATGAACAGAAAGCTCGTGGAAGTTCCCGTCGGGTTCAAATGGTTCGTGGACGGACTCCTCGACGGCTCCCTCGGCTTTACCGGCGAGGAGTCCGCCGGCGCCTCCTTCCTGCGCATGGACGGCTCCGTCTGGACAACGGACAAAGACGGGATCATTCCCAACCTGCTCGCCGCGGAGATAACCGCCCGAACGGGCAAAGACCCCGGCGAACACTACCTCGAACTGATCGCCGAGTTCGGCAGGGCGCACTACACGCGCATCGACGCCCCGGCGACGCCGGAACAGAAGGCGAAGTTGGCAAAATTGACGCCCGAGGCCGTCAGGGAGTCGGAATTGGCGGGCGAGCCCATAACGGCCATGCTCGCCAACGCCCCCGGCAACAACGCCCCCATCGGCGGACTGAAAGTCACGGCGACCGGCGGCTGGTTTGCCGCACGCCCCTCCGGCACGGAGGATATATACAAGATTTACGCCGAGAGTTTCCGGGATGAGGCCCACCTGGAGGCCGTCGTGCGCGAGGCCCGCCGGATAGTCGACAACGCCCTGGCCTGATGCACGGGGAGTTGAGCCTGAGAACTCATCGGACCATTGGTCGTTTGCCGGCTTCTTCAAAAATCGCCGCGATCCGGTCGGCGGTGAACGTCGATGCGCCGCGGTTACTCTCAAGAACCGAGATGGCCGCGCGGCCCATGGCCGTTCGCCGTTCTGCGTCTCCGAGCAACCCGGCAAATATGTCGGTCAGTTCCTCGATCTGCGCTTCCCTGTCGGATATCCCCGCCAGGATTTGTTTTACCGCGCCGCGTGACAGAAAGTCCTCGGCAGTCTGCCGGAAATTCTCCATCGAAGGTCCGATCACAATCGGCTTGGCATACCATGCGGGCTCGAGGATGTTTTGGCCTCCGTGCGGAATCAGCGTTCCGCCCACAAATGCGATGGTCGCAAACCGGTATGCCGCGGCAAGTTCCCCGATCGAATCGAGCAGCAATACTGCCGCCCCTTCGGGCGCTCCGTTGTTTTCGGAACGCCTCCTGACCATAAAACCGGCCCGGGAGGCCAGTTCGGCAACTCCATTGAACCTTTCCGGATGCCTTGGCGCCAGCAGAAGCCTTGTCTTACCGAGCCCGGGTAACAGCCTCACTCTACGCAGCACCTCGAGCAGCACCTGCTCTTCGCCTTCATGCGTGCTGCCCGCCACTATGACCTGACCGTCGGAGGACGAAACGCCAAGCGCCTCGTCTACCGACCGGCAAACCCTTTCTATTTGTCCCTGCTCAGCCGGTCCCTTGTCATACTTGATGTTGCCGCTCACGATCACCTTGCCGGCAGGAGCGCCGATAGATCGAATACGCTCGGCGTCATCTTCGGACTGCATGAGAAAAGCCGCATAGCTTGCAAATGCCTTCTTCATAAAGGGACGCACAAGGCGATATAAACGCGCGGACTTAAGCGAAATACGACCGTTTGCCATTACGACGGGAACGGAGCGTTTGCGAGCCTGGAGCAACAGGTTGGGCCAGATTTCAGTATCGGTGATCACGATGACGGTTGGCCGAATAAAGTCCAGAAAACGTCTGCAAATCACTCCCAGGTCGAAGGGGAAATAAAAAGTGTTGCCCCGGCCATAAATGGAAAAACGCTGCCGGGCTATGGCCTGGCCGGTCTTGGTTACTGTGGAGAAGACAAGGCGTGCTTCAGGAAAACGGCGATGCAGCTCATTTACCAGAGGCTCAATGCTCAGTGTCTCGCCTACCGAACATGAATGGAGCCAGATGGTGGGCCGACCGTCCGAGCGCAGGCTTTCCGGCAGATTGCCCAACCGCTGGCCCAATGTCTGCGTATACTTTCCATGGCGCAAGGCCT
>JAJYTC010000039.1 GCA_021793275.1 Deltaproteobacteria bacterium | reverse complement strand
CAAAATGATGCCTATTTCCTCGAAGCTCGATCCGAGACACGATCCCTGTCCCGCAGTGTTTTCTATAAGCACGCAGACCGATTCGACACCGGAAGTCTCGATCGCAAGATCGAGATTTTCCACCAGGCGCAGGAGCCCGGGCTCAGTTCCCGCGCCCCCATGCGCGCCCGGGTGCATGACCAGGTAAGGTATTCCAAGGTCTTTGCACCGTCTGAGTTCTTCGGTAAAAGCGGCAACCGACTGCTGCAGGATCCGTTCGTCCGGCGCGGCAAGATTGATCAGGTAATTGGCGTGCGCCGCAACGGGAGGTCGCCCGCTTTCCCGCCACCTGGACTTGAAGAGTGCAATCCGTTCGGCGTCCAGGGCGCTCACGCGCCACTGCCTCTGATTGGCCGTAAATATTTGAAGGGCCCTCCCCTGGATTTTTTTCATGCGGTCGAAAGCGAGGTGGATACCGCCGGCTATAGACATATGCGCTCGCAGGTAAGGCACGATCAATTTTCCTTTCCGATTCGAGGTCGCCTAAAGTCACGGGTTTGCCTTTCGGCGGATTTTAAATTATTCTGGATTTGTGAAAAGATGAGAACCGCAATGATCACACCATACCTCATGGGAGGATATAATGATAGATCGTTACAGCAATCCGGCGATGGCCCGGATCTGGACAATCGAGAACAAATACCGGAAGTGGCTCGACGTCGAGCTTGCTGTTTGCGAGACGCTTTTCGAAAGAGGCGTGATTCCGCCCGAAGACTTCAGGATCATAAAGGAAAAGGCCGATTTCGACGTTCAAAGGATTAATGAAATCGAGCTGGAGACCCAGCACGATGTGATCGCGTTTCTTACCTGCGTGGGAGAATTCGTCGGTCCGCCGGCTCGCTTCATCCATGAGGGCCTTACGTCCTCGGATGTTTTGGATACCGCTTTCGGCCTCCTGCTGACCGAAGCCTCCGACCTCCTCCTCGAAGACCTCGATAAGTTGCTTTCCGTACTGAAAAAAAGGGCCTTCGAGTTCAAGGACGTCGTGGAAATGGGACGCTCCCACAACATCCACGCCGAACCGATCACTTTCGGACTTAAACTCGCGGTCTGGTATTCGGAGATGGAGCGAAACCGCGAGCGCATGATGCAGGCCCGGGAAGGCGTGCGGGTGGGGAAAATATCTGGCGCTGTCGGCACGTTTGCAAATACGGCCCCGGAAATCGAGGAAGCCGTTTGCGAGCGCCTCGGACTGAAAAGCGCTGCGGTCAGTACGCAAATCATCCAGAGGGACCGCCATGCTCAGTTCTTCACAACCCTTGCCATAATCGGGAGTTCGATCGAAAAGATCGCGACCCAGGTCCGGTTGCTCCAGCACACGGAGATCCGGGAGGTGGAAGAGTATTTTTCACCCGGCCAGAAAGGGTCCTCGGCGATGCCTCACAAGCGAAATCCGATCTCCTCGGAGAACCTCTCGGGCCTTGCCCGGGTGCTTCGTGGAAATGGCATGGCGGCAATGGAAAACGTGGCGCTGTGGCACGAACGAGACATCAGCCATTCGTCGGTCGAGCGTGTTATCGGCCCGGATTCCACGATTTTGCTCGACTACATGCTGGGGCGTCTTACGCGCGTTGTCGAGCGGCTTACGGTATTTCCGGACAATATGAAACGCAACATGGCGGTTTCGGGCAACCTTTTCTTCTCCCAGCAGGTAATGCTTTCTCTGATCCAAAAAGGGCTCAGCAGGGAAGAAGCCTACCGTATGGTCCAGCGGAACGCGATGGAGGTCTGGAGCAGGCGCGGCGATCTCAAAGAACAACTGAAAAGCGATAAAGATGTGACCGTCCTGCTTACGGTGGAAGAAATCGACTCACTTTTTGATCTCGGCTATCACCTCAAGAATGTGGATGTGATATTCGAGCGGGTCTTCGGGGAGAAATAGTTGAGCTTGAAACCCGAACTGCTCGCTCCGGCGGGAAATATCGAATCCTTCTTTGCCGCTGTTGAAAATGGCGCCGACGCGGTCTACCTCGGCCTGAAAAAATTCGGCGCAAGGGCGACCGCCTCAAACTTTACCCTCGGCGAGCTAGCAACGATCCTCCCGTTTGCGCATAATCGTGGTGTCCGCGTCTACGTGGCTTTGAACAGCCAGATCGTTTCGGGCGAGCTTGGCGAACTGATCGACACTCTGGGCGCCCTTGCATCCCTTAACCCCGACGCCCTCATAGTCCAGGATGCAGGTATTTTCCACCTTGGCGGGCGGCGGTTCCCGGGTCTCAAGCTTCACGCCTCCACTCTTGCAGCCGCTCACAATTCGGCGGGCGTAAAGACCCTTCAGGCGATGGGCGCAAGCCGGGTGGTGCTCGCCCGCGAACTCAGCCTCGAAGAGATCGAAAAAATATACGACAGCACCAAAGCCGAACTGGAAGTCTTCATCCACGGCGCGCTTTGCTATTCCTACTCGGGGCTGTGCCTGGCCAGCAGCTTCCGCGGAGGCCGAAGCGGTCTTCGCGGTGAATGCGTCCAGCCGTGCCGCCTCAAGTTCCACCAGGGCAGTAAAGAGGGGTTTTTCCTTTCGTGCGGCGATCTGTGCGGGTTGCCGCTTGTTTCCAAACTGAAGCGGGCGCGGGTTGCCGCACTGAAAATAGAAGGCCGAATGAAGCCCGCATCCTGGGTCGCAGGCGTCGTAAGGGCCTACCGTATGGTCCTCGACGCCGATTCGCCCGACGAAGAGAAAAAGGCCCTGGTCGATGCGAAGGAACTTCTGGCGCAGAACCCATCGAGGCGATTGAGTTCGGGGTGTCTTGGCAATGCTGGCGCAACCGAAATTCTAACGCCTTCCCGGTCCGGGTCGAACGGCCTGTGGTCGGCCACGGTAAAATCCGTTTCGGCAAACCGCGTACTTATTGATGTGCGCCGTCCGGTTGCAAAAGACGACCGGCTTCGCCCCGAATCCTCGGCCGGTAGAGAGGAAGAGGCGTTCACTGTTTCGCAACTCTTTGACAATTCGGGGACAGGTATTCAAGCGGCGCAGGCGGGCACACTGGCGTACCTCGCCTGTTCGAAGCCCCTCAAGCCGGGGGAAAGGCTTTTTAAGGTAGGAACAAAATCCGAACCTGCCGCTGCGATATGGAAAAAGATCAAAGAAGAGGCCCCGTCCGGTATCACCATAAAATCGGCGTCCTCCCGCAGACGGGATATTCGAGAGGAGTATGAAAAGCCTGCCGAGCCCGGGGCAAAGGAAGAAGAGACGCTTATAGTCAAAGTCGACGCGCCGGGCGATCTCGTGCAGGCGTTGCAATCTCCGGCCGCGATGGTGTTTCTCGACGCAACCAAGAGCAACCTCGAGCGGATTGCCAAACAACGGTTTTCGCCCGCCCAGATGAAAAAACTCGGTTTATCCTTGCCGCCCCTCATTTTCGAAAAGGACATCGACTATTTCAGGGCCGCTGCCGCATGGTTCATAAAGAAAGGCTTTCTGCTGTGGGAGATCAACAACTGGGGACATTTCAACCTGACGGGCAAGGGCAGGGGAGGGCCCCTTCGCCTTGTCGCCGGAGCGAGGCTTAACCTCAGGAACAGCGCGGCTTTTGCACAGGTATTTGAAATGGGGTGCGGATCGGCGGTCCTTTCGCTCGAAACCACGAAAGTGGAGCTGGAAGAACTCGCCGGGCAAAAGCTCCGCTCCCGCCTGGCGGTAACAGTCTATTGCCGGCCGCCGCTGTTTACATCCTGCCTGGTCCCGCCGCTTTACATGGACCGTCCATTTCTTAGCCCCAGGGGCGAAGTCTACTATCCGACGACAAAGGCCGGTCGGGCCGAAATTTACGCCGACCGGCCGGTCAGTTTGTTCGAACAACTCCCGGCTCTAAGGGCTTTGGGCTATCGTCGCTTTTTGATCGACGCCGGTGAAGGCCCCGCCAAGCGGCCCAGCCTGAGTGAAATCCTCAAAGGATTCGCTTCATGCCGTACTCGCGGGGCCTACTCGCTTTTCAACTTTGAACGGAAGCCTGCCGATTCCGGGGCGCCCGGAAACCACGAAAAACCCGAGATGCGGCCGCGGCAATCCCGCCGGGCGGTCCCACCGCCAGGCTCTAAGCCGCCTTGGCCCGCACCTCCTCCAACATCTTCAAGGAGGCTTCGATAAAGGCCGGTATATCGGACGGCTGTCTGCTGGTGACAAGGTTTCCGTCCACTACCACCTCTTTGTCCACAAAATCGGCCCCCGCATATTTTATATCGCACATTAGCGATTTCCACCCCGTAGCCTTGCGGCCTTCGAGTTTCCCCGCCGAGATAAGGAGCTGAGGACCATGGCATATGGCGAAGACCGGTTTGTCCTGCTCCATGAATTGCTTGACAAAACGCACGGGGCCTTCGTGCGCCCTCAGGTTGTCGGGGGAATATCCTCCGGGAATGAGCAAGGCGTCGCATTGGTCCGGATTGGCGGAGTCGGCTTCCATGTCAATACACAACATCAATGTCGATGTGTTCGGGAAATTCTTTAAACAGCTCGCTTCTTTTCAATTCCCCTTTGGGATTAAAAAATCGAATGCTTCCTTCTTTGTCGCAAAACCAAACCTCTCTTGCGCCTTTTTCGAAATACAACCTTTTCTTTCTATCCATCTCCTCGGCGGTGTTGGATGGAGATCTAATCTCAACGACTATTTCAGGCGATTCCATAAGGCAGAGCATATCACCTTCGTTTCGCCTGAAAAACTCAGTACTGCCCCAGGCGACATCAGCAACCTTGACACCTTCGGAAGTTTGAATGGGGCACTCGGGAAGAACACGCCCCTTTCCAAACCCGTCAAACCACCTGATTATGCGCCCTTGATACTTACTATGCCCAACAGTGGCAGGCGTCATCACAATTTCACCCCACTCATTCGTCTCGATCTTGAAAGGCAGGTCTTTCAGGCTTGGGTGCTCAACCACTTCACGCCATTCCATTTTATTTCTCCTTGCCAAGACGCACGGCGAGAAAAAGCTCCGGCAGGCCTCGCCGCGATCCCAACGCACCCGCTCTTTTGCTCAGGCAACCTCGATGTCGATGCGGACGGGAAATTCTCCGAAAAACTCGCTTCTTTTCAATTCCCCTTGAGGATTGAAAAAGCGCATATTGCCATTCTCATCGCAAAGCCAAAATTCCCTTGCGCCCGCCTCGAAATAGAGCTGCTTTTTTTCTTCCAGCTCAGCGACGCAATTCGATGGGGATTCTATTTCCACGACTACTTCCGGCGCTTGAGGGAGCGCAAGGTTACGGACTCCGTGTTTTTTTAAGAATGCGTTGCTTCGCCAGCTAACATCGGCGACCCTGACGCCTTCGGAGGTCTGAATCGGGCATTCTGTAGCGGTCTCGCCCTCTTTAGCCAATCTTCCAATTGTTCTGACAATACGGCTTTGATATATTCCATGCAGGTCCGAGGCCGGGGACATCATAATCTTCCCCCATTTGTTCGTCTCGATTTTAAAAGGCAGGTTTTTCAGGCTTGGGTGCTCAAGAACTTCACGCCATTCCATTTTATTTCTCCTTGCCAGGACGCGCGGTGACAAAAAGCTTCAGCTTACGAATTCTAACGCGGCCGGCACTTTTGCGCCACTCTTATCGGGCGTCTATTTCGGTTTTTTCCTCCTGTTCAGGCGGTTCTTTGACCGGCGTTCACCCCCGCTTCCTACTTCCACACCTCACTGATCACTATCAGGCTTGTGTATTCAGCCACTCTTTTCCCAGGGACTTCATTATTTCCACCCACCCGTCAAAGGTGGCCGGTTTGGTGATAAACGACTTTGCCCCTGCTTTCGTAATGAAGTCGATGTCCTTCTCCTGTTTGGATGTGGTCAGAATGATTATTGGAAGGTGTTGAAGGGCAGGGTTGCTCTTAATTTCGACGAGGGCCTCCCTTCCGTCCTTGCGTGGCATGTTCAAATCAAGAAGAATCAGATCTGGCTGTCCTTTGGGATCGCGGAGCATACACTCTGACAGGTGATCCATCAGTTCAATCCCATCTCTTACGCACGAGAAGACAGCTTTGACTCCCGTTTCTAGAAAGGCTTCTGTCGCCAGGAGGCAATCCTCTTCATCGTCGTCGGCCATCAGAACAGCTTTTTGAAGTTCTCCCGCCATCAAACACCCCTTCATTTATGCTTTACCGGCAATCTTATTATGAACGTTGCTCCCCTCCCCGGCTCACTTTCTGCTCCTATGCTTCCACCATGCCGCTCGGCGATTTTGCGGCAGATGGTAAGCCCCATTCCGGTGCCTTCATATTGGCTGTGATTATGCAATCTTTGGAAGGGTTTGAAAATCCGCTCCACATAATGCTGCTCAAAACCGATGCCATTATCTTCAACGCGAATTACGCAATTTTCCTGCCCATCCTGCTTTGCGCTCACCTTGATTCGAGGGCTTTCTCCACTACGGTACTTCAACGCATTACCAATGAGGTTTTCGAACAGTTGCAGAATCTGTGTTTCATCCGCCTCGATTTCAGGCAGGTTTCCAATCTCGATCAGGCCGCCAACCTCTTTGACCTTTTCTTCAAACTGCTCTGCTGCTTCCAATGCGATTTTTTCAAGGTCGATTGCTTTGAGCGGCTTCGGATCCGTCGCTACATTTAAAAAATGAAGCAGATCGCCCAGAAGTTGCCGCATACGGGTTGCCGAGTTTATGGCCCGTTCCAGGTATTCTTTTCCTGTACCATCCAGCGCGGGTAAACATCTTTTTAGAGTTAAATCACAGAAAGTATTAATCTTTCGAAGCGGTTCCTGGAGATCATGCGAGGCGGCAAAACAAAACTCCTGCAGTTCCTGGTTGATCAGCTTAAGCCTTGCAATTGTCGCACTGAGTTCGGCAGTACGCTCGCGCACCCGCAATTCGAGTTCATCACGTGATCGGCGCAACTCCTCTTCCATTCTCCTGCGCTCGGTTATATCCCTTGCCACATGCAATGACCCTGTAACCCGGCCTTGTTCATCGAAAATGGGAGTGGTGCTGATTGAGAAATAGCCGCCGAGTCGCTCGTCATACCCCTCCGCTTTATGTTCACACCGATCTGTCAGCGTTCGGACATGCGGGCAGAATTCCGGAGGACAGTCCGTTCCGTGGACCACTTTATGGCAGGGTAAGCCTACGCATTCCTCCAGCGTTAACCCGAGTCGTTCCGCCAGAGCCGGGTTGGCTCGTATGACCCTGTGTTTGTCATCGAGGACGGCGATCAAATCGGGGATGCTCTTGAATGTTCGCTCCCATTCCTCCTTGGAGCGTACAATCGCCTCCTGGGCCAGCCGTCTATCAGTCACATCGCGGAAGATAAGCACAACCCCGAGTATTTCTCCCTCAGTGTTCCTGATGGGCGCGGCGCTGTCTTCGATCGGGATGGTGCGCCCGTCGCGGGAAATGAGGGCAGTGTTATTGGCAAGAAGAGCTATCTGCCCCTCCCTGAGCACCCGTTCGACTATGTTTTCAGCAGGTTTGCCGGTCTTTTCGTTAATGATTCTAAAAACGTCCTGGACAGGCAGTCCTTTTGCGTCGGCCAGATCCCAGCCCGTCAGCGTCACGGCAACCGGGTTGAGAAAGGTGATGCGTCCCCGGGTGTCCGCTGTCATGACAGCATCGCCAATACTGCTCAGAGTGACCCGCAGCCATTCGCGATTTACTCTCAAAGCCTCCTCGGCCTTCTTTCGCTCGGCAATTTCGGCTCTGAGCTCTACGTTCACATGCTGCAGTTGCGCCGTGTATTGTTTTATACGCTCACGGGCTTCGCTCAGGCTGTGGACCATGGAGTTGAACGACTCGGAAAACTCGCCCATGAAGTCTACCTGCTGGCTGAAATCGCCCCTGGCGATCATGCCCGTCTGCCATGTCAGGTGCCTGAGGCTGCTCTGAACGGCCTTGAAGCTCCCGGCCATCACTCCTTTGGCTTTCAGTTGTTGTGAAAGGTCTCCTTGCGATATGGCGAGCGCAAAACTTTGGACGGCCAGCATATCGGATAGGAGTCCTGCAAGTCCGGCTTGATGGGCCGGGTCGACCGGAAGCGCAGAAGGAGGCGGGTATCCTCTAAACCATACATCCTCAATAGCCTGGAGGGCTGATGCAAGCTCATCGCCATTGATTTTTTTCAACACATCGGCAAGCCCCTGCGCCAGGACCGAACGGGATTGGGCAGTATCAGACTCGATGACCGTATCGAGAAGCTCTCTCAGTTTTATAAGAGACCCTTTGTCTATGTTCTGGTGCTCCATTCACTGCTCCCGTTTGGATGAAAACACTCCATTTATTCAACTGCATCGACAGCGAAACGGCAGGTACGAGCGCCGGTACACCAGCAATCCACCTCCTTAACTTTGAAACTTACCCCGGCAAAAGATTGCATCATGCCGGCTATAAAACCTTCGTCATAGGTACAAATCACATAGTCGAGTTCTGGTAGGCCGGAACAATCCAAATCCTCGGAGATGGTAAAGATGAAGGACCTCTTCTCCATGTCCATCCGTTCGACTCGAAATATGGCTATTCCCAAGTTCTTGAGATTACTTTGAATTCGTTTGATAAAATCATCGAAACCGGTGACCGGACCTATCACGTTCCGATAGAATTGAGTACCCGCCAGCTTGCCCGCCTGGTAGAAAAGCCGATCGGTCTTTTCTCTTCCAAACTCTTGTTCCATGATATCCCGGAGGCAAAACTGCATGAGACGATAGACTTCAAGGCGCGCCATTGGACCGAGGTTAGGTCGTCCCATGTCAATGTTTCCAAGCAAATTCCAAGAGAAGGAGTATTTGCGTTTCGACGAATCCATCACAGCCTCCCCCAAGCCGTTTCCCCGGCGTTAATGCCGGCTTCAATGGCAGAGCGTTGTCTCAAGCAGTCTCAGTACCACCGCAGGCCTGTCCCCGAGGGAATGTAACTTATAAGTGTCGATTCCGGCAAGGATTACTGGTTGCGGTAAGCGGGGATGTAACCAGGAGGATCAACTGATGAGTCTTCTGCGCATCACTATCAGGGCGACAGGAAAAAGCAGAATAAACATGACTGCGATGTAGATCACGCTCCATATGAGGTCGGCCGCCGGTTCCCCGAGGCAAAACGCCCGGCACAAGTTTACGAGGTGAGTAAGGGGCAGCGCGAGGGCAAATTTTTGCGCCCAGCCGGGCAGGGCGGAGAGGGGGAAAAAAGTGCCGCTGAAAAGAAACATCGGGGTAATAAAAAGAAAGATCGGAAGGTTATACATGTCGATAGAGGGCGTAAGGCCGGTAAAAATCATACCGACAGTCCCGAAGGCCAATCCGCCCAGAAAAGAAAGCGGAAGGACCAGCAGGCCCATGGGATATTCGACCAGTCGGAAGCAGCTTAGCACAGCCAGTACAGTGGCTGCTGCAATAACCGATTTCGTTGCCCCCCAGAAGATTTCACCGGCGATTATGTCTTCGAGAGAAAGCGGAGTGGTCATCATGGCGTCGAAGGTCTTCTGGTAATACATTCGGACGAAGGAAGCATAGGTGTTTTCGAAAAAAGAGTTATACATGATGGTTATCGCCACCAGGGCGGGGGCGATAAAGACGACGTAGGAAACCGGCGCCCCATGATAGTTTACCCGCCCTATGAGGGCGCCCAACCCTATGCCGAAGGCCGCAATGTAGAGAACAGGCTCGAGAAGCGGCACGAGAAAGTTTACGAACCAAATCTTGCGATATACCACCATATTGCGGTTCCAGACCCGGATAAACCGCCATGAGAGATTGCCGATTCCCGGATTGCCCCTCATTCCCTAAGTTCCCTTCCCGTCAGTCTCAGGAAAACGTCTTCAAGGGTCGCCAGCCTCTTTATGCAGCTTTTCCCGCATAGCCGTTCCCCGATAACGTCGAAAAGCCCGTCGCCCTCCTCGCCGTAGATAATGATCCGGCGGTCCAAAAGGTCGTTCAGGAAACCGTGAGTATTTACGAATTCCATCACCTCTTCGTCCGGGTCTACAATCTCCACCACATGATCGCCTACATAGGAATGGATAAGGTCTGCGGGTTTTCCTTCGACAAGAATCTTGCCGTGGTCCATTATTATCAGTCTATCGCACAGCCGTGAGGCCTCGTCCATGTAATGTGTGGTGAGAAGGATCGAAATTCCGTTCTCCTGAAGCAGTTCGAGTCTTTCCCACAACTGGTGCCTCGCCTGGGGGTCGAGGCCGGTGGTGGGCTCGTCGAGGATCAGAAGCTCAGGACTGTTTATGAGCGCGCGCGCAAGCACGAGCCTGCGCATCATTCCCCCGGAAAGACTCGTGACCTTGTCATCCTTTCGGTTTTCGAGCGCTATGAACTTCAGGAGCTGAAGCGCCCGGTCCGCGGTCTCATTTCGCGGAATATTGAAATACCGCGCGAATACTTCCAGGTTCTGGAGGACGGTAAGGTCGGGGTCCAGATTGTTGTCCTGCTGGCAGACGCCGATTTTGGCCCTTATCCGGCGCCACGCGGTCTTTATGTCCAGGCCGAAGACTTCGAGCCTGCCGGAGGTAATCGGTGAAAATCCGTATACCATCCGTATGGTGGAAGTCTTTCCCGCGCCGTTGGGGCCAAGCAGACCCAGGCATTCGCCAGGCGCCAGATGAAAGGATACGTCGTCTACAGCCACGAGGCTGTCGAATTTTTTCACCAGGTTTGTGGCGTGTATTATGTATCGATTCTCGTTGCTCATTTTAGCAGAATAAATTGTAATGCGCTCAAGCTCAAGCCCTTTGTCTCGATGCCGGCTCGAAATAGGGCGCCCCTGCTTGACGGCAACACCTTGGAGATGTAAGTTGTGAGCCGGTTTGAGTATATGCTTGGCAATAGCGAAAAAGGAGATTGGTAAATGAGCGGTGTTTTTGAAAACAGCGAGATTGCGGGAATCAATTTGTCCAACCGGTTCGTCAGGTCGGCAACCTGGGAGGGGCTGGCCACGCAGGACGGCGCTGTTACCTCCGAACTCATCGAGGCCATGCGCCGACTTGCCGAGGGCGGCGTCGGGCTGATAATAAGCGGTCATACTTATGTGAGGCCCGACGGACAGGCTTCGCCCCGGCAGCTTGGAGTTTACAGGGACGAACTGGTTTCCGGGCTAAAAGAGCTGACGGAGGCGGTCCACGCGGCGGGCGGCAAGATCGTGATGCAGCTCGCCCATGCCGGCCACTTCGCGCCGCAGTCCCTTACGGCAAAGCCACCCATTGTCGCCTCGAACTTCGATGGTCTTTCCAAATCGCCTCGGAAAGAGATTTCGGTCGCCGATATCAAAGAAATCGTCACGGCATTTGCCGATGCCGCGGCAAGGGCGAAGAAGGCGGGTTTCGACGGAGTGCAGATTCACTCGGCGCACGGCTATCTCCTGAGCCAGTTCCTGTCGCCGATCTACAACCGGCGCACGGATGAATACGGGGGAAGCCTCGTTAACCGCGCCAAGGTCCATCTTGAGGTGTTAAGGGCGATTCGTGAGGCCGCAGGCGAAGATTTCCCCGTGCTGATAAAAATCAACTGCCGGGATTTTGCCGAAAACGGTCTTAGCCTGGAGGATTCGGTCGAGGCCGCATCCCTATTGGCCAATGCGGGTCTAAGCGCTATCGAGGTGAGCGGAGGCATGCTGGACGGCGGCAAATTTTCGCCCAGCCGCCCCGGAATCGATTCCGAGGAAAAGGAAGCCTACTTCTCGGAGGAATTGAGAGCCTTCAGAAAAGCGATCGATATCCCGTTGATCCTGGTCGGCGGCATCAGGTCTTTCGAGGTTGCCGAGCGGCTGACCCGAACCGGACAGGCCGACTATATCTCGATGAGCCGTCCGTTTATAAGGGAGCCGGGGCTGGTCAATCGCTGGAGATCGGGAGATCGCCGCAAGGCCGGATGCGTCTCCGACGGCCTTTGCTTTAAACCGGCTCTTAGCGGCGAAGGCGTCTACTGCGTCACCGAGAAGCGGCTGCAGGCGAAAAAATAGGAGCTTCCGGCAAACACGAATACCTTCTGCCGGACAGGAACATGAATTGGAAAAAGGCCCGGGATGACATGCCCGGGCTACTCCTCGATACGGTACGATACCCTTTCCTCGATGGTCCAGTCGTCGACGTCGATATATTTGAACGCCCCTGAGCCGTCGGGAAGAATGACGCGGCTGATTCCCGCGTTTATGATCACACGTTTGCACAGCAGGCAGGGAATCCCCGGCGAGGCCAAAGCGCCGGTATCCACCTCTGTGCCCACCAGGTACAGGTCTGCGCCGACCATGTCCAGCCGCGAGGCATGGATAACAGCGTTCATCTCGGCATGAACCGCCCGGCAAAGTTCATAATTCTGGCCGGGGGGAATGTTTTTTTGCTGCCGGAGGCAAAACCCGAGATCGATACAGTTGGTGGTCTGGCGCGGAGCGCCGTTATAGCCGGTGCTGATTATCTGATCGTTTTTGACGATCACCGCTCCGAACCGGCGCCGCAGACACGTACTCCTCATCGCCACCGCCTTGGCGATATCCAAGTAATACTGGCTTTTAGTCGGTCTTTTCACTTTTGTCTCATACCTTCTTTACCCATCGTGCGCAACAACTCCTTATGCCCCCTCGGGACAGGACGCGATTCTTCCCGCTTGTCTTCAAACTTCTCGAACCTTGTCCTCGCTCATGGTATTTAGAACACCACGCGGCAGAAATTCAACCTCAAAATGAGGAGCAATTTTCCAATTGACATTCACCAGGCCATCACATAAGCATTCGCCTAGGTGTTTTCGCTTTGTCACGTTCCACCTGTGGAGTCGGTCCGCAAATTCTATGTCGATTAAGAGGCGCTTAAATGGCTCAAAAAGAAATTTATGACGTTGTAATTATTGGGGGAGGCCCCGCCGGTCTTGCGGCGGGAATCTACGCCAAACGCGCGGCCCTTGATGCCGTGCTTGTCGAGAAGGGGGTTCCGGGAGGCCAGGTCTGCCTTACCAAGGGAGTGGAAAATTACCCGGGATTTATCGATATCAGCGGGTTCGACCTTTCGGACAAGTTTTATCAGCATGCAAAGTCCTACGACCTGGAGACAATCCAGGATGAGGTCACGGCTATAGAACCCGGGGTCGAATTCCACTCGGTCCGGCTTGCCGGCGGAGAAGTGCTCAACGCTCACAGCATAATCATTGCGGCAGGCGGAACGGCCCGGAAATTAAATGTTCCGGGCGAGATCGAGAATTTCGGCAGGGGGGTTTCCTACTGCGCTACGTGCGACGGTTTTTTCTTTCGCGATAAGGTTGTCTGCGTAATCGGGGGCGGCGATACCGCGCTTGAAGACGCGCTTTATCTGGCCAAGATCACCAAACACGTCTATCTGATCCACCGGCGCGACGAGTTCCGGGCGAGCAGGATTCTTCAACAGCGCATAGCCTCGGAACCTTCCGTTGAAATCATTCTCAATACGGTGGCCACCTCCATCCTGTCCGATGAGAACGGCGTGCGGGCGGTAGCCCTTAAAAATACCCTGACGGGCGAGGAAAGAGAACTCCCGGTGGACGGCGCTTTCATCTTCGTAGGTTTTTCGCCTAACAGCGCGCTTGTGCCCGCAGGGGTGAAAATGAGCGCCTCGGGTTACATACTAACCGATGACAAATGCGAAACCAGTATTCCGGGCATTTTTTGCGCCGGGGACCTAAGACAAAATTTTGCCAAACAGATTGTGATCGCGGCTTCCGAGGGCTGTATCGCCGCCCTGGCTGCGGCCCGTTATGTCGAGACCAAGAAGGCGGGCGGAAAGCTCGCGGCCCTTCAGCCGAAATAGGTCGAAGCCTGTGAGAACCTGGTCTGTCGGTTTGTGGCGGGGAAAATCTCTCGCTTATACGATAATATTTATCACCGTCCTGGTATCTTCGGGGATTTTCTATGTGGCCGGCCGCCTGCCTCCCCGCACCGAACCCGATTCCCGCAGAGAAGACCCTGGAGGGGAAGGGCGCAGGCAGAAGCCATAGGGGATCGGGCAATGCTTATAAAACATCGACTCGCGGTGATCGCGGTCCTTGCGGCCGTCGTTGCGGGAGGCGTCGTTTACTGGATTACCAGCCGGCCCCGGTCGATAGAGCTTACGGGGATAGTCGATACCGACGAGGTGCAGGTTGGTTCCATGATCCAGGGGCGTATTCAAAAACTCCTGGTCCAGCGGGGCGATACGGTCAAAAAGGGCGAGCTGCTTGCGCTCATCCAGCCTCAGGAATTGGAGGCGGACATGGCTTTTTATGCAAACAGCGAGAAGGAGTATGCCGCCCAGAAAGAGCAGGCCGAGGCTGATCTGGAGTACCTGGAAGCTCAGACGCGCGAGCAGATTCGGGAGGCAAAAGCCAACGTCGCGATGTACAACGCCGATGTGGCCCAGGCCGAAGCCAACCTCGATTACGCCAGGCGTAATTTCGACCGGGCTGAGAAACTTCGGGCGAGCAACGCCAATTCCGTGCAGGACCTCGACCAGGCGCGCACCAACTACAATGCCGCCGTGGCGCACGTCGATTCGCTTCGAAAGCAGGTGAAGGCGGCTGATGCCGCACTGGCGCTGGCCGAGGCCAACAAGGTCGAAATCGATGCTCGAAAGGCTGCCCTCGCCTCGAGTCTCCATCACCTGGCCGCCGCCCGCGCACAGGCTGAGAAGGCCAATGTGGTCCTCGGCTACACCGAGGTTCACGCTCCCATCGGCGGCATCGTCGACGTTCGGGTCTCCCTGCAGGGAGAGGTGGTCAATCCCGGCCAGACAATCCTCACGCTGATCGACCCCAACGATCTATGGGTACGGGCCGACGTACCGGAGAGCTATATCGACCGAATCCACCTGGGCGAGAGGCTGACCGTGCGCCTTCCATCGGGCGCCACGCGGGTAGGGACCGTGTTTTACAGGGGAGTAGAAGCCGAGTACGCAACCCAGCGTGATGTGAGCCGCACCAAGCGCGACATAAAAACCTTTCAAATCCGTTTGCGATGCGACAACCGCGATCGCAGCCTGGCCATGGGGATGACCGCCTATGTCATCCTGCCCGTGAGGTAGGAGATGGCGGTTTCCGCGTCCTTGTCCTTTCCCCGTCCGGATTATGCCGTCGAAGCCGAGGAACTTACCAAAGTCTTCGGGGATTTTGTCGCCGTCGACCGCCTCAGCTTTACGGTGGGCCACGGTGAAGTCTTCGGCCTTTTAGGGCCAAACGGCGCCGGCAAGTCCACGCTCATCCGCATGCTTACGACCCTTGTTCCGCCAACTTCAGGCAGGGGGCGCATCGTGGGCCGTGATGTGGTCGCTTCGGCCAAAGAGGTCCGACGCTCCATTGGAGTGATCCCGCAGGCGATGACATCCGATCTCGACTTGAGCGCGGTCGAGAACATGTCGATATTCGCCAAGCTTTACAACATCCCGCGCGACAGGCGCCGCAAAATCATTGCAAGACTCCTCGAAGCGGTGGATCTGGCCCAGTGGGCCGACAAACCGGTTAAGATGTTTTCGGGCGGCATGCGACGAAGGCTCGAAATTGCGCGTGGTCTGGTGAACCAACCGAAGGTCTTTTTTCTTGACGAGCCGACTACCGGACTTGACCCCGTATCGCGCGTCTCCGTGTGGGAAATGCTCGCCCGTCTGAAAAAAGAAGCCGATCTCACCATCATTATGACGACCCATTACATGGACGAGGCCGACAAGCTCTGCGACCGGATCGCCATTGTCGATCACGGCAAACTGGTGGCGCTGGATTCTCCGTTGAAGCTCAAGGCTTCCGTGCCGGGCAGGAACGTGATCGAGGTAAGTTTTTCGAAGGTCCCCGACGGTTGGACAGATGTGCTGGAAAGTCTGCCTGAGGTTGCCGAGGTCAGGGCTGAGGACAATGTCTTTCGAATCGCCTCCCATAACGGGTCCCGCACTACGGTCGCGCTGATGGATGCGGCCCGCAGCGTCGATGTTGCCATTGCATCTCTTTCCGTTCAAAGTACGACGCTCGACGATGTTTTCGTCCATTACACCGGCAGGCAGTTGCGCGATGCGCTCCAGGCGCCGTCCGCAAGTGAAAGCCGGTTTCTCATGAGGCGGGAATAATCATGATGAAAGATGCCTGGAGCCGCATAATGGCTCTGATCGAGCGGGACCTGCGCCGTTTTCGGCGCAGTCCCACCCTGATGGTGGTATCAATGGTGTTCCCGCTGATACAGCTCGTCGTTCTCGGCTATGCGTTCGGAGGCAAGATTAAGAATCTGAATTTGGGCGTGGTCGATCAGGACTACCGGGAGCCCGCCGTGCGGCTAAAAGGGATGCTCAATGCCGTGGCGGCCAATGCACGAACCTTCAAACCCATTCCCTATTACGACCAGAGGCGCGCCATGCGGGACCTGCGGGACGGAAAAATCGACGGGGTCGTCAATATTCCCCCCGATTTCTCGCGATACGTGCTCTCGGGCGCCGACCCGCGCGTCGGGCTGATCGTCGATAACACCGACCAATTCAGCTCTTCGGCGCTGACTGCGAGCCTGACCGAACTGCTTCAGGCCTACCACGCGAAGCGGCCGCCCCCACGCCGCAGCCACGTAGCGACTCTTGCGGTGGTCGAAGTCTATCCTTATGTGCCTTATATCCAGTTTCTTCTGCCCGGTACGATCGTGCTGGCCATCTTTGTCTCGTGCATGATCGGCGGCGGTATCATCTACATTGACGACAAGGCGCGCGGCCTTCATGAAGGCTATCTGGTGACACCCCTCACCAAGTTCGACCTTATCATGGGGTTCAATCTCGCCGGGGCCATAAAAGCGATCCTCTCCGGCCTGGTGCTTGTCACCATCGGTTCGCTTATCGCCGGCATTCCGAATCCGCTCGCCCCGCTGCGCCTTGTGCGGATGCTGGCCCTTGTGGCTTTAACCGCGCTGGCGCTCGTCAGCATGATGTTTCTGATCATGGTGCGGGTAAGCGATCCTCTCGTGCCAAGGGCCATTTTCGGCGTGTTGAACACCGTGCTCTTTTTCCCAAGCGGGGCCGTCTACCCCATCAACGCCTTTCCAGCCTGGATGAAGATCATTACCGTGATCGACCCTTTCACCTACGCCGTGGACGGATTCAAGTCGCTGGTGTTGAAAAACACCGGGCTTGCAGCCATCTCCGGCGACATGTTCTTTCTCGGCATATTTACCCTGCTGGCCATGGCGGCGGCTACGCGCCTTTTCAAACGAGATCTGTAATTAAAACAAACAGCCTAGCCGCGCGAAAAGATTGTCGGATGAGAGGGGACTGTTCTCGCTCAAGCGCATGGTCCGATCGCCCTTCGCCGAGCCAAATTCCATTGCCCAGAACCAGCGGTAGCCGCTTGCCGCGTTGACGGCCTCGCTCACCCCTATTTGCGTAAAGTGGGGGTTCAAGATATTGGCGCGGTGATCGGGGCTGCTTATGAGACATTCGAACGCCTCCGCGGGCGTGGCAAGCCCGGCGGCCAGATTTTCTCCAATCTCCGAGACCGGATATCCGCTGTCGAAGACGTTCTGGTAGAACTTTTCGCCGTCGCTCAGTTCATGGGAGATGGTGTCGTGAAGGGCCATGTCCTTGGTATGGCGCAGCGCCGCCTGTGTGAGTTCGCCGCTGTATTCCAGGACCCGCAGTCCGTCCGCTTTCCTTTCAAGATTTACCAGTTCGATCATTCTCCTTGCATTCGACGTCAATCCGAACTCGCCCGCGTTGCAGTCCGGGCAAACCCGGTCCTGCACAGCCACGATGTTCGTGCTGCCGCGCGCCATCCCGCGGCTCCTCCACGGACATGCAAGCTCCCTGATTATATATCTCTGAGAATATTCTCCGGTTAGCGCTTCGATGGGGCGAATCTGGATGATGGACCTCGGGAGATAGACCGAAGCGAAAATGAGGCCGTTTCGCACAACCAGGACGATGTTGCCGTCTTGGGCGCCTTCGATTTTGCCGGTCCAAAGCAAAAAGCCGTTCCGTTCCCTTTCTTCTTTTTCCTGCAGGGCCGTCAGGTCGATGTTATCGAATAATTGCAGCTCGATCGATTCCACATTCGGCCGGTATAGAAGCTTGTCGGGGTCTAGTCGCGCAATACGTTGCCGAAAGACCTCCCGGCCGATCGGCAGCCCGTCCGGTTGCGTACCGAAGGCGGAAACCCTCGTCGAAGTTTCTTCGTAAGCTGACCCCGCGGAATTCGAAACGAGCAGAACCGATGCAAAAGCGGCTGATGCCGGAAAAAGCATGCAAAGAAGAATTGCCGCTGCGCAGAATCCCGATTTCATGGTAGTCACCCCCCCCAGTATCCGCGACTGCTTGAGAGTCCATCCGGTAACCGGACGGGCGACCAGCCGCCTTTGGTTTATAATCCCCTTTTTGCCAAGGAAGTCGACTGGTTGTGACGCAAGCGGCATACCTCCCGGGGGTTATAAGTGAGCGCATGGTTTTTATCGGTTACCTCAATCGGGTATCTTAGGGCTGATATGGCGCGGCCCATGGTCTCTCCTGGATGAGTTCCGAGTGTGTGATCTGGTAAAGAAATTCCTAACCATAAATTGTGGCAGTGTCAACGATATTATCGAAAAGGTGAGGGTTGTTTTGTCCCGGTGCGAGCCTAAAGTCAAATCGCCGGCCGCGCAGAGGGCCGAGTGCGCTTAATATTATACCCTCTTTGCTCAGCGCACTCTGCCCCTCTGCGGAGGGTTTTCGGTTCAAAACAAATCTGCGGTGTGTAAGGAATACTCAGGTGCGCGGACTGTTCGCGCTAAAGCGTACGGTCTGCTCGCTATTGGGCGAGGCCGAGCCGAATTCCTGCGCCCAGAACCAGCCGTAGCCGCTTGCCCTGTTTACGGCTTCGCTTACCCCTATCTGCGTGAATTCGGAGTTCAGGATGTTGGCGCGGTGATCGGGGCTGCTTAAAAGACATTCGAACGCTTCCTCGGGCGTGGCAAGCCCGGCGGCCAGATTTTCCCCAACCGCGCAGACCGGATATCCGCTGGCGAAGACATTCTGGTAGAACCTTTCGCCGTCGCTCAATTCATGGGAGATAGTGTCGTGCAGGGCCATGTCCATGGTATGACGCCGCGCGGCCTCCGTGAGTTGGCTGTCGTATTCGAGGGCCGGTAGTCCGTCTGCTTCCCTTTCAAGATTTACCAGTTCGATCATTCTTCTTGCATTCGATGCCGACCCGGTCCCACGCGACATCCCGCCGCTCCTCCAAGGACATGCGAGTTCCCTGATTACATATATCTGGGAAGCGTCTCCGGCTTCCGCATCGACGGGGCGGATCTGGATGATGGACTTCGGGAGGTAGACCGAGGCGAAAATGAGACCGTTTCGCACAACAAGGACGATTTGGCCGCGTTTGGCTCCCTCGATTGCCCCTGTCCACATTAAAAAGCCGTTCGGCTCCTTTACTTTTTCTTCCTGCACGGCTGTCAGGTCGATGTTATCGAATAATTGCAGCTTGATCGACTCCACATTCGACCGGTACAAAAGCTTGTCAGGGTTCAATCGCACAACACGTTGCCGAAGGACCTCCGGACTAAGTGGCTGCAAGTCGGCTTGTGTGCCGAAGGCGGAAACCCTCGTCGAGGTTTCTGCGTAAGCCGGCCCGGGGGAATCCGAAACGAGCAGAACCGATGAGTGGGCGGCTGGTGGCGGAATAAGCATCCAAAGACAAATTGCCGCTGCGCACAATACCGATTTCATGGAAGCCCTCCCGCATCCGCGGCGGTTCGACGGGCCATCGGGTAATCCGTCAGACCACTTGCCGCCTTTGGTTTAAAATCCCCTTTTTGTGAAGGGAGTCAGCGGAAGGTGAGGCAAGCAACATGCCTCTTGGGGATTATGGGTATGTACATGACTTATGTTTGTTATATCAATTTGATATCTTATGCGGGGAGACGGTGCGGTCCTCGGTTCGTCCTGGATGAATTACTAGTATGTAATTGAGGCGGGGAACTCGTAGTCGGAAATTGTAATTGGAAATGATTGGTCCGATGATCAGGCGATCTGTTTAGATCACACCTTCGAGCCAACCGTAAATATCTTCGCACCGTCCGCCAGCGCGCCTTCGAGTCCGAGGAGGAAGCCGTTTTCGTCCTCGACACGGACTTGCCCGGCCAGCGCCGCTGCATAAACGCTCTGATCGTAGCTTATGAGGGCATGTTTGACATTCATGCCGCGGTAGATGGCGATCTTTCGACCATTGACGAAGACTTCGATCTTTTCTCTCAATGAAGTCCGCCCCCGGAGCTGTCCTTGAGAATGATCCTGCCCACGCCTCCGGCTTTTACCGGCGAATTCTTCCTGATGTATTCGACCACCGCCTCGCGTAGCGATTGCCCGGTGGAGATGTTGCGGCCATGTTTGAAAACATCGAACCGGTCACCTCCGGCTGCAAGGAAATCGTTTGTCGCGATACGGTAGGAAGCCCGGTTATTCAGAGGCTGTCCGGCGACTTTTATCGATACGATCCTCTCGCCGGGCGGCTTTGACATATCATACACTACCCGTATTCCTGAAACCTGGAGCGATATATCTTCATATCCGACGCTCTGCTCGAGCGCCTCCCGGATCTGCTTTCCTGTCAGGTCCATGGACACGATGTTGTCGTCGAAGGGCAGGGCCGTAAAAACTTCGTTCATCGTTATCGGTCCTGCGGGTATATCGGCCCGGATGCCGCCCCTGTTCTGAAAGGCGATGGCTGCGCCGGAAGCGTAGCGCATGGCGTCGGCAACGAGGTCGCCCAGACTGCTCTCGCCGCTCGGCTTCCTCGTAAGATCGTTTGCCGCTGTCCCTATTGTCTTAGAAAATTCGGGCTCTACCTTCGCTTCATATTTGGCGACGATCCGAGCGACCTTTGGATCGGGAGGGGCCGATTCGGGCGAAACCTGCATCAGTTCGTTTTTGCGGGTGAAGCTGACAATCTTTTTCGTTTGCGGATCGTAAGCGATTTTCATGACGCCGAGATAGAGGCCGTAGCATCCTGCCTGCACGATAACCGTGCCCGATTGGACCAGGGGGTCCAATATTGCGGTGTGGCTGTGTCCGCCGACAATCAGGTCAATCCCCCTCACTTGCGATGCCAGTTCCCGGTCGGCGTAAAGCCCGAGATGAGTCAGCGCAATCACGATCGAAGCCCCCTTGGCCCTGACGGCCCTGATCATGGAGGGCATGACCGATTTGGGCAAAGCAAAGGTTAGTCCTGCGACATTTTCAATTTTCGTTGTGTAGCGGGTCTCAGGGGTTGTCAGGCCGATCACGGCGATTCGAACACCCTTTCTCTTCAAAATGATATAAGGTTTGACCCCTTTGATGTATCCTCCGTCGCGCGTGAAAACGTTTGCCGAAAGGACCGGAAAGGAAGCCTCGGAAATAATGGAATGCAGCGCTCCCTGCCCCCAGTCGAACTCGTGGTTGCCAATGGTCATTGCGTCGAAATGCAGGTAATTCATGATTTCCACGACCGGTTTTCCATGGAAGATATTAGACACCGGCGTTCCCTGGAACATGTCGCCCGCCGACAAAAGGATCGTTCCATCGGGGTTTGCGGCCCTTTCCTTCTCGATCATTGTAGCCAGGTAGGCTGCGCCGCCGGCTTTTTGCCCGCTGCCGACAAGCTTATAGAAAAAAGGAGTGAAAGGGACGATATGGCCATGGGTATCGTTGACGTGAAGAATCGTGAGATTAATTACATGGCGTTGCGGCCGGCCGGCGAACACGCCGGGGATCAGAGGCGGCAGCAGGAGCGATGCCAGGAAAAATAAGGTTGCGGCAGAGGCTGTCAAAACTCCTCGCTTGAATCCAGTCCCAATTCGCATTGTTTTTCCTTTCAACCGCGGCAGGAAGCGGGAAGGCCATAGTGCTTGCCGCTTTTCTTGACAGTCGTTTACTTGCCAAGTATGTTCTACTTGCTCGACTCAGCCGAAGATACAGCTTCCATCCTAACACATTGAGAAATTTAGTGCTATCATCACCCGGGCCGAGATCGCCGCGACCGCCTTATTCGGATAAATGCCACTATCTTATCTAACTCGACGAGGACGATGTTTATGGAAAAGATGCTAAAGGATAGAGTGGCCGTCATCACTGGGTCGGGAAGGGGCATCGGAAGAGCGACGGCCGTGTTGTTTGCTCGGGAGGGCGCGAAAATCGCGGTAAGCGATATTGATGCCGGCCCGGCGCAGGAGACCGTTGACGAGATAGTAAGAAACGGCGGCGAGGCGATCTGCTGTGTGGGCGACATCACTGCCCCGGGCTTTCCGGAGACGCTCCTTGCAGCGGCGGCCGACAAATGGGGAGCGCTGCACATCCTGGTAAACAACGCCGGCTACACCTGGGACGGCATGGTTTCCCGGATGAGCGACGAGCAGTGGGACAAGATAATCGATCTGCACCTTAAGGCCCCGTTCCGCATGATCCGGGCCGCAGCGCCCTATTTCGTCGAGGCCGCCAAAAAGGAAATGGAGGAGGGCGGTATTGCGACCGCCCGAAAGATTGTCAACATCTCCTCGATTGCCGGGGTGAGCGGAAATTTGGGCCAGGCAAATTATTCGTCGGCCAAGTCCGGCGTGGTCGGTCTCACCAAGACCATGTGCAAAGAGTGGGCGCGGTATAACGTCCAGTCGAACTGCGTGGCTTTCGGCTTTATAGATACGCGCCTTACAGGGGACAAGGAAAAGGGAGTAAACGTGGAAATCGATGGAAAGAAGATTACCCTGGGTGTTCCGGAAAAGGTGCGGCAGGGTTTCATACAGTTGATTCCCGCAGGACGTCCCGGCACGCCGGAGGAAGCGGCCAGGGCCGTTTTGTTCTTTGCCTCCCCGCTTTCGGACTATGTTTCGGGGCAACTCCTGGTCGTTGACGGAGGTTTTTCCATGTAATATAAACTCACTTCCAAACGGAGGCGTCTCATGAATGTCGGTCACTATCTTGCATTGAACGCCCGGCGGCATCCGGAAAAATTGGCGCTGACGCACAATGACCGGACCTATACTTATGACGAGTTAAACCGCACGGTCAACCGGATGGCGAATGGGCTGAGGGAACTAGGCATTCAAAAGGGCGAAAAGGTCGCCCTGATGTTGACCAATACGGATGCGTTTCCGATCAGCTATTATGCCCTGGCCAAAATCGGCGCGGTCATCGTACCGATGAACTTCCGGCTGGTGGCGGGCGAGGTCGGCTATATTCTGAAACAATCCGAAAGCATCGCAGTGATTGCCGACGACGCCTTCGAACAAATCATCGGGGAGGCCAAAACGGGTGCGCCGGACCTGCGACATGTGATCGTCGCACCAGCCGCAGGGCTGGAAGGGCATCTGTCTTTCAAGGATATATTGTCCGCAGGCACGGATGAGCCGGGTATTGCGGTGATGGCCGAAGACGACCTGCAGATCCTCTACACTTCCGGTACCACGGGCCGACCCAAGGGGGCATTGTTCGATCATATGCGGGTCCTCAAAGGCAACATCGCCTTTACGGGGACTTTGGGTTTCAATGTCGATGACCGGTTCATGCATGTCGCTCCGCTGTTTCATTCGGCCCAACTCAATATCTTCCTCAATCCCGGTATCTTTCTCGGCCTTTCCAACTTCGTCGTGCGCGAGTTCAATCCCGTAAAGGTGCTCGAAGCGATCGAAAAATATCGGATAACGTACTTTTTCGGCGTGCCCGCCATGTACAACATGATGCTCCAGGCTTCCAAGTCTGGGGATTTCGACCTGTCCTCCATTCGCAACTGCGCCTACGGGGCCGCTCCCATGGCGGTGCCGCTGGTAAGGCAAAGCATGGATTTGTTCAAAACAGACAGGTTTTACAGTCTTGCCGGGCTCACCGAAGGCGGACCGAGCGGTGTGTATTTGTCTCCCGATGACCATCGGACCAAAATCGGATGCTCCGGAAAACGACCTCTCTTGCTGACCGAAGCCAGGCTGGTCGATAGCGAGGGAAACGATACGCCCCCCGGCGTTCACGGCGAGCTTGTGCTGCGCAGCGAAATCATGATGAAGGAATATTACAAAAAAGCCGCAGAAACCGCCGAAACCATCGTTGACGGGTGGCTGCACACAGGGGACGTCGCCGTCATGGACGAAGACGGATTCATAACCTTCGTAGACCGAATCAAGGATATGATCATTTCGGGCGGCGAAAACATCTACTCGGTGGAAGTGGAAAACGTCCTCTACAAGCTGCCCAAGGTGTTGGAGGCCGCAGTCGTCGGTACGCCCGACCTCGATTGGGGCGAAAAGGTGAATGCCGTCGTGGTGTTAAAGCCAGGCGAGAGTGCAGAGGGCCGGGAAATTCAGGATTTTTGCCGTCTCCACATGGCCGGGTACAAAATTCCCCGAAATGTTGTTTTTGTCGATTCGCTGCCGCGAAATGCGTCGGGAAAGCTCCTCAAATACGAGATTCGAAGGCAGTTGAGAGAAATGCAGGCGCAGGCCGCTCCCGCGTAGCGTCTTCCGAAAAAGCGAGGGGCAAAAGCGCGGGGAAACGTTCCGTGCCTCCATTTCTTCGTGCTCTTCGCGGCCTTCGTGGTGTCATCGCAAGCTTGGAGGGTGAGGTTATTTTCGACCACGAGGAGGAAGGACCACGAAGGCGAAATGCGCGGATCGAGAATCATATGAGAGCCGACGCTTTCGTAAAAGTATTGACTGTAAAGTCGCTCCAGGGCTATATTCCCCGGCTGGAGCAAGAGGCAAAATCCTCCCGCCCCGACTGGTTTTATAGATCAATTGACCGACAGCCTTTATTGCATGTAATCGATCCAGTAGCATCATGCCGGTCCGGTATATTGAGCAATGGGTTTTTCTTCCTTTCGTGAATTGCACCCAACGACCCGCCGCCTGCTCAAGGCCAGGGCCCTTCGCAGTATTGGCCAGGGGGCCCTTGTTGTAGACTTCGCTCTTTATCTGCGCGCATTGCATTGGACGGGATTTTCTATCGGGCTCGTGCTCGGCGCAAGCGGCCTTCTTAGCGCCGTATTGAGCCTGTTTCTGGGGATGAGCAGTGATCGGATTCGTCGCAAGCCGTTTCTGCTCGCCTACGAAATTGTTTCGCTGTTTTGCTGCATTGGAGCGCTGCTGAGCGCGGAGCCTGTCTTGCTGACCGCCGCAGCAGTAATCGGAGCATTTGGCCGCGGCGCAATGGGGGCGGCTGGACCGTTCGCTCCGGTGGAGCAGGCATGGCTGGCTGAGGAAGTAGCCGCTCACAAGCGTGGGTGGGTCTACAGTTTGAATGCCGCAATGGGGTTCTTCGGGATGGCGCTGGGGGCCCTGATCGCTTTTCTTCCCTGGCGGGGTTTGCTGGAAGGGGCTTTAGTATACAGGCCCCTTTTTGCACTGGTGGCATTGACGGCGGCAGCCAACCTTTTCCTGATTGGCCGGGCACACGAATCCTACCGCGGGAGCGCGCCCGCACCGGAATCGGCAAAACCGGCAGCGGCCAACATTCGCCGTGGAGAAAACCGTATTCTAACCAAGCTCGTATGTATCAATTCCCTTTACGGGATGACAGTGGGCCTGACCGGTCCGTTGATGTCGTACTGGTTTGCCAGGCGTTTCGGGATCGGCCCTCTTGAAATAGCGCCGGTGATGGCCTTGACCTTCGTGATCACCGGGGTGGCCTCGCTTATAACCGGAACGCTGACCGGAACGATCGGCATCGTACGATCCGTTGTCTGGGGGCGACTGGGCGCATTGGTCTTATTGGTTCTACTGCCTCTTATGCCAACTTACTGGCTGGCCGCGCCCATATACCTCCTGAGATCGGTCCTGGCAAGGAGCGGGGCGGGAGCACAACAGGCCCTGACTATCGGACTGGTGAGAAACGAACGCCGCGGGCTGGCTGCCAGCCTCAACACCGTTTCTTTCCAGGTGCCCCGGTCAATTGGCCCGGCCATCGCCGGCTACCTGTTCCAATACGACTGGTTTTCAATGCCCTTTTTTGCGGGGGCACTATTCCAGAGCGTCTATCTGTGTTTGTACAAGAAGACTTTCCGTGCTTATGAACCGCCCACCAACCGGCCGGGAATAGTGGAGAACCCCGAAAAGAACCTGGAATGTGAGATAGTCACTGATTCGACGCAACCTCGCTCGAGAGGTAATCGACTCTAGACTGTAGTCCGCTCGATCATTCATGCCCCGCTTTGGGTAAGTTAACGCTGACCCGTCACGACGGGCTTGTAGCCCTCACCCCGGACCACGCGTCCCGAATGTGTCAGGATGCGCAGATTTTCCTTTCGATCTTCCGGATTCGGCCAGCATATCAGCATGCAATTTGCGCAGGTGACGAGCACCGTATTTCCCCGGAACCGGCTGAAATCTTCCCGGGTGCTGAAACTGCGGCTTTCAAGATCGTAGACTATGGCCTTGAGCGACCGCTTTTTGGGGTCTTCGGCATATTCCTTGGCTTTCCGCTCAAACTCCTCTTCATTCCCCGGACCCGGCAGATCCAGCACCCCGTAAGACCAGGTCGACCATTTCGAATCCGGACGCCGCACTCCGTTTGCTCCGCCGCATGTCACAACGCATCGTAAGTTGCTGCCCTTCGAACGAGATTCCGGACGCGATAAACCGTTTCACGGAAATCAGTGAAAATCTGTCAATCCCTGCTCCAGAGTTCCGCAACCATTTTCCGGCTCATATCCAGGTATCCGTACTGCATGACCGGGTCGTTGCAGAAGATCTCCAAGGTGATGGTGCCGTCGTAGCCGGTGGCTTTCAGGGTTTGCACGGCCTTTTTCCAGTTGACGGCGCCGACGCCAAGCGGCATATGATCGTCGGCTTTCGACCGGTTGTCGGAAAAATGAACGTGCCGGATAACCCCCCCGAGTTCTTGGCAGAACACATCGTAGCCGTCATGGCCGAAATTGGCGTGTCCGAAATCCAGGTGGAGCTTTAATCCGGGAACCTCCGCCAGAAGTCTTTTGAAAGTGGCAACCTGGTCGAAGGGAGCTTTGTAATTTTCGAAAGCCAAGGTAAGGCCATGGGATTCAGCCATCTCGGCAATAGGCTTCAACGATTCGATGTTGAATGCGACCAGATCCCTTTTCATGCCCGGCGGGCAATAATAGCAGGGATGTATATTCATCACCGTTGCCTTCAGTGCTGAAAAGATACCGGCACAACGTTTGAGTTCCTGAAAGCAGGCGTCCCTGACGGCTTGCAGGGGATATGCGTAGGGCAGGCACGGGTCGGTGTGCCCGGTGATCGACAGGCCATAAGCGTCTAGAACCGAACGGAGTTGGCCTATATTCACGGTGTCGGCCTGTGGACCTTCGATGGTCAGATCGAGAAAATCAAAGCCCGCCTTGCCGCAGTCTGTAGCCTCGTCGATAACAGGTTTTGACGGATTGTTCATCAAACCGAGTTTCATGGCGCATTCCATCTTTTCTGATAATTTTGTCCCGGGAGATCGAAGCGGTGAAAGCCACGGTCGGGATATTGTCCGGTCCCGCCGTCGCATGACGCCCGTTATCGATTCGGCCCTTTAAAGATTCCGCCAATCCACCTTGACCGTAGTACCCTCGTGCGGGGCAGATCTTATCGAGAATTCCCCCCCGGTGAGTTCAGCCCTTTCTCTCATCCCTATTAGCCCCAGGCTTTTTGCAGTGCGCGATTCCAAGATGAAATTCAAGTCCATCCCGACCCCGTCATCGCTTATCTCAAGTTCAATGACCCCTCTATTTAAGGCGAGACGAACATCCACCCACTCCGGTTTTCCATGCTTCAAAGCATTGTTCAGGGCCTCCTGGGCTATCCTGAAAATTGCGATTTTAAGGTTATCCGGAATATCTGCTTCTCTGATTGAGGTTTCTAGTTCTATATGATGGTTGGGATAAACCTTGACGAGTTCCTGGCGATACCATTCCAAGGTGGCCAGAATGCCAAACTCCGCAAGGATAGTGGGTTTTAGGCCCATATAAATTGTTCTGGTTTCATCAAGAGAACGCTGGAGAACAGGAACGAATTCGCTGAGCATATGGAGTGCCTGTGGACATTTTTCCCTTTCCAGAATGGCGATCACATGCTCGATCCGAAACTTCAGTGCGGCAATAGTCTGCCCGACGCTGTCATGCAACTCCATCGACAGCCTCTGTCTTTCGCGTTCCTGGGCTTCAATCAGCATGGAGGGCACCTCGCGAAGTTTTTCATTGGCTGATTTCAAATCCGCCGTACGATCCCTCACACGCAGTTCAAGTTCATCACGCGACTTGCGAAGCTCATTCTCCATCTGCATGCGTTCGGTGATGTCTATATCCATCTCCAGGATCAAGGGCGAACCATTCACATCCGTGAACGGAAAATCGTAAGCATCGATCACACTGCCGTCCGGAGCCGGGACTTGCCAATGATGAGGCAAGCCGGTTTCCAACACATTATATGTTTCACAAAAATCGCAAGGTTCGGAGCGCCCAAAACAATAATCATAACAATGACGGCCTTTGGACTCGCCAAATCTGTCGCGGAAAGACAGGTTAGCAAAGGCGACATGGTAGTCCGGAGTCAATAGACAAATCATAACCGGCAGCGCCTCCAAAACATTAAATAAACGCTTCCGTTCACCCTTTACTTGCTCCTCCGCCTGCTTGCGCTCAGTGATATCCCAGATGAGTCCGTTGAGCCTCTCTGGCCGACCCTGGTCGTCGCGGACGAGCTTCCCTCGGGCTGCTATGTGAACGGCCCTCCCGTCAGGGCGCATGGACCTGTGCTCCACTGCAAACTGCACATCCTGCTTAATGGTTCGACCCAGCGCCCCCCGAATTGTTTCATGGTCGTCGGCATGTATAACTCTGAAGACCTCATCTTGAGTACCACTGAACGTTGCCGGGTCCATCCCTAAAAGATGACAGGCCTGTTCGTCAAAACATAACGTGTTGGCAGGGACGTCCCAATGCCACGTCCCCATGCCGGCAGAACGAAGAGCAAGGTCGAGCCGCGTCTGACTCTCCCGTAATGCATTCTCAGCGATTTTGCGCTCGGTTATATCGAGCACCATGCCTACGGATCGGATGACCGTCCCTGCGGCATCGCATTGGTGGACACATTTCCCCTGGACATAACGGACTTCTCCTGTGTGCTTCCGGATAATGCGGAATTCGATATCAAAGGAGCTTTGTTTTTCCAGAAGGGACCTGGAGTAGGCAATTTCCACGGCTTTGCGGTCCTCCGGGTGGACGGCATCGAGGAATGCTTCATAGGTTACATCCAATTCCCCGGGCTCTAGCCCGAAAATCCGATAGACCTCATCTGACCAGGTCAACCGGTTAGTCCCCAAATCAAAGCTCCAGCTCCCCAGGTGGCTGATCTTCTCCGATTCTACCAGAAGCGCCTCACTTTCCCGCAGCCTTTGTTCGGCGCGCTTACGCTCTGCAATGTCATTGAAAACGCAACCGCTCATGATTATCTGCCCCTGCGGGTCGCGAATCGGCGCGGAACTCATGCTGATTGCGATGCGAACGCCATCGGCTCTCTCATACTCCAACTCTTCGCCTTCTACCATCTCCCCTGTGGTCATGGAACGAAAGAACGGCCAGTCTTCGACCCGGTATGGACGGCCATCCGGGTAAAAACCACGATAGTGTGAAAACTGCGTAGTGTCTTCAACCAGAGTTCCCGCCAATTCCCTGCCTTTGACATTGGCGAGGACGAGTCCGCCGGTGGAGGCATCCCTCACAGTGACGCCCAGAGGCAGTTGATCCAGCACCGTTCGCAGCGTTATTTCATTTTGTCTAATTTTTTCCTCATCCCGCTTGCGCTCGATGATTTCCCACGTCACGTCGGCAAGGTAGGTGACGGTTTCTGCATCCTTTTCCGTGTAGTCGATCTGTCTGTTGCCCACGCCCACGACGGCTACGACCCTGCCTTCACGCATCACGGGGACCACCAGCTCTCGAACGACCTTTACGTGGCCTTCCGGGATCCCCTTCTTGTTTTCAAGGGAACCGTAATCGTTATGTATGACCGGCCTTCTCTGCCGTATGCAGTCCGCCCAGACGCCGGCCTGATCGATACTGTAATGCCTGCCCTTATACTTGGCTTTGCAGAATGTGCTCAAGGTTTGGGTAGACCATTGCTGAAGAGAAAGAGTCTTTTGATCTCTTTCCACAAATTGATAAAACCCGACAGGGCTTTCAACGATCGCACCGATTTCATCCAGAGCTTTGCTCAAAAGCTCATCCATCTTGTGAGCGAGGGCGTACTCAATAAGGTCCAGACGCACCTGAATCAGCCTTTTCCTCTCCTTTTCCGTCTTCTCGCACTCGGCGGCGAACTTTAACTGTTGTTCCGCCTTATGTGCCCGTGCCTGGCCGCGGTTTACCATTTCAACCAGATAGGAGATCAGAATGCCGCCGGCGAGAAAGAGGATGAGATCCAAAAGATCGTTGCCATGCGGAATACCGAGGATGCCTGCAGGCTCGATCCAGAAAAGGTTGGCTAGTGCGGCGGAGGCGATTGTGGTCGGCAGCCCCAGCTTGAATCCCCCATGAAGCGCGGCAATCGTTACGGCGGGGTAGAACGTCACAAAGTTGCCGCGAAAACCAAGAATTCCGGATAACTGCCAGCGCACAACGGCCGCAATAATAAACACGACGAGGCTTATTGTATAGCCGAGCCATGCCGGACGGTTCGTTCGATCCCATACCATGAGATCCCCCTGTTCGAAATAGAACGCTGTCGTTTACCTCGGGACTAACGACCGCCCTTGCTGCCACGTTGTTTTCGAGTTGCCGCAGATGATTGCGGAGTAAAGCGGTTGTCTCTGAGGAAACTGAGAACCCTAAAGCTAAGCCTTTATATCATATGCGGTGGGAATGAACAAATTTTTGAGAAAAACCGGGAGGGCAAAGAACTCTCCCGGATGTCGATGTGCGAAGGTGCTGGCTTATCATTTCCCTATCAGAATCATTGTCATTGTGTTCGCCTGCCTGCCAGGAACTCAACTCGATGGCAAGATTTGTTGCGGCGGTCGGTCTTACCCGGCCCCTCCGAACCCCGAGAAGTTCAGGCTGCATCAAGAGGTATCACGTTCCCATAATTGTTTTGGGCGCGGCTCTTTTGAAACGACACTCGGCAGCTCACTTTTATGCAGCCAGAGGCAAATTAATGAGTCGGAAGGGCACCGTCAGGGCCTTTCATATCGTCCCTTCGTGGTTCCAGCGTGGTGAGAAGATTCA
>JAJYTC010000208.1 GCA_021793275.1 Deltaproteobacteria bacterium | reverse complement strand
ACTTCCTTCGCCAATGCCTCGGAGAGCCCCTCTACGGCGAACTTGGTGGCATTGTAGTAGCCTACGCCTGTAAGACCCACCAGCCCCCCGACCGAGGAGATGTTCACTATGAACCCTTTTCGATTTTTCCGCATACCTGGAAGCACGGCGTGAATCATGCGGGCAAGGCCGAAGAAATTGGTCTCGAACATAGCCCGGACTTCCTCTTCTTCACTTTCCTCGACCGCGCCCAGAAGACCATAGCCGGCATTATTGACCAGCACGTCGATTCCACCGAAAGTCGACTCGACTTCCCTCACGGCGGCCGCAACCCGGGTCGCATTGGTGACATCGAGCTTCATCGCAAGGGCCCGATCGTCGTAGCCTGCGACAAGATCCTGGATTTTTTCCGGGGATCGAGCGGTTACGGCGGCACGGAAGCCGCGGTTCAAAACGAGTTTGGCAAGCTCACGGCCAAAGCCGGTGGAGCAGCCGGTTATGAGCCACACAGGCGTGTTCTTCTGCGTCATTTCCCATCTCCTTGAGAGCTGAAACTACAATTATAAGTATAAAATCGATGGCGTCAGCCCTCAAGGCGACCCGAAATCCGAATCGAAGGGGTGGGAATTTGAATGATTTCGAGAAGATCGTCTATTTGATCGGGGTCAGCATCGCTTCTTTGATGCCAAACTTTTTACAGCTCCTGATCGACGGCAAAAGAAAATCGACTCTTCCGGGTTTGCATTTTGGCATTTTATCCAGGTATCTTACATTATAGACCTTATGGTTGATCTGCAGGCGGAAGCGTTCCCCGAATTTGAAGCGTCGTGCAAGATCCGGTGAAAGTGCGATTAATCGATAATAATCCCGCCTCGTTATACGGTGATCCGAAGCTGTAATATGAGGATGAACTCGCTTCGTACAGTGAGGATCGGCAGCGTAGGCGCTGACTCTTACCTGGAACCCATAAGCTTGAACGGGCAGCGCGACTGATAGCACGCAGGCGGCAAGGGCCAGCCTTTTGAGTATCGGGCTCATTGGGCAAGGCTCCTGTGACTGGTGTTGCCGGCCGTCCGGGATAAGGCACGACCATTGACAACATGGTTAATCTCCTTATACACGTTCCGGCCCTTTTTGAGGGCCCTACGATGCTTCGAAATTCAATCATGCAGCAAATTGTTCCATGGCCAAGAGCAGATTTTGTGCCAATCGGTGTTATCGCACCGAATCTGTTGTGCGCTTGGCAACACCCGGAAACCACTAAAAGTCCCGTTCCATTCCCTTAGCGTGGGAATACTTTTCGAAGCAATTCGGTGCCGGATTGGACTCTTTGGATCATTTAGAATCACGATGAGGGATACAAATTGACGAAATGCCACCATTTTGACTTTCTTTCATGGAAAAACGCTAGACTTCCAGAATGTATTCACTATTGTATGAATCATGGAAAAGGGTGCAGGCAGGGCCTTGAGTTGCCGCAGATACGGGCGTATACTGGAATCTGGGCTCAGGTGTCGGATATCCGTTCAATAGGAGGAGATTGCGATGAACATTGACCGTATGGTGATGCGTATTGCCGGGAGTTTAGTCTTGATAGGCCTGCTGCTTTCGCTCGTCTGGTCGCGGCAGTGGTTGTGGCTTTCAGCTTTTGTCGGGGCTAACCTCATTCAGGCCTCCTTCACCGGTTTTTGTCCGCTGGCAAAGCTTTTGAAAGCTGTCGGCGTCAAGCCGGGGGAAGCCTTCCCGTAGAAAGCCTTTTGGTTTGAACTTCAGTGGGCGCCCATCGGCGGGCCCTTGCGGAAGGTGAGTTTTCTTAACGCCAGGGCCGCCGGGACACACAGAAGGCTGCAGAAGGCCAGAAACCTGAAATCACCCATATAGGCCAGAAGAGTGGACTGCTGCACCGCGATGTTGTAGAGGGACAGCAGGGCTTTTTGGCCTGCGTGATAGGAAATGCCATGGAAGGTGAAAAGTGACTTGAGTTGCGCGAAGTATCGCTGAAAGACGGGGTTGTAGGGATTGAAATGGGCCGCAACGTAGGTCTGGTGTCTCTGTGCGCCGCGGGCGAGCATTGTGGTGACAATGGAAATCCCGAAACTGCCCCCGATGTTTCTCATCAGGTTGAAAATCCCCGTCGCATTGCCCATCTGTACGTTAGGCAGGCCGGCCATCGTGAGGGTGGCCAGCGGTACGAATATGAGCCCCATGGCAAGTCCCATAATCAAATTGGGCCAGAATATGTTCCAAATTGCGATTTGCAGGTTCAGTTTGCTGAGCATGTAAGATGAATAGGCGAGGCCGAGGAATCCGCAGGCGATCAACTTTCGGCTGTCCAGTCTCCCGATCACTCTGCCCACGAAAAATACGGCAATGATTGCGCCAATGCCTCGGGGAGTAAGGGCCACTCCGCTCCAGAAGGCCGTATATCCCATAAGGTCCTGTACCATCAGTGGCTGAAGAGTGATGGTGCTGTAGAGCACAACGCCCACAAGGGTCACCAGGGCGGTGCCCACGGCAAAGTTGCGGTCTTTTAGCGCCCTTAGCTCTACAATGGGCTCCTTTTCAAAGAGCTCCCAGATAATAAAGACAACCATCGAGATAAAAGAAATCGCGGCTGTCCAGCGAATCCAGGGGGCTGCGAACCAGTCGTCGCGCTGGCCTTTATCCAGGATGATCTGGAGGGTGGCCAGCCAGATTGCCATAAACGAGAATCCCACATAATCGATCCGCGCTGAGGAGCGCTTTGCGGCAATGAGATAAGGCGGATCTTCGAGGAACATCTGGCAAAGATAAAAAGCCAGTATGCCGACCGGCACGTTGATATAGAAGATCCATCGCCAGGTGTAATTATCGGTTAGCCAACCGCCCAGCGTGGGGCCGATTATCGGTGCAACCACGACGCCCATGGAGAAGGCCGCCATGGCGACTCCGCGTTTTGCCGGCGGGAAGCTTTCCATGAGCACGGACTGTGAAATAGGCTGAAGGGCCCCGCCTGCGGCCCCCTGAATAATCCTGGCCACGATGAGCGCGCCAAGCGAGGGGGCGGCGCCGCAGGTGGCCGATGCTATCGAAAAAAAGGCGATGCAGGCCAGGAGAAAGCGCTTGCGTCCGAACCTGATGCCAAACCATCCGGTCGCAGGCAGTACGATCGCGTTGGAGACCAGGTAGCTGGTCAGGACCCATGTGGCTTCATCGGTGGTGGCCGAGAGATTGCCGGCAATATGAGGCAGTGCGACATTGGCAATGGAAGTGTCGAGCACTTCCATAAAGGTCGCCAGCATTACGGAAATGGCAATCAGCCAGGGATTGTAACTGGGACGCCATTCCTTCTGGATGGGGGGCAAATCTTTTTCGGCGGTCACGCCTTTACAGCTCCTTCGGACATGCCGCCCTTCTCAAGGAAGTTCCGGGAAAAGCGCTTCAAATCAACAGGGGCATTAATGGGCCTGCAGCAATAATCAATGCTCAAACCGGGTCTTGGACCCAGGGCCAGTCTCCTTCTTCTCTCATCCTCTGCGTCATGCTCGCGATTATTTCCGTGGCCGAGTTAAAGTCGATCGTTCCCGTCTCGATAGCCAGGTGGTAATTGCGGGCATCGAGCCGATGAAGGCCGGTGCAAAATCGGATGTAGCGGTTCCGGGCCTGGTCGCTCCGATCGATCATTTCGGCAGCCTCCTTCTCGCTCTTGACCCCATAGATGGTCATGACCCTTCGTATTCGAAAGCTGATGGGCGCGTGGATGAACACATTGAATAATTTCGCCTGCCCGCGAAGAAAATAAAATGCGCCGCGGCCGACGACCACGCATGGCCCCTTGGCCGCCAGTTCGCGCATAAGGCGCTTTTCGGTTTCGATGAGTCGCTCATCGGAAATCCAGCGCGGCGGGGGGACGTAGACGCCCTCAGGAGCCCCCATGGCAAAAACGGCGATAAGTTTATCCCAGAAGCTTTGTAGCCGTTCTTCTCTTTCTTCCAGTTCCCCCTGATCGCACCCAAGCTCCCCGGCAGCCTTTTGCAGGATCTGTTGATCCATGTATACGTAGCCCAGCCGCCTAGCTACCTGCATGGCGATGTAAGCTCCGCCGCTGCCCATTTCCCGCGTGATCGTTATGGCAATTGGATCAGGCATCTTGCTCGACCTTTAACCGGTTGGTAAGTAGGAGAATAATGCCGCCAACGGGAGGCGAAGAAAAAAGCGGCGAAACGCGCATGACGCCCCTATCGCCCCAAAGCTGAATGTGAACTTTCTATACAATTTTTGAAAAATGTCAAATAGAGATCTCTTCGGCCCGAAGGCGAGAGCTTATCGGCTAAGTAAGGGTCATTGTTTGGTCTCCGTGGCTCTTTTGGCTTCATCGATCAGTTCGAGAAGAGAGGCGAGCTTGTCCTTGGGTCTTCGGCCCTCGAACTCTTGCCATTGTTGTGGCGAAAGTCGTTCTTTCAAAAATGTTTCTATGGGAAAGCAGGCCTGCCAGCAGGCAATGATTCGATGGCACGGAAGAGTTCCGGCCTCCCGCAGGCAGTATGTGAGAGGCGCTTCCCCGCCCAACCGCGGGCACCTTGTCCAAAGTTGATCGCTGGTATCCATCGTATCCGCCTTTAGCTTGAAATCAATTCGATCCTTCTCGAATGACAGACATCGAAAAAGTCGTCCGGATTGAAGGTGACCATTGCGTCTATTTTTATGTTCCTATCTTCGATGGCCAACCTTATGACCCAATCAACCAAACTGAGCGACATCCATGGTGCCGGGCTCTTGAATACCTTTTCCAATGCGTTGTCACGGTATGGTTCATCTGATAACCGGACTGTGTTCGTGTGGCCGGAATACGCAAAAAAACCGTCAAACCAATCACGCCTTTTGACGAACCTGGTATTGAGCGTCTCGTACAGACAGGGCCAGGGAATAATCAAATTTGATTCATCCAAAAGGTCGGCAAGGATCTGCGCATCTTCATGGTAGTTATCTTTAACATCGTAAAGAGCATACCAGAAGCCTGTATCCACCAGCAGATTCTTGGCCATTTTTATTATACTTCCTCATCTATCTGGGGCTCCTTGGAACCATACCCCGACCAAGGCGCCGCCTTGCGCTTCCCGAACAGGAATTTACCCTTCATTTTCCGATCTTCACGCCATATCATGTATACACGGTCGTGTCTGGCCAGGGAGATGGACTGGGAAAGGTCTTTTTGAATTTCCTCAACCAGGTCGCTCGTATATACATATTCGAGCCCCGCCAGGCTGTCTCCACATTCTTTGGCGTCATGATTATCAAGCCAGGCATAAAGCCCCTCATAATCGCCCTTCACTCCCAAATCGTAGGAAATCCATATCCATTTCTTCATCTCTTATCCCTGTATGCAAAACGTCCCTGGTCCACGCGGTCTCTATTAATTCCACCCCGTGCTAACCGGGCATAATATGAGACAGAGGCGCCCGAAGGCGAATCTCTCCGGGCGCCTCCGACGGCATGTGCGCATTATGGCTTCGGAAGACCTTCGATCGACTTGAGGGCGCGCGCGATCTCCTCATCGCTAAGCCTGTGCTGAGTGAGCTTTCCGGAAAGAAACGCGTCGTAGGCGGCCAAGTCTATTATTCCATGACCGCTGAAGTTGAAAAGTATGGTCTTTTGCTTTCCTTCCTGCTTAGCGCGCTCCGCCTCCTGAACGACTGCCGCTAGAACGTGATTGGTCTCCGGCGCCGGGATCACTCCTTCGGACCTCGCCCATTTTATGCCTGCGGTGAACGTTTCGATCTGGTCGTAGGCCCTTGCCTCGACGATTCCTTCCTTGACAAGATGGGAAACTATGGGGGCCATGCCGTGGTATCTCAACCCGCCGGCGTGAATCGGTTCGGGCACAAAGCCGTGACCCAGGGTGTGCATGGGCAGAAGAGGCGTGGTCATGGCGGTGTCTCCGAAATC
>JAJYTC010000038.1 GCA_021793275.1 Deltaproteobacteria bacterium | reverse complement strand
TCTTCTCATCTCCCGTTCCATGTTGGGATCGGTGGTAAATATTTCGCTGTGTTTAGTGTCTATGCGGTCGGCAAGCAGGACCTGCCCGGCTTTTTGCATTTTGAGCGGCGCCGAAGAAGCACCAGGATTAAAAACTGAGCGCACCCACCAACCCCCAACCGTCAGGCCGGCAATGAGCACAATCAGGAGAAAGGCGCTCCCTTTCATCAGTTTTCTCCGCGTTTGCAGCATTTACCCCTTGGATGTTACAAATACTCTCCCCGCTTCCATTTCATCGATTCCATGTATGCGGTGACCTTGGTTTCTTCGGCGAGATCCCGCAACCGGGAGTTGGCGGGAAGACCCGTCATTTTATTATCCAAACCTGCGGCCTGTTCATTTATCTGTTGGATAAGCGAGTTGATTTGCTTTGGAGACTTCGTTGCCTGAAGAGCATTCTGCAAAGAATCCAACCCGTCGAGAATGGTGCTTATGGAAGAAATCGTCTCGGATGTCGGGGAGGGTTGTCCCAAACCCGGAACAATGGATTGGGCGCCCCAAAGACCGGAAACGCTTGTCGGTCCGTAAACACCGCTATCCTGGCCCCCGGTTTCCCCCGCCGACTCCACCTCGCTCTGCAGAAGGTTTGCGAAGGCATCGCCGCCTGCGGCGCTTTTCGCCCCTTTTGCCTGCCCTGGCGATTGGCCTGCCCCGGCTTGCCCGCTCTCCTCCACCGCCTGCCTGATAAGAGTTCCATCGATTTTCATAGGGCTTCACTCTGCCTTTCCTGGATTGCTCCTTATTTGAAGCAAATTCCCTGCCAAAGGAGTCGGCCGTGGCAATGTTACCGGGAAATGCAGCCCGGCGGGGGCCTCGGGCATACCACGCTGAATTGTCCGCCTTAGAAACGCTGCCGGTGCGGATTTTGACGGAAAGATTTTCCGACCGATGGAATATTATGCCGATTTTCTCTTCAAGGGCACGCGTATCAGCGCCGATGTCCCTTCCCCGGTCTTTTCCAGGCTCACTTCGAACCCGTGGGGCGAAAGCAGTTGCCTTGCCGCATAGAGGCCAAAGCCCAGATGTCGATCGTCAGGGCCGTTCTTATTGTCGGATTTCCGCCATCTCGACTCGAACAGCTCGAAGACAATGTCGGGATCCACCCCTTCAGGCGGCCCGGGGCCTGAGTCGGTTATTCTTACCGTTATTTGTCCGTACTGCATTGAGGTCTCAACGACCAGATCCCTCTTCGCCGAGTTCCTCAGGGCCGTTACGCCGTTTTCGAACAGGTGGAACACCGCCGACACCATGTCTTTGCCGGGCACTTTTATGTGAGGGAGGTTTTTCTCCAGGCGCAACTCACAATTGACATAGTGTTTGAAGAAAAGATCTGCTCGGAATAATTGCACCATCCTTGTCAGGAGGGCGTTGATATCGATCTCCGTCCCATGCTGCTCTATTTCATAGAGCTGCATGAATTCCCGCAAATCAGAAACCAGATTGGATATCTGTTCGCACATCTGGGTCAGACGCTTTCGCTGTTTTTCGAGAAGCGCGGACCATTCTTGATTTTCACCTGATAGACTTTGGAATATCCTGTCCTGGACCTCCAGGCCGGATAATAGCATCTCGGCCAGCATGCTGATATTGTGAAGAGGTCCATTGGCGTTATGGACAAAACCCTGTACGAATTTGCCGGAATAATTCAACCGGTCCTTTTCATACAGTGCGCCGATGTATTGTTCCTCAGAGATTTTCTTGCTCTTCGACGCCTCTGCGGAAGCCATACTCTTCGCAGGTTCCCGGTTGCTTGGGGTATGCGCATTATTCGGATTTATCGCCGTGTCTCCCGATCTTTTTTATGACATCAATAAAGGCATCCACTACCTCGGGGTCGAACTGCGTGCCCCGGTTTTTCAAAAGCTCGGCAACCGATTCATCGGCAGACATGGCCTGGCGATAGGCCCGTTTGGACGTCATCGCGTCAAACGCATCGGCTACGCTCACTATTCTTGCAAGCGCGGGGATCCGGCCGGCGCCAAGACCGTCCGGATAACCCGCGCCGTCCCACCTTTCGTGATGATGTCTGATGATAGACCTTTCCTCGGGGCTCAAACCCAGATCGGCTACGATCGAATCTCCGATCTCCGGATGCTTTTTTACAATTTCATACTCTTCTGTGGTCAGTGGGCCGGGCTTATTTAAAATGCTGTCCCGAACCCCTATTTTGCCTATATCGTGAAGATAGCCGACGGTGCGAAGCGATTCGAGCTGAGCACTTGAGCAGCCGAGAATTTCCGCCGCTTTTACCGCGTAATGGGTGACTCTTTCGGAGTGTTTTCCCGTGTAGAGGTCTTTAGCTTCCAGTGCATTCACAAGAGATCTCAAAATGCCATAAAAGTTGCTGATCAGGCTCTCGTAAAGCGCCATATTCTCCACGGCCAAAGAAGCCTTCTTTATCAGGAAATCGAAAAGCCGTCTTTCTTCTGAAGGCAGGGGGCGAGAACCGTTTTTGTGAAAGGCTACCAGCAGGCCGAATGGTTCTCCGCGGATTCGCATCGGCCAACAGGATAAGGTTTGGTCCGTTGGGGGCGCGTTTTCAAAAATTTGCCGGATTTCTTCGGGAGCGATCAGGGTATGAGTTGCGGAGCTTGCCAGCAACTCGCGCATTCCGGTTTCCGGGACCTCGATTTTTTGAAACCATAGTTCTCCAGGCTGCCAACCGCAGCCGGCCATGCCGACAAGACTGCCTCCGTCGCGGGGAACCAGGTAAAAACCGACCTTTTCAACCGATTCGAGCGAGGATGCCAGTTGGACTATTCGAGGGTACAGATCGTCGCTGGAACGGATTTCGTCAATTTCCCTGGATATATGGAACAGCCTGGTCTGTTCGCTGATCGTGCTTTCCAGCTTCCGGTTTACATGTTCGAGTTCCTTGCGCGCCTGAACTTCAAGCCGCAGACTGATGTTTTGCTCCAAAAGCTGCCTCTCTTTGGTGATGCGCTGCAAAGTGAGGGCCACATCCTGGAGCGTGAAAGGCTTGGTGAGAAAGTCGGAAGCCCCTTGCCTCATGGCCTGGATCGTGTAGTCCATGGTCGGAAAGCCGCTCATCATGACCACCGGGAGCCCATGATCGTGGTCCTTTATTGCGCTCAGCAGCTCAAGGCCGTCCCTGTCCGGCAGGCGCAGGTCCACAAACGCGCAGTCAAAGGCCTCCTCGCTAATGGCCATCATCGCTTCCCGTCCGGACAGACAGGCGCGCACACGCTCGTGTCCAAGGCGCTGCAGGCATTCCTGCAAAAGCTCGCCCAGCATCGTATCGTCTTCCAGGATCAAAATTTTCATAATCGTCCCGACTCTATCCTGCTGACGATGAGCTTTTTGAGTCTATGGAGTTCCGAATCCGTGATGATACCGTCGCGTTTGAGCCCTTTGAGCGCTTCGAGGGCAGCAATTGCCCTGTTCGGGTTTCCCTGAGGTTTTTCCAGAAAGGCATCAGGTCTAAACCTCGATAGATCGGCCTGAAAAGACCCTCCCATCGAGATCCCGGGGTTATTGTAATCCCCGCCCCCGTTGTACTGCCTGCCCTCCAGAGAACATATCTTTCTCTGTAAATTCTCTATTTCCAGAAGTAGACCGGCCCTTTCCTTATAGGCCTTGACCCGGTCTACGGCATTCCGGATCGTCACCCCCACCTGCTCCATCATAAACGGCTTCTGTATATAGTCGTATGCTCCGAGTCTCAGGGCCTGGATAGCCGATTCGAGACTGCCGAATCCTGTTATCAAAATGCAAAGGATATGAGGATAGAACGTTCTGACCTGCCTGAACAGGGTCAAACCGTCCATCCTCGGCATGTTCAGGTCGGATATAAGGATATCGAAATCGCCGGCCGATAACTGTTCGAGGGCCGCCAGACCGTCTGAGGCCAGCTCGACGACGGCATCAGCCTGTTCGACCGTTTCCGCAAGAATCTCGAGAAAGACTTCGTCGTCATCGGCCACGAGAACCCGCACGACCGTTTCATGTTTTTCCATCATTGGAAGCTCAGTCTACCACAGTGCTTTGCGCTTTGTCATTAAGTGAATCCTTCGGACTATTGCTGACTACCTGCCTGCTCCTTGGTCTCCTGTTCGATGGGTTGCGCGAGGTAAGCGGCAAACCGGTCGGCCAGGCAGCCGGCCAATACCCGGCATCTCTGGGCGCGTCTGCCAACGATTGTATTCCAGGTGAGATCGATGTCAGGGCCAGGGTTGGACCACGCCCTTTGCTCTATGTCCCAGAGGACTTGCCCGGTTGTTGCATCGAGGATCCGGATGCGCACTACAAGCTTTGTCGGCATGTCTCCCGTTCCGTCCATCATATAAAGCAGGGATGGAACTATCGCGATCGAGCAATCCTCTTTCCTTGCGTACCATATTGCTTGGGCATCCGAACTGACATAACAGGGAACCAGCCTGATCTGTGCAAACGGCCTTCTTTGCTCAAGCCTTGATTCAAAGACTCGGGTGAGCATCGGCGAGGCTGCCGCCATCACATGCGGCGTGCTGAAAGGGAACATGCAGGCGTTGTCCATCGTGAACTCAAAGATAGAGGCTTGGGCAAACACATCCATGGTCGCTTCCACCGGCCTGTCAGTGTTTGCCTTTAGTTGCGTCGCTATGCAGCCGGCTGTGCCGCAGGCAGCCGCCAGAAGAAAAATTGCGGCCAAAAGACGCATGATTGAGTAACCTTCGACCGTTCCGGGGTTTTGACGATCCATGATAAGTAAGATCTCCACTCATGGAATGAACACAGGGGAAAATCCGTCCGGCTCGATTTGCAATTCCCGCGCTTGCCGGTGGGCATCACCGCACTCCACGGCTATAGACAAATCGGATTAAAATGTAAAACTCTTTAATAAAAAATAGTGTCAAGCGGTTTTGTTTGACGGCATCCCGTACGCGTGATAATCGGTTATCGGGTTAAAATAACTGATGGAGGCGCGTCATGAACATAGCCAGCAATTTGGAACAGGCGGCCCTTTTCTTTCCGGAAAAACCTGCGCTGATATTTGAAGGCAGGACCTACAGCTTCAGGGAACTCAATCAACAGGTAAATCGGCTGGCCAATGCTCTGTGCGCCGCGGGTCTGCGCAAAGGCGACAGGGTGGCTCTGTTTCTTCCCAATATTCCGGCTTTTGTGATCGGCTACTTTGCCTCCCAGAAGCTGGGAGCCATAGTGGTTTCCATCAATTCCATGTCGAAGAAAAGAGAAATCGACTACATCGTTAACGACTCGGGTTCCAAGGTGCTTTTCACTACCTCGGCATTGCGTGAAGAGGTTCCCGCCGGCCAATTGCAAACTCTTGAAAAGATAATAATCGCAGAAGGCGAAGCCGGCAACGATCTCGATCTTGACGAACTTATATCCAAAGGGGACGATGATTTTGCCTCGATCGACATGGAGCCCGGAGATCCCGCGGTAATCCTTTACACATCGGGCACCACAGGCTCTCCCAAGGGCGCCGTGCTCACCCAGATGAACATAGTTTCCAATTCGGCTTCGGCGGGCAATTGCTCACGGGTGTCTCCAGACGACCGGTTACTGTTGTTCCTGCCGCTTTTTCACTGTTTCGGACAAAACTATATACTCAACGGGGCCTTCAGCAAATGCGCCACCGTTGTGCTTCACCGTCGTTTTGAACCCGAACCGGTGCTCGACCTCATGGCGCGCCAGCATGTTACGATGCTGTTTGCCGTTCCAACCGTTTATATCCATTTCCTCAACATGGACACTTCCCGCTACGACCTGTCGAGCCTTCGCTACTGTTTTACCGCTGCGGCCACCATGCCCAGGGAAACCGCCCTCCAATGGAAAGAAAAATTCGGAATGATCACCCATGAGGGTTACGGCCTTACCGAAAGCTCGCCGTTTGCCACCTACAATCATTACTACCGGCATAAGCACGGCAGTATCGGCACACCTATCGAAAACGTCGACGTAATGATTGCGGACATGGACGGCAATAAACTGCCGCCGGGAGAACAGGGAGAAATAGTTATCCGCGGACCCAACGTAATGAAGGGTTACTGGGGAAAGCCCGAGGCGACCGAACAGGCGATTCGAAACGGTTGGCTGCGTTCGGGCGATATCGGTATGATAGACGACGAAGGATATTTCTTCATCACAGACCGGGTAAAAGACATGATCAACGCGGCCGGCTTCAATGTCTACCCAAATGAGGTCGAGCAGGTCATCTACCAGTTACCCTCGGTTCAGGAGGTGGCCGTCTATGGAGTCGCCGATCCGATCAGAGGTGAGACGGTCTATGCCAGCATTATTTTAAAGGAAGGCATGTCGGCCACCGAAGAGTCCATAATCGAGTTTTGCAGGGCGAATATGGCCGCCTACAAAACGCCAAGAAAGGTGATATTTGTCAGTGAGCTTCCCAAAAGTCCCACGGGCAAAATCTTGAAAAGGATACTAAGAGAGAACCAGTGAACAGAAAGTGCCTCAACCACTCATCACTCTTCACCCAGTTCACTCCTCACTCACCACATACGCCTGTACCGGCGTTTCGATCCCCTTGACCCGGATTTGTCCGAAAAGCCGGGTGGAAATGAAAGGGGCAATGAGGTCGCGGGTCTTCTGAGAGATGAGTATGCCGTCAACCGGCGCGCTCGATTCCAGTCTTTTGGCCAGATTCACCGCCGATCCCAGCACGGTGTACGACAGCCGCCTCGAGGACCCCATGTTGCCCACGACAACCTCGCCCGTATTTATCCCTATGCGCACGCTCACCGGAAACCCTCCCTGCCTCGTCCACTTTGCGGTGAGTTCTCGAGCTTTCTTCTGCATCTCTACGGCCGCTCGCACCGATCTGAGGGCATGGTCCGGCGTGGGTTCGGGGTCTCCGAAAAATACCATCAGCCCGTCTCCGATGTATTTATCGACAGTGCCCGCGTAGGCAAACACGATTTCCACCATCGTTTCGAAATATTCATTCAAAAAACCGCGGATCCTGTCGGGCGAGTATGAAGATGAGTGAGCGGTAAAATCCTTGATGTCGCTAAAAAGGATAGTCAGTTCTTTTCTCTGGCCTTTGTTTATCCGCGCCGGATCGGCAAGGATCTTTTCCACAACCTGCGGGGCGAAGTAGGATTCGAAGGACCTCCTCATGGCCTCCTTTTCTTTTGCGTCGCGCAAGTATCGCAAAACCCCGATTAGTGCCGCCGCCGCCGTCACGGAGATCACCGGCCTGGTGATGTCGAACATCAGCCCCTCGGTCAGGAAAAAGCCAAATGCCGCAGCCACGTAAGACCCTAGGAGCAGAGCGGTCCAGCCTGCGAAGAAAATAGGAGAAAAGCAGATTGAGAAAAGGAAAACGGCGGCAACCATCGCTGCCGCGATGACCGCCGCTTCGGCAGCGCCCATCCGGGTCAAAAAATTCCCGGAAAGAATCGTCTGGATCACGTTGGCATGCAGGCCGCTTAAGGGAAAATCTACATCGACCGGCACTGCCCCGATATCGGTTGCCCCCGTTGAAACATCGGAGACCACGGCTATTTTGCCCGAAAGTTCCTGCTTCCACATGGCGAAGATGTCCGGGTCCTCAGAGGCGGCAAGGACCTGTGCGAAATTGTAATGACGCATCGTCCCCCAGGGGCCGATAAAATTTATTATCATCCGGCCGCGCCTGTCGATCGGGACGAGCAGGTCGCGGGGAGGGCGGCCGGGAATACGCGCGTCCTTTAGACGGATGTAACTGCCGGGTTTTACCGTGATGTTCCCGGGTCCTACTCCGAGATAGTTGCAGACAAGGCGGAAGGGCAGGCTGGGATAAAATCCGCCTTGGCACTTTACGAGCAGGGGCACACGCCGGATCACCCCGTCGGGGTCCGCTTTCAGGCTGATAAAACCGAGCCCTCTCGATACATTCGCCAGGGCCGGAAAGGTGATGATAGGCCGCGTTCCCGTATAAAACGCATCGGCAGTGCCATCCACTTTAAGGACCCACCGGGAGCGATCTATATATTCGCCAATCCGAGGCGCCGCCCGCCCTGGCGCTACGCCCGGAGGTCCCAGCCCGAAGGCCATGCCAAAATAGACGTTTCCCGCTTTACGGGTCGCCTCGATCAGTGCCCGGTCATCCGCCCGGTCGGTCTCGGCGGCAAAAATCACGTCGTAAGCCTGCGCCGCAACGCCCATCCCTGCAAGGTTCCTGATGACCTTGGCGTACTGCGAACGGGTGGGGTAATAGGTTTTAAGCTGCCGAATGGAGGTATCGTTGAGGTCTATATGGACTACGGCGCCGTCGTATGCGGGCCTGAGGGCCGCAATCGAAGATCGCAGCATGAAGAACCTGTCAAAGATCTGTGAATTCCAGGTCTTGAAAAGTCTCCCGGAAAACTGGCAAATCAGTTGGACAACGCAGAATGAGGCGATTGCCGCAACCAGGTATGTCCGCCTCCGCCCCGGGCTATTCGTGCTCAATCGTGTAAGTCCTGGCCGTGAAACCTTCTGAGACGATCTCGTCGGCAAAACCCGCAATATCCAGCCGCTTGGTGTGCCGGACCTTTTTGACGCTTCTGAGGGCGCCCCCGATGGTAACCGGCCGCTCGGCCGGCGTACACAGCATGCGGCGTTCCCTGCACAAATCCTCTATCCTTTCCAAAAGCGCCTTCCCCTGCTCTATCTTCGCATCCCCTTGCGCGGACGCATACTCTAAATACGCTTTTTCCAACCCCTTAAGGCGTCTTGCGGATGCTATCAGGTAGAACTTTTCCTTGCCGGGGTTATTGTCCAGTTTGAACCAGCCGTCCGCCCGGGGAATGTAGTATTTGCGGCCGGGGCGGTAATATTTGGTGAACTGCTGCAGGGTGTAGGGGAAAAGAAGTTTGATGCCGGTGCGCCTGTCCTCGTGAAACAGATATACGTAACATCTTTTCTCCAGCTCGACCATCATCTTGAGCCGATCTCCGGATTTGAGGACCATGTCCTCAGTAACAGGCCTGGTGACGCGCTTTCCATCCTGGATGGACCTGGCCGCAAAGGCCCATCGAAAGTCCACGTCGGGATAAAGCGACGGGACGCAAGGCTCCGCCGGCCCGGAAGAGTCGGCAACCGCCCGGAGCATACGGCAAACGTGGCCGGATTCAAATGCAGGCTGGAAAAAAAACAGCCCCAAAAACACCAACGCACTCACACTTTTTTTGAATTTCATCCGATGCCCCTTTTGTCTTCAGCAACTAAGGAGAACGCACTATCCGGAACCCGATATCGTCGCTCCTGGTGTCGGGGAGGCCGCTTCTACGCTTGGCGCAGCGGGCGTCGTCCGGAGCGGCGTGCCAGCTCGCGCCTCGAATCACCCGGCTCTGTCCCTTGCTTTCGTCGATATATTCAGGGTTGTTTTGAGGAAGCTCTACGTACGCGTCCACGCTATAGACGTCGTCGCACCATTGCTTGACGTTTCCCAGCATATCGTAGAGGCCGAAAGGATTTGGCCGGAAAGAACCGACCGGGGCGGTCGTGGCGTAACCGTCGTCGCATTGGTGAATCGATTTGAGGCCCAACAGCCTTTGGGCCGTGTAATCGGCCACGTTTTCGTGAACACAGGCCTTCGCGCTGTCATCACCCCAATAGCGGGAGGTTTCGGTACCCGCCCGGGAGGCATATTCCCACTCCGCTTCGGTTGGCAGCCGGAAATGGTACTGTCCGCCATTCTGCCCGGTGAGCCACTGGCAAAAATTGTTGGCGTCATGCCAACTCACCTCTACCGCCGGCTGATCGTTGCCATTGAGTGAATAGCCGTGGTACTGCCCGCTGTTATGATCTTTCTGGAAAAGCCTGAATTGCGCATTGGTCACATCCGTCCTGCTCATCCAGAATCCATCGACGCAAACCTGGTGCACCGGTCCTTCGTCTTCCGAACGGCCTTTTTCACCTTGAGGGCTGCCCATCAGGAAGCATCCGGGAGGAATCCAAACGAATTCGAGCCCCGTAACCGGCTCCTTCCAGGTTTGGAGAATGGTCGTGGGGGTTTCGCCCCGCGAGGCGGACTGCGCGGCAGGAGGCCTTGCTTTGGGCGCAGGAGGGCCGGCCTGCGGCTGCACGGAAACTGTGCGTGTCGGCTGATGCTTTAGAGGAACAAAATAAAAGTCGCCTATCAGGGAGGAGGATTCCCAGGGCACCTGTTTGCCCCCCGTTGCCTCACTGACCGCCAGGCGCACGCGCTTGAACACGTCTTCTATCTGCAGTCCGGGCTGGACCATGGCCCTTATGAGTGCGCCCGTATATATGCTGTCTTTTCCCGTCCCGTCATTGGCTACGCTGCCGGGCGCCGTTGAATAGGCGATCAGCGTGCCGGCGGGAGCAACCACCGAGGCCAGTCCGAGCGAGAGGGAACGAAAACTTTGGGCAAAAGGGTTGTCCCGGCAGGCATCCATTATAACTATATTCATGCGGTTTCGGGCCCAGGCCATCTGAGAGAGCATTTCACCCATATCCACCGCCTGGTATACGACCTGGCTTTCGTTCTGAATGGAGGCGTCCACGGGAATGAGGTAGTTGTGTCCGTTCAACTGCACTCCGTGTCCGGCGAAATAGAAAAGCCCCACGCCCCCTCGCTTCCTCAGTTTTGCGCCAAAAGCTTCGATTTCTCGGTTCATCTGCTTCTGGTCCAGGTTCTCTGCGAGGGTAACGTCGAAGGAAAGAGTTCTGAGGGTTTTTGCCATGGCTTCGGCGTCGTTTACCGGATTTCGCAAAGGTCCTGAAGCATAGTTTGCATTGCCGATGACAAGGGCCGTTCGCTCGTCCGGCTGGATCGGCAGGGCTTTAGGCTGAGCCTGAGGGGCGGAGGGCGCATGTTGGACAGTTGCGGTCTTGGATGCCTGCGCTCCGTGCTCGTTTTCCTTCGACCGGGCAATGGATGCGAAAGATGCAACGCCTCCCCAAAAAACTAAAACCAAAAAGCAGGACAAAAGTGTCTTTTTGCCGGCTGAACAACGCATTGGCGCTACCATCCCATGTCCAAGAAAAAAGGGAGTCTTCCCTGAAGGCAAAACTCCCTGAAGCATTAACCGAAGCCGGATTACAAAAGAGCCTCCCGAAGGGCCGCAATTGATCAACAAAATTGCCGCTCGCCGAAATCGCGGGGCAATTATAAGTAAGATTATCCCCGGCTTCAATAGATTTTAACCGGAGCTATCGGCCAGAGCCCGGCTCGCCTTTGTCTTCGGCGCTCAAGACAGCCTGCAAAACTGCAGGCGCATCGAAGTGTATGTCGCGCTGAGGATAGGGAAGCTTTATGCCCACTTCGCCAAGCGCATCGAATATGGTGTAATAAAGCCGGCTTCGAATGTCTCCTTCGGCAACCTGGCTTATGTCTACCCAGACCAGAAGCGCATAATTGACCGAATTGTCCCCGAACTGGACAATCCTTACCTCCGGTTTTCTGAATTGGGTGACAATCGGGTGTTTTTCCGCGCATTCCATCAGGATTTTACGCACTTGAGCCGGCGCCGCGTCGTAGGAGACCCCTACGGGAATATGGAGCCTTATGATCGGCGAGGTCAAAGTGTAGTTGACGATCTGTTTTGAGACCAGATCGCTGTTGGGCACGATGAATTCAATATTGTCGCGGGTCCACACCTTGGTCGCTCTCAAATAGATATGGGTGACCCTGCCCAGCTTGTCCTCGACCCTGATCCAATCGCCCTTGCGAAGCTTGCGCCCGAATACCAGGATAAATCCGCTCACGATATTGCTCGCGATATTCTGCAGCCCCAGGCCTGCACCGATACCAAGGCCGCCGGCAAAGACCATGAGAACGCGCAGATCGAGTCCTGCAATCCGTAAGGCGAACGAACCGCCTGCTACCAGGAGAAGATATCTGATAAAAGTATTGATTGCGTATGCCAGGCCGGTATCGACGCCCATTGAAGGGTATACTTTGTAGTCGAGGTAAACCTGGAGCAGTTTCGACACATATATAAAGGCGAATAATGTTATTCCTGCCTCGATCAGGGCCATGACAGAAATAGGCGTACTCATTATCGTCAGAATCGGTAAAGACGCGACGTAATGCAATGGCGACAGCAGACCAAGCAAATCAAGGATTAAAAGGGCGGCGACCACGAATGTTCCGTATTTTAGGACAGCCTTCGCGCTCTTGATAAAAAATTGCGCCGCCTCATCGTCCGCGTGGAACTTCTTTTTCGACCACCTTTGAAGGCGTTCGAACACGAAATGGTATGCCAGCATGATAGCGACATAAGCCGCAGCCACACCCCATGTCCTGATAAGGATCGCGGCGGAAAGGCGTGTGTTACCGAGCGCCCAGAGCAGTCCCGTGGTGAACGTAAGCAGGGCAAGCCCCGGATAGGTCCGCTCCAGGAACCGGGTAAAAGCCTCGTAGCCCCTGTAGGGAAGATGGGGCAGAAGCGAAAGAAACGCCTGTTTCCTAAAAAAAAGCAAAGATATGAAACAAACGGCGGTAAGGGAAAAAGCAGATCGCAGAAGCGCCTGGACATCCCGGGGAGCACGGCTCGCTTCCACAACCCATACAACCACCAGGCAGGCTCCGATATATACCAGAACGAGGCTTATGGATCTCAGAAGAGTCTTTCCTTGCACAGGACAGTAAGGCAACAGGCCGTCGGTGAGGTATTCGCGCAGAAACCCCAGGATCAGCGCCTCCCCGGCCCATAACGCCAAAAGCTTGGTGATGAGCGAAAACCAGGCGGATTCATAATGGACAAAGCTCTGTATCAAAAGGAACAGACCCAGGAACAGCAGAGGAAGCAAAGGCGAGATCAGCACTCTCAGTAGTGCGAGCAGTCGCGGATAGGTTTCCGCCGGGGCCCTTTTGAGCAGGGGCTGCAATTCCTTTTCCAATGCTTGCAAAATCTGCTTGCGCCACACCACGCTGTAGAGCACGGCGACAAGGAAGATCAGCAGAAGAATGGTGCCCATCTCACCGAGCAGGCGCCCCTCTCCCTCTATCATTTTTAACGTTTTGGGGAGCTGCAACGGCAGGGAGCGTATCCAGTCAATAAGAGACTGTATCGTGTGAAGGTCCCACGTATGAGCTGCGGGTTTAAAAAGCACCTTGGAGACCGTCAGGTTCTTGGGGGTCATCAAGCTTCCTTTCTCTTGGCACACCTTTCAGGATTTTCCGGCAATAGCGCATCCGGACGACAGCAAGGAAAGCTGCTTTTCAATTCAAATATTGAAAATGCGGAAGATAATAAATAGTTTTTTTATAAGTATTGAAATTCATAGATAAAATATCCATCCGGACCCGACGGCTTTTGCAAGACCGACAAGGACGCTTTTCGCATCAGGCTTATTCATAATCCTATTGCCCTGACCACTTTTGTCCCTGCCCCTTTTTTGACACCGACCACAAAAGAAGTTATCCTTATGTGCCGCAGGATGTGCGACATGATTTGTGAAAAACGCGCGGCGTGGAGAAAGCGACCCGTTGGGTTAAGCGCAGCGCAGCCCAACAAGAACTTTTCAAACCAGAGCACCGGAGGATGGGATGCACTTTGAAGGACGTCGGATTAGATTCGACGGCAAATCCAAAGAGATTGCGGGGCTCTTTGCGATTTTTGCCGTCTTGATCGTATCCGGCTATCTTTACCTCGATATAAGGCTTGCCAGGTTCATTTCGGAAGAGGTCGGCGACGGCTTTCTTCTCTCCAGGCCCATATCCAACATACCGGACTCTTTGCTTTTACTGGTATGCGTCATGACTTTGGTGAGCTGGGCGGGACGGTTGTACCTGTTGAGAAAACCGGCCTGGCTGCGATATGCGGACTTTCTGGAGTACGTCGGCTTGGCGCTGCCCATGGCCTTCCTTTTTAAAGCGGTTTTGAAAGACCTGTTCGGTAGAATAGATGCGCGCGCCTGGCTCCTGCATTCCGGTGGACTCAGCTTCCACTGGTTTCACGGCGGAGGGGCTTTTTCAGGTTTTCCGTCGGGGCATATGGCGGTTTTCACCGTGTTGATGATTGGAATCAGCCGCTATTTCCCCCGGCTCCGTTTCCTTTGCTTCGCGCTGCTCCTTGCCCTTGCGCTGGCTTTAATGATAACCCAGTACCACTTTTTCAGCGATATAGTTGCCGGCGTCTCAGTCGGGGTGATCGTCGATCTGCTCGTGCGCTGGGGACTTACATTGTGGCGTCGCCTCGCCGGGCGCCGCGCCTGCATGCGCGCAACTACCTGATGATATGCAATGAAGCCTTCGTTATCCAGCCGGGAGGCTAAGCCCGGTTCGGCGCCTGTCGGGCTTAGCCCTTTGCGTAAACCATCATTCACCGGCCGGCTTGCGGCGCCTTTTGACTAAGGGCTGCATCTTTTCTTCCACCGGCGCGACGCTTTCCACCTTGCTCTGTCTTCTTGCTTCTATGGCCTTAACCAGGTTTGCGGGCAACCCTCTTTTTTTTGCCGCCTTGCTTCGCGCCTTGGTCAAGGCTTTGGCAGCCAAAGGAGTTCGCATCGGGAAACCATATTTTTTCTTATACTCTTTTGAAGTGATGCCGTGGGAGATCAGATGTTTTTGCGTCAATTGCTTCATTTCCGCGCCGCATTCCAGGCAGATCACCTTGTCATTCTGAATGGAACTCTCCGCAGAGATTGGTCCAGAAGGTTTTTCCTGCGTTGCGGGCGCTTCTTGCACCTGAAGCAGATCAATTTCGCCGGATTCTGCTTTTTGCAACTCCAGTAGAGTCCCAAAGACTTGCCGGAGCGAAGACGTGATTTCAGAAGCCGACATAGGAGCTAAAGAAACCTGCGTCTGTACTATCTCTGATGCGATCTCGATAATTTTCCTTCCCATTGAAACAGCCCTCCATCGTGGAGTTAATTTGTGTGCATAATGGACCGAGTTTATTGGATTCTACTAAACTCGAACAATCGTGGATGCATTCATTATAAATATGAATTCCGGCTAACGCAATACGATTCTTACAACTTGTATTACCGCGCCCAACATAGCAAGTGTTATCCCTGTTGCTATAGCCACGTCGGCTAGGTTGAAAATGTAGGGTTCAAATCCGGCCGCGCTGAAATTGACAAAATCGATGACTTTTCCCAATGCGATTCGATCAATAAGGTTGGAAAGACTTCCCCCGCAGAACAGAGATATACCAAGCAGGCAGAGGAATGGAAGTCTGCCCGAAATCGTAAGCAATAGAATGATCAGGCCTAGCAATAGGGCCGCTGCCGCAGTCACTGTTTTCCCACGCCATTTTTGGGGCAGAAGTATCTCAAAGACGAAAACCCCGCCTCTATTGTCAGCGTAGTCAAGCTTGAGCAACCCTTTAACCAGCACTATGGGTCTTGTTCTTGGCAGATCCGATCTGACTATCTTTTTTGTAAGCTGGTCGGCGCCGATACAAAGAAAAATGATCAAAAAGACAAAAAGAGTTCTTTTTGCGCTTTTCATGCTTTTATAGGCGCCTGTATGCCGAAGACAGTGCGCGCATTTTCCGTGGTATGGGCAGCCACTTTTTCCAGGGGTTCTTTTCGGCATTCGGCGACTTTTCGGGCCGTATGGAGCACGAAGGCGGGTTCGTTTGTTTTGCCCCGGTAAGGAACAGGGGTCAGGAAAGGACAGTCGGTCTCCACGAGCAGTCTGTCCAACGGGGCGCGCTTTGCCACCTCCTGGAGCGATTCGGCTTTGGGGAATGTGACTACTCCGGGCATGGACAGATAAAATCCCATGTCCAGGCACCTGCGCGCAGTTGCCCAGTCTCCGGAAAAGCAGTGCATAACCGAAGGGCGCAGGGAGGGTGCGAATTCGCCGGCGAGCTGGAAAAAATCCTCCCACGCGTTGCGGATATGAAAAATCACCGGTCTTGCGATCTTCACGGCCGTTTCCATCTGGAGTTTGAAGCACTCCCTTTGGACTGCTCGAGGCTGCCTGTCGTGGTAATAGTCAAGGCCGATTTCACCTAAGGCGACAACCTTTTTCCCTGAGGCGATTTCCTCGAGGTCCCGCAGGTCTTGCTCCTTTAAATTAAAGGCGCCATGCGGATGGATCCCCGCCGATGCGTAAATCCGCTCGTTGCTTTCGGCTATCCGGGCAGCTTTGCGGCTCGTCTTTATATCGATGCCTATCGTCACGATTTGGCTTACGCCGGCTTGCAGCGCCCGATCGATGATGGACCCGATCTGGTCTGCAAATTCAGGAAAATCCAGGTGTGCATGTGTGTCTATCAATTCGAAGGACATAGGCATGATGTCGAACCTTTCGAGCAAAAAAGTGTTGATACTGCCCCCGCAGGGTTTTTCCTTGCCGTTCGCAGGAGACGAACCTATAATGCCTCCCACGGTTATACCTTGCGAACTTGCATATAATTATCAGGTTGCGGGACAAATGGATATGAGTAGATTCTCATTCTTTTTGGCGGTGGCGCTTTCCCTTTCTTTTATGGCGCCGGCAGGCGCCGCGCCGGCTGTAAAAGCCTATACGGTTAACACCCAGCCGCTTCCCCTCCTGGTCTCGCCCTCAAAGATGGCCAAAACCCTCATTATGATACCCCCCTCGTCCACCGTCGAACGCGCAAACGATCGCACATACACCCAAGTGTTTTATAAGACCCCGGACGGCAAAGTAAAGGAAGGGTGGATTATATCGAAATACCTGAGCGCCGTCGCTCCCGATTCGTCTACGGCCAAGGCTTTGAGTGCGAAAAATGAGGCGCTCAAAGCCCGGGTCGCCCAACTCGAAAATGAGAGTTCCGGGTTGTCGCAAAAGGTAAAAGAGCTGACGGCCAAACTGAGTACACTCCAGGCAGCTTACCAGGGTCTCAAAAAAGGCTCGGCAAAAACCGGCCTTGAGAGGATTCGGAAAACCATGCAGACCCTGGTCCGGGAAAACAAAGCGCTCAAGCTCTACCAAAATATCCAATGGTTTCTGGCAGGAGGATTCGTCCTGCTTTTGGGCTGGTTTTTGGGATGGGCTTCGACCAGGTCGCGGAAGAAAAGGAAACAAAGCTATTACCTGTGAGACGCTGGCGCCTCCCCGCCTGATACCTCCAGATAGTCGCGAAGCCTTTGGATTGTCTTGGGGCCGACTCCCCGGATTTCAAGCAGATCGTTCACATTTGCCCATGATCTTCGGCTTCGCCTCTTGACTATCGCCGCCGCAATCCCTGGGCGCAGGTGAGGAACCAGAAGAAGATCGTCGAGGGGCGCCGAATTAATATCGAGTTTTAGTCCGCAGGCGAGCAGGGCTGCGCCCGGCATGCGCCCGAGCTTTATCGCCTCGCCGCTTTTTCCGCGAACTATCTCCAGGGACTGTCCTGAGATGAGCTTCATGTGCGCGACAGCCTCGGGGATTTTGTGGCGAGCGCCTGCCTTGGCGGCCAGCGCGGCAACAGTGGCCGCAGAGCCATCCACTATGTAGATTCCGGATTCTGTGACATCTCCTTTTACCTGCACGGCTACTGCCGGCGCAATGTCACGCTTGCGGGTGCGGGTCTTCCTGTAAGGGGCGGCCCAAAAAAACGCAAAGAGCGCAATCGCGCAGATCAGGACCGCTGAGTGAATTTTTAGAAAATCTTTTTCCAATGCCGTTGTTATCCGGTTCTCATTTTGAGAAAAAAGGATTAAGTTCTCGGCTCTGACCTTCGGGCAAAATTTCAGACAAGGACCCTGAATGCGCAAATTCAATTTCAAGGCCCTCCTGCTCCTTTCCTGCGGGCATGTGGCCGTAGACACCTTTCAAGGCGCTCTTCCCGCCATCCTTCCTTTTCTCAAGGACAATCTGAGCCTCTCTTATACTATGGCCGGCATGATTCTCATTGTCGCCAATATTTCCTCTTCGGTAATTCAGCCCCTTTTCGGCAGGCTCGCCGACAGGAAAGACACTTATATTCTGCTTCCCCTCGGGGCCTTCCTGGCCGGGGCGGGTTTTTGCACCCTGCCGCTGGCTCGAAACTATCTTATGGTTGTGCTCCTGGCAGCCGTCAGCGGCATGGGCATCGCCGCTTTCCATCCGGCGGCGTTCAAAACCGCGCGTTTTTTTACCGGCGAAAAAATGGCGACCGGAATGTCGGTTTTCTCTGTCGGCGGAAATGCCGGAATGGCTCTGGGGCCTATCCTCGCTCTTTCCGTCATTCATTACAGAGGCTTTTCATCTCTGTGGTGGATGGCTTCGCTCACCATCCTTTTCGTTACCTCAGTGCTCGTTTTTCGCCGCACCGTCGCCGTGCCTCCGTTCGCGCCGCCTCCGGCCGCGAAAGCCGCGACGGGCGGGCCCAAAGCGGCTCACCGGGCGCTCATTGTCATAATATGCGTTATTATTCTCAGGACATGGACGTTGTACTGCGTGATCACTTACGTTCCCTTTTACTATATCAATTACCTCAGGGGCAACCCGATCTTTGCCGGAAAACTGGTCAGCCTTTTTCTGCTCGGCGGCGCGGCAGGGACCCTCGTGGGTTCTCCTCTGGCCGACAGGTTCGGGCACCGTTTCTGGCTGAGGTTTTCAATGCTGAGCGACGCGTTGCTCTTCCCCCTGGTCCTGTGGACCCACGGGCCGGTCCTTTTTGCAATTATCACTTTGTTCGGGCTTATGCTTGTTTCCACTTTTCCCATTACTATTGTCATGGGGCAGAACCTTTTCCCTCATAGCACGGGAGTCGCATCGGGCTTCATGTCGGGGTTCGCGATCGGGGCAGGGGGGATCGGTGTTACCCTCCTTGGCGTTGTCGCCGATCATTTCGGGGTCCCGCTGGCCATGAAATGCATATGGGCGCTTCCCGTCACGGGGTTCGTTCTGGCCATGATGCTGAGCTACCCTGTCGCAGAACGCGTCAAGAGCAATCTGGCAGCGGCCGGCGGTTAGTTTGCAGCCATCGGAAAGCGGGCGTCTGCAGCCGTGCCGAAACCCCTGTCGTTGCGGTTGCCGGGCTTGTTCATGAAACATATAATCGATTTGCCGGGATCCCTGAAATGGAGCTTTTCCTCAGACTGCTGATTTTGCTGTGGCTCGTCAACTTCGCTCCGCCTGTCATTGCGGTGGTTTTTGAGTCGAGATACAACCGGCCCCTCGACGGCGGCCTCTTGTGGCGTGACGGCAGGCCGCTGTTGGGAAGACACAAAACCACAAGAGGGGTCCTGGCGGGCATAATCACCGCGGGATCGATCGGTCCCCTTTTGGGATTTCCTTTCTGGCTCTGCCTGAGCGCCGGGAGCCTGAGCATGCTTGGAGATCTGTTTTCAAGCTTTCTCAAAAGGCGCCTTTCCTTTACCAGCGGCGATGCCGTTCCGGGATTGGATCAAATCCCCGAGGGCCTGGCGCCCTTTTGCATCATTGCTCCCTATTACGGCCTGAGGATCGGATACGTTTTCCTGTTCGGTATAGTTTTCGGAACCGGCGCCTACCTGGGTTCGATTTTTCTCTACAGGGTCCTTCTGAGGAAGCCCTTCGAATCCTATCCCCGCAAGATCCGGGCGCTGACAAGAGTTCGTGAACTGGTCTCTTGCAAAATAACGGCCAAGCCTTTCAGCCAAATTTTGAATTTTGAAGATGCCGTTTATTATCACGTATTTATGAAATCGGTTCTGAAGACCATCGGCGTTTATGAACGCGGTAAACAAAATGCCCTGGTTGTCGAAAAACGGGAGGTTTCGTTCCACTTCCACGATCTGCCTGCCGCTTTTGACGGCTACAGGATTCTCTTCCTATCCGATCTGCATCTCGACGCTCTGCCGGGTTTGACTGAAAGGACCGTTGAAATAATCCGCCAGACTCCCGCCGACCTTTGCATCCTTGGAGGCGATCTGAGGATGGAGGCTTACGGCTCGTTCACTCCCGCACTCGGGCAGATGCGTGTTCTGCTGCCCGAGATTTTGGCCGGGGACGGCGTTCTGGGGGTTCTCGGAAATCACGACTGCCCCGAAATCCTGGAGTCCTTGAAGGATCTTGGGGTAACTTTTCTTGTAAACGATTCTTTCCCGGTCGAACGGGACGGCGAGTGCATATGGATCGTCGGGGCCGACGACTGCCACTATTTTAAGGCCCACGATCTCGAGGCGGCATTCAGCGATTTGCCTCTGGATACATTCTCGATCTTCGTATCGCATTCGAACGAAGTCTTTAAAGAAGCGTTCAGGTACAGGCCCAATCTTTTTTTGTGCGGCCACACCCACGGCGGCCAGATATTGATCCCGCCGATCGGCCCCATATTTACGCACAGTAGGGCCCCACGGGCATTTTGCCAGGGCGTGTGGAACTATAGGGGCATGTGGGGCTACACAAGCGCCGGGGTAGGGGTCTCCGGCGTCCCGGTAAGGTTTAACTCGAAGGGAGAAGTCACCCTGGTCGTTCTCAGAAAGGCTTGATGGCGCAGACGCCCGGCGGCCTGGCGCCTGCGCCGAAATTCGTGCCTCCCGACATCGATCATAGAGTTATTCTGGTCCCCAAAACCTCGAGGAATTTCGCCAGCCAGTCGGGATGCGCAGGCCATGCAGGGGCCGATACGAGCTTCCCGTCCACGTGCGCCCGATCGACTGGTATATCGACATATTTCCCGCCCGCTCGGTTGACGTCGGGACCGACCGCGGGGTAAGCGCTGCAGCTCTTCCCTTCCAGAACCCCGGCGGCGGCAAGCAGTTGCGCCCCGTGGCAAATGGCTGCGATGGGCTTTCCCGCCTCGGCGAAGTGCCGCACTACGCTCAAGACTTTTTCATTGAGTCGGATGTACTCGGGGGCCCTGCCGCCGGGGATGACCAGCGCGTCGTATCCTTCGGGCTTAACATCGTCAAAGCTCGCGTTGAGCGTGAAGTTGTGCCCTCTTTTTTCGCTGTAAGTCTGATCGCCTTCGAAGTCATGCACCGCAGTTCTGACCTGATCTCCCGATTTTTTGCCTGCGCATACGGCGTGGACCGTGTGCCCGACCATCTGCAGCGCCTGAAAGGGCACCATGACCTCATAATCTTCCACGTAGTCTCCGACGAGCATCAGGATCTTTTTTGTACCCATAATCATCTCCTCATGAAAAATGGATTAAAATCAATTGAATGCCGCCGTTAAACGTTTCGTTTCCCGGGGCCCCGTTCTGCCTTAACACAATGTTAAATTTTTAACATGTGTTACCCTTATGGCTTGCCCATGCCCCGGTTTAGTGGTAGACTTGGCTCCAATTGTATAATGCCGGCTCGGCGCAGTCCATGGCGATCGAGCAGACGGCAGGCAAAAATCCGATCACGCCGCGATTCCCTCAAAAAGGAGCATAGAGCAAAATTCGAATTCATGATTGACGCAGTGCCGGACTGAGGGATCGAGCAGCATGTTCATGGTCTGATCTTAATGGTTTCCCGGGAAGCGAATCGAGATGAATGAAAACAGTCAGGTAAAGTCGTCTACGGGCGCGGTCATGGTCGTTGGAGGGGGCATAGCGGGCACTCAGGCCGCCCTCGACCTCGCCGAATCAGGGTTCTTCGTCTATGTCGTCGAGAGTTCCTCAACTATCGGCGGCGTTATGGCTCAACTGGACAAAACTTTTCCCACCAATGACTGCTCCATGTGCATTCTTTCACCAAAGCTGGTCGAGTGCGGTCGCCACCTCAATATCAGGCTGATGACGATGTCCGAGGTGGAGAAGGTGGAAGGCGAGGCCGGCAGTTTCGTGGTGAGCGTCCGGGAGAAGCCGCGTTTTGTGGATGCTGAAAAATGCGTGGCATGCGGCATTTGCGCGGAAAAGTGCCCGAAAAAGGTCAAGGATTCCTTCAACGAGGGACTCGCCTTTCGCAAGGCCGCCTATGTGAAGTATCCCCAGGCGGTCCCCCTCAAATACCTTATCGACGATGAGAACTGCATCTTTTTTAAGAACGGCAAATGCAGGGCCTGCGAGAAGTTCTGTCCCACCGGGGCTATAGATTTCAACCAGAAGGAAAAGGTGCACCGGATCGAAGTGGGCTCGGTGGTTCTGGCCCCCGGGTTTAAGTCCTTCGATCCCGCCCCGTTCGACACATACGGTTACGGCAAATACCCCAACGTTGTCACGAGCCTCGAATTCGAGCGGATCTTAAGCGCCTCGGGCCCCTTCGAAGGGCATCTGGAGCGGCCCTCGGACAGGAAAGTGCCGAAAAAAATCGCCTGGCTCCAGTGCGTTGGCTCCCGCGATTCCCATCAGTACGCCCATGGGTATTGTTCGGGCGTCTGTTGCATGTACGCCATAAAAGAGGCGGTAATCGCGAAGGAGCATGCGAAAGAGGGGCTGGATACCGCAATTTTCTTCATGGATATGCGCACTTACGGGAAAGATTTCGAGCGCTATTACGACCGTGCCAGGGAAGAGGCCGGGGTCCGGTTCATCCGCTCCCGGGTCCACACGATAGCGCAGGCGGCGCCCGGTTCCGATGACCTCAGGATCGAGTATGTCGACGAGGCCGGGACGATGCAGGCTGAAATCTTCGACATGGTGGTTCTGTCAATCGGGCTTGAGGTTTCCGACAAATCCAGGGCGCTGGCCGATAGAATCGGCATCGAGCTCGATTCGGGAGGATTTGCCCGTTTGAGCAGCTTTTCGCCCATTGCCGCCACCCGCCCCGGAGTTTTTGTCTGCGGTGCCTTCAGCGCTCCTAAAGACATCCCCTCTTCGGTAATGGAGGCTTCGGCTGCCTCGGCGGCCTCGGCCGCCCTGCTCTCGGGGGCGCGCAATTCCCTTACCCGCTCGAAGACCTATCCGCCCGAAGACCCGAGCGTTCACGGCGAGCCTCGAATCGGTGTTTTCGTATGCCGCTGCGGAGTAAATATAGCAAGCGTAGTGGATGTTCCGGCGGTCCGCGATTATGCCGGGGGCCTTCCCAACGTGGCGTATGTCGCGGAAAACATGTTCACCTGCAGCCAGGACACACAGAAACTCATCATAGAAGCCATAAAGGAACACAGGCTGAACAGGATCGTGGTTGCGGCCTGCACGCCAAGGACCCATGAGCCCCTTTTCCAGGAAACCATCCGGGAGGCGGGTCTTAACCCGTATCTGTTCGAATTTGCAAATATCCGCGACCAGGATTCCTGGGTGCACCAGGCCGAGCCGGAAAAAGCGACCGCCAAGGCCAAAGACCTTGTGAGAATGGCTGTGGCCAAAGCGGCCCTGCTCGAGCCCATAGAAAAGCTCCAGGCCCCGCTCATCCAGTCGGCGCTGGTGATCGGAGGCGGGGTGGCCGGCATGAACGCGGCGCTCAACTTGTCGGCGCAGGGCTTTAAGACCTTCCTTATCGAGAAAAAGCAGGAGCTTGGCGGACACGCCCCCGACGTTGGAAAGACCTGGAAGGGCGAAGACGTTGTCGCATATGTCGAAGAGCTGAAAGCGAAGGTGCTTGGCGATGCCAATATCGAGGTGCTGATGGGGGCCGAACTGGTTGAGGCCGGGGGATTTGTCGGCCAGTTCACCAGCATTGTGCGCTCAGGCGGCCGGGACAGGGAAATACGGCACGGCGTCGTAATACTTGCAACGGGGGCCGAAGCCTCTACGCCAAGTGAATACCTCTTCGGCCAAACCGACCGGGTAACCCGCTGGCACGAACTGGAAAAGCTCTTCCGAGACGACCCCGAACTGCTCGACTCCGCACAGGGTGTGGCCTTCATTCAGTGTGTGGGTTCAAGAGAACCCGAGCGCCCTTACTGCTCGAAGATATGCTGCACGTCGTCCATAAAGCAGGCGATAGATCTCAAGCAAAAGAAACCGGACCTTAACGTGTCTGTGCTCTATCGGGACATTCGCGCATACGGTCCCAGGGAAGAACTCTACACGCAGGCAAGAAAGCTCGGGGTGCTTTTCATCAGGTATAATCCCGACGAAAAGCCTGTCGTGAGCAAGGTCGCCGTCGATGGAAAAGAAAAGCTCAAAATTAGGGTTAGAGACCACGTTTTGGGAATGCCCGTAGAACTAACGGTTGATTACCTCAATTTGGCCTCGGCCATAGTGCCGAAAGGGCTTGATGCGTTGGCGAGGTTTTTCAAGGTGCCTCTAAACCAGGACGGGTTTTTCCTGGAAGCCCACATGAAGCTTCGCCCGGTTGATTTTGCCACAGACGGCGTTTTTGTCGCAGGCCTTGCTCACTATCCCAAGCCCATGGACGAGTCGGTCGCCCAGGCCGGGGCTGCCGCCGCGCGCGCTGCAGCCGTTCTTTCCAAGCCCTGGGTCGAAGTCGAACCCATTGTGTCGGTGGTCGACCAGGAACTTTGCATAGGCTGCGGCATGTGCGAGGCCAACTGCCCGTTCGGCGCCATAAGGCTTCACGAGGTAACGGGCAAGGGATACCGCGCGGAAACCGTTTCCGCATCCTGCAAGGGCTGTGGAGTGTGCGCCGCCTCGTGTCCGCAGAAAGCCATCGATATGAAGCATTTCAGGGACAGCCAGATCATTGCGGCTATCCGCTCCGGCGGCGGCGTGCCGCCGCAGGCAACATGCCCGCTTGCAAATTAGCCGCGGGCAAAACGGTGAGAAGCCGCCGCAGCGCTGTAGGTTGGGCTAAGCGCAGCGCAGCCCAACAGGCATTTCCTGACAGACCCGGGGTGGCCCGGACACTCGGTGCCCGGGGGCGGGAAACGCCAAAAGAGATTAGAGGAAACTTTTCACAATGGACGACAGACACGATAGGATTCTCGTGGGTGCCGCAGGAGAACAGAAAATGAGCGATGTTTTCGAGCCAAAGGCGCTGGCCTTTTTGTGCAACTGGTGCTCGTACGCGGGAGCGGATCTTGCCGGGGTAAGCCGTTTTCAGTACCCGCCGACAATCCGGGTGCTGCGGACGATGTGCTCGGGCAGGGTCGAACCTCTCTATATTACTGAAGGGCTTAAGAGCGGGTTCGACGGCGTGTTCGTCTTCGGCTGACACCCCGGAGACTGTCATTACCTGGAAGGTAATGTGTACACGCAAAAGAGAATGCGGGTAATCGAGAACCTGCTGGATATGGCCGGAATCGACCGTGGCCGGGTTCAGCTCCGATGGGTGAGCGCGGCGGAAGGGCAACTGTTTGCCGGCTACATAAGAGAGCTTAGCGGGGAACTGGAGAAGCTTGGTCCGTTTGACGCCTCGAAACTCTCCCTGCAGCTCTCGGCCATCGAGAGTGTTCTCAAGTCACCGCGGGTAAGGTGGCTTATCGGGATAGACCGCCAGGTCACCGAGCGCGGCAATGTTTACAACGAGAAGGTCGATTCGGCTGTGTTCGAGCGGACCCTGCGGTCGGTGTGCGAAACTGAGTACGAAAACGCCCTGATCCTCGAGGTCTTGCGCTCCGGGCCGAAATCGGTGCGGGAGATTTCCGCCGGGACCGGTCTTGGGGTCCAGGAGGTTTCAAAACGGTTGGTGGATGTGGAAAAGATCGGCGCAGCCGAGCTCTACGGGTACGAAGGCGCCGCTCCGAAGTTTATTCGCACGGGTGCATAAAGCATTTCAATCTTTAAGGTCCGTGCAAAACCACTGAAATAAAAGACGGCAGGAATGGACATGGCAAATACTGGCATCAATGGGAATATTGGGGCTGTAATGGTGGTGGGCGCCGGTATCTCCGGCATGCAGGCTTCTTTGGATCTGGCCAATGCGGGATACTACGTCTACCTTGTGGACCAGTCGCCGTCGGTTGGCGGCCTTATGTCCCAATTGGACAAGACCTTTCCGACCAACGACTGCGCGATGTGAGTCATCTCGCCCAAACTGGTCGAGGTCGGCCGGCATCTGAACGTCAGCATCGTAACACACTCGAGAGTCGAATCTGTTGAAGGCGAACCTGGACGATTCACCGCAAAACTGAGCCAATCCCCCCGCTATATCGACAGGGCCAAATGCACCGGCTGCGGCGCGTGCGCCCAGGCGTGCCCCGTAAGGGCTGCAAACGAGTATAACTGCGGCCTCGATCAAAGGGCTGCGGCCTATATTCCGTATACGCAGGCCGTGCCGATGGTCTTCTCGATCGACCATGAAACATGCATCGGCTGCGGCCTTTGCGAGAAGGTCTGTCTCGCCGGGGCCGTGCTTTATTCGGATACTGCGCGCATTACCGAGCTTGAGGTGGGAGCGGTGGTGCTTGCGGCGGGAACCGGGGTTTTCGATCCCTCCCGCTTCGATACCTATGAGTATGCAAAACACCCCAATGTTATCTCAAGCCTTGAATTGGAACGGATATTGAGCGCCTCCGGGCCTTCTCGCGGCCATCTCATGCGGCCCTACGACCTGGCGGAGCCCAAAAAGATCGCGTGGCTGCAGTGCGTGGGGTCCCGTGAGATGAACCGCTGCGACAACTCCTACTGTTCCGGCGTTTGCTGCATGTATGCCCTGAAGGAAGCCGTTATTTCCAAGGAGCATGCCCACGACGGCCTCGATGCCGCTATCTTCTTCATGGATATGCGCACCTACGGTAAAGACTTCGAAAAGTATTACCTGCGCGCGCAAGACCAGGGCGTCCGCTTCATTCGCTCCCGCGTGCACACTATCGAGCCGGTCGGCGACGGCGACCTCAGGCTCTCTTACGTTGACCAGGAAGGCCGGATGCAAAGCGAGGTCTTTAATCTCGTGGTGCTTTCGGTAGGCTTGGACGTTGGCGAGCAGTCCGTGGAACTGGCCCGGCGCCTTGGCATCGACCTGAACAAAAACCGCTTCGCCGATACGGACTGCTTTACTCCCGTCTCCACCTCCAGGCCCGGATTTTATGTCTGCGGCACCATGCAGGGACCAAAAGACATTCCTCAATCGGTCATGGAGGCCTCGGCTGCCGCCTGCGCCTGTAGTGCGTCTTTGAGCGAAGCACGCTGGTCGGTGGCCAAAGTGAAGGAAAAAAAGGCCGAAAAGGACACAAGCATTGAAAAGCCCCGCGTCGGCGTGTTCGTGTGCCGGTGCGGCATAAACATAGCCGGCGTTGTCGATGTGCCAGCGGTCAGGGACTACGCCAAGTCTCTTCCCGACGTGGTCTACGTCGAAGAAAACCTCTACACCTGCTCTCAGGATACCCAGGTAAAAATGGCCCAGGTGATTGAAGAGCAGGGGATCAATCGTGTCGTTGTCGCCTCCTGCACGCCCAGGACCCACGAGGGACTGTTTCAGGAGACGCTGATGAACGCGGGCCTGAACAAGTATCTTTTCGAAATGGCCAACATCCGCAACCAGGATTCATGGTGCCACAGTAACGATAAGGTTGCGGCAACCGAGAAGGCCAAAGACCTTGTCCGCATGGCGGTGGCCAGGGCGTCTTTGCTCGATCCTCTCGCCGAAAAGCGCCTCGATATCGTCCAGAGCGGCCTTGTGATCGGCGGCGGGGTCGCAGGCATGACAGCGGCGCTCGGGCTGGCCAGGCAGGGCTTCGATGTGGCGATCGTGGAAAAAGAAAAGGAACTCGGAGGCCTTGGCCGCAGGATCGCTCACACTATCGAGGGCAAAGACGTAGGGAAGTTCTTCGACGGCTTGATCGAAGAAGTAAAGGGCAACGGCAAGATTGAAATCTTGACCGATACCCGTATTACCGGGTTTTCCGGCTACAAGGGCAATTTCTTGACCGAGGTCCAGGCCGGCGATGCGCCCGCCAGGCAGATCAGCCACGGCGTTACCATTCTGGCCACCGGCGCCCGTGAATATCAGCCAAAGGAATTTGGCTTCGGGGAAAATCCCGGCGTCATGACCCAGCTCCAACTCGACGAGTTCATGACGAAAGACCCCGCCGCAGCCGCTGCGTGGAAACGGGTCGTAATGATACAGTGCGTCGGATCGAGGAACGCCGATAACCCCAACTGCAGCCGCGTTTGCTGCCAGACTGCGGTGAAGCACGCTCGCGAGCTTAAAAAACTCAATGCCGACATGCAAATAGTGGTGCTTTACCGGGATATGAGGATGTACGGCCAACTCGAGGAATTCTACACCCTGGCGAGGTCGGAAGGCATTCTTTTTGCCCGCTACGACCTCGAAAACCAGCCTGTGGTAAATTCCAACGGCGCCGGACTTAGCGTGGTCTTTAACGACCATGTCTTGAACCGTCCGGTAGAGGTTGAGGCGGATGCGGTTGTGCTGAGCGCGGCGACTCTTGCTGCCGAAAACCCGGGTCTTGCGTCCATGCTCAAAATTCAGAGCAGCCCGGACGGCTTCTTCATGGAAGCCCACGTGAAGCTTCGACCGGTGGATTTCGCCGCCGAAGGCGTTTTTATGTGTGGAACCGCCCACAGCCCCAAACTTATAAGCGAAAGCATTGCGCAGGCGATGGCGGCAGCAGCGCGCGCCGGGGCTTTTCTTGCCGCAACCGACCAGACCATCGGCGGTGTAGTGGCGAAGGTGGATCCGGAACTGTGCGCGGCCTGCCTGGTTTGCGTTCGCGTCTGCCCTTACGGTGTGCCGCAGATAGTCAATAACGTCTCGCAGATAAACGAAGCGCTCTGCCAGGGATGCGGCACCTGCGTGTCCGAATGCCCGGCAAAGGCCATCAAGCTCGCCAACTACACCGACGATCAGATAATGGTCAAGGTCGAAGCCCTGCTGGAAGACCTGGAAAATGTGATGTAGGCGATATCGTAATCTCAAGGCCCTCCTTCCCCCTCTGTCATGAGGTGGAAGGAGGGCCTTAAATTTTTGAGGGCATAATTGATCTATTGCAGACTCGGAGAGATCAGCTTGACTGACGGAAAATACGATTTGAATCTCGAAGCGTCTCTTGTGAGCAACTCAAGATTTTCCACAGCGGCATGAGAACCGATAAAAAAATCCGGAAGAGGCGAAAGCCTGATTCCTTTTCGTCTCCGGTCCTCAACGAACACTTTGGCGGCCAGGAAAAGCGCCTCTTTCGGGACCTCCAGCATGCGGAGCCCGCAGGCGTCGATAGCGGCTTCCAACTGTTCGATACGCTCGAATCCAACTGATATTTCCGCATAGATAATGGGGTTTATGCAGAGGGCGTGTGTTATGCTGAATTGGTCGAGCATTTCTTGGGACCATGGCGCCCATACGGGATCATCTTCAAAAACGTCGAGGAGCACATTTGAGTCGACGAGCAGGCCTTTCATTCACCGCCCCTCGTCAATTTCATTATTTCCTCCGTTGTCATTTTGACCGTAGCGACCCCGCGAAGCGCCTTGAACCTGCTATTCCGACCGCTTGTCCTTTTCCTCAGAAGATAGACACGGTCTCCTTCTTCTAAAAATTCAACCTCACTGTTCGGCGCTATCCCGAGCTTTTCCCGAATGTGCTGAGGTATGGTCACCTGTCCTTTTGAAGTCACACGCATGGCGGCCTCCTTTCAGTAATACTCTTACCGGTAAGAATCTTACCTCGGACTGGAGGTTAAAGGCAAGCGATCTGAATATTAAACCGGAAATGAATCACGCCTCCATCCCGGACGGGGTAGCTTTTGCCTTCCAGCCTTACCAGTCCGTGTCTCTATCCGGATCGAGCAAAAGGTTTTGCGGGGGTGTTTAGAGTCACATGGTGAGCATTTTTTAGAACCCTGAGGCCGGACGTCTCCTACGGGGTCATGGTCCATGCCTTTTCCGGTCACGAGCCCGAAAGAATTATTTCAAAAACCACCCACTTGATTTTTTACCCACCCCCCGCACGATCCGATCGGCGGCTGTCACCGGCAATCTGGAACTGGACCAAAGCTGGCGGCCTGAAAGTGTTGTCTGCCCCCTGTATTTTCTTCCCCAAAATTCCGCATAACGTCTTCTTCTATCTGGCTTTTATTCCTTGATTCTTTTTCTTCTGCTCTTCTTCCATTGTCTGCGGAGGCTTGCGGTCAATGGGAAAACGAATCAGAAAGCGCAAATGCCGGTCATGTGGTGATTACTTCCCCCCGGACCATCGAAACCGTCAGAGGCAAAAGTACTGTTCCAAGCCGGAATGCCGCAAGGCCAGCAAAACGGCCAGCCAGAAGCGTTGGCTCGGCAAGCCGTCGAACCGGTCCTACTTTCGTGGTCCGGAGAATGTGATCCGCGCGCAGCAGTGGCGCAAGGATCATCCAAGGCATTGCGGGAAGAAAAAAGAAGCGTTACAAGATGACTTGTCCGTAAAAACCTTGGAAACTCCGTTGGTTGGACCATCATTTGTTGAGGTCGGGCCGCGTTTTGCCTCAGCGTTACAAGATTTCTTCACCTCGCAACCTGCTGTTTTAATTGGGCTGATCTCCCATCTAACCGACTCCCCGTTACAAGATGACATAGCCAAAACGATCCGCCGCCTGCAAAGGTTGGGAAACGACATTTTAAATGGTCCAACTCAAAACACAGGAGGCGTAAATGATCAAAAAGCACCCCATCTACCCCCGGCGCCTGCGCCGCATACCCAGTCAGTTCAGTTGGGTGGACCACCGTCTGGTTCGTGACCGCCACATTGAATCCTGCTCGCATCCGGCGGCGGCGCTCTATCTGTTTTTGGTGACCGTGGCGGACCAGGAAGGCCTTAGCTACTATTCGGACGCATCTCTTATGAGCAGGCTCGGTATGGATGCGCAAGCTCTGTCCGCGGCCCGTCTAAACCTTATCCAGGCAAACCTGGTCGCCTACGAAGACCCTCTCTATCAGGTGCTATCGCTTGATCCTTGCCTCGAGAACGAGCCGCGAAGCACCGGGCCGAGCAGGATGCAGGATGGCCCCGTATCAATTGGGCGGCTGTTTAAACAGATGATGGGAGAGACGTCGTGATCGACTACGAGCTTTTTGCAAAAATCAGGAACTATCACGAACAGAAAGGCTTGAGCGCGACCCAGATCGCAAACGAACTGGGTCTTGATTCGAGGACCGTTTCCAAATGGTTGCAAGAAAAACGGTTTCGGCAAAGGACGCCGGTTGTGCGTCCGAGCAAGCTCGATGCCTTCAAGGGCGCTATCGTGCGCATGTTGGAAGCCCACCCGTACAGCGCCGCTCAAATCCTGCAGAAAATCCGGGAGGAAGGCTTCGAAGGGGGGTACACCATTGTGAAAGACTACGTGCACAAAATACGTCCCAAACGCGGTTCGGCATTTTTAAAACTGGCTTTTGCGCCCGGCGAATGCGCCCAGGTCGATTGGGGCTCTTTCGGCACAATAAGTGTGGGAGAAAGCAGCAGAAGGCTCAGCTTCTTCGTGATGGTCCTTTGCTACAGCCGAATGATGTATCTGGAGTTCACAGTATCTCAGACCATGGAGCATTGGCTCGGCTGTCACCGGAACGCCTTTGATGCTTTTGGCTCGGTTCCCGAAAAGATCATGGTCGATAATCTAAAAAGCGCCGTCTTGAGGCGGATCGTGGGGCAGGCCCCGGTCTTTAATCCCAAGTACCTCGACTTCGCCAATCATTTTGATTTCAAAATAGTCCCATGCGGCAAAGGCAAGGGAAACGAAAAAGGACGCGTGGAAAACGGGGTCGGTTATGTCAAAAAAAATCTGCTGGCCGGACTCGACCTGCCGCGATTCGAGGCCATGGAGGGCGTTGCCCGGCATTGGCTCGATACCATCGCCAATGTCCGCATCCATGGGGAAACACGAAGGAAACCGGTGGAGATGTTCAAGGAAGAAAGGGGCTCTCTTCGCTCTCTTC
>JAJYTC010000207.1 GCA_021793275.1 Deltaproteobacteria bacterium | reverse complement strand
GCTCGGTCAGCTTTCGGGGGTCCGGGGCGTCGGTCCTGAACATCTCGAGCAGTTCGCGCATCCGCCGGAAGTAGGGCCGTGCGCGCTCCGGCTGATCGAAAAAGGGTGGAAGGGCCATCAGCCCGCGAACATCGAGCCGGTCTAAACCGCAGCAAAACTTGAGGAAGGAAGGCAGTTCAGCCTCCCCTATGCCGCTTTTTGTCTCTTCGTCCCCTATATTTACCTGGATAAGCACGGGCATTTTTCTGCCGGCCTCGCCTGCCCTGCGGTTGAGCTCGATTGCCAACCCCTCGCGATCAAGCGTTTCGATCCAGTCGCAGCACTCCAGGGCGGTCTTTACCTTGTTTGTCTGCAGATGCCCGATATAGTGCCAGAGGACCGGAAGACCGGCGAGCGGCTCCCGCTTGCTTTTGGCCTCCTGGATGTAGTTTTCGCCGATAATTTCCAGGCCGGCTTCTATTCCCTCCCGGATCCTGTCGACGGAAACCGTCTTGGTCACGCCCACGAGCTTTACTTCAGAGGGGTCTCGGCCCCCCCGGGCGCACGCAGCCGCAATCCGGTGACGGACTGCGGCCAGGTTCTGCGCAACTTCCCCGCTCCCCACTACCCACCTCCGACCAGCCTGATTATCTCGAACTCGTCGCCTGCCTCCACGGACTGAGATTCCATCTCCTTGCGTGGAACGATCCCCCGGTTACGCTCGACCGCGACCTGTTTCGGGTCGATACCGAGAAACCGCAGGAGTTCGCCCAGAACGGGGGCGCCGGTATATTCGGAGTCTTCGCCGTTGATGCTGATTTTCATGAAAGAGCCTCGTCCCAATCTTTCCAAACCGGTTCATACCCCTTTTGCCTGATCACATCGGCAACCGTTTCGGGGTCCCGGTCATCGGAGATTTCAAACTGCGCTTCGGCCCCCTCGGGCTGCGGATGCGTGTAGCCGCCCGGATCGGTCTTCGACCCGGCGCTCATCGATGTAATGCCCAACGGAATAAGATGGTCCCGCAACTCGGCAGGCTCCCTGGTGGAAAGGGTAAAACCGGTGTCCGGCAAAAATAGCCTCAGGGCGACGAGCAATTGCACAAAATCTTTATCCGATACCTCGTGGGGGACCTCAAAAGATCCCGCAGCGGGCCTTAGCCTCGGAAATGATATCGAAACCTGCGATTTCCAGTATTTTCGCATCAGGTGCTTCGCGTGCAGGCCCATATAGAAGCCCTCCACACGCCAGTTTTCAAGACCAAGGAGCGCTCCCAGGCCGATTCGCCGAAAACCGGCCTCCCCGCCCCTGTCCGGGGTCTCGATCCTCCACTGGAAGTCTCGTTTCTTGCCTCCGAGGTGGAACCGCTCATAGGCCCGCTCACTGTAAGTCTCCTGGAAAACGGTCAGGCCGTCAACCCCGCCGGCGATCAGGGCGCGGTATTCCTCGACGCCCATCGGGTAGATTTCAACCGCGATGGATGAGAAAAGAGGCCTGAGCATCCCGGTTATTTCGATGAAGTAATCCAGCGTCGCCACTTGCCGGGCCTCGCCTGAGACCAGCAGCACATGCCGGAAACCCATCCTGTGAATGAACTCGCCTTCCGCCCTTGCCTGCTTGGGGGTAAGAGCCAGCCTTCTCACGGGGTTTTTCGAATTGAAACCGCAATAAGCGCAGCTATTGTTGCAAAAATTCGAAACGTAGAGCGGCGCAAAGAGGCTGATTGTATTGCCGAACCGCTGGCGCGTGATGCGGTGCGCGTGCCCGGCCGTTTCTTCCAGGTAACGATCGGCAGCCGGCGAAAGAAGGCTCATAAAGTGGTTCAAGTCTACTCCGCCGGGGCGAACCGCCCCGAGGGCGGCCTGGACGTCGGCGTCGGAGCGGCCGTTGATTTCTTTCTCTATCTCCGCCCAACCGGTACGCTTAATCTCGTCATAAAAGCTCATATTCACACCTTGAAAAAGATGGCGCCAGGCCGGTTCGCGGCGACTCCGCAAGCAGCCCGTCCGGCTCCGTGCGCCTCGCCGCTATCGCAGAAATCCTGTGAGCGGGCTGGATGCTTCGGCCTCCCTGCGAGAGCCGCCCAGACCCGCCAGAAATGCCTCCCTGCCGGCTTCCACGCCTTTTTTGAAAGCCGCGGCCATGGCGACCGGGTCCCTCGCCACCGCTATCGCGGTATTTACCAGCGCGGCATCGGCCCCCATTTCGAGCGCCTCAGCGGCGTGGGATGGTGCGCCAAGACCCGCGTCCACGACCACCGGAACGGTTGCTCCCTCTATTATGATCTCGATAGCGTCCCTGGTCTTTATTCCACGATTCGACCCGATGGGGGAACCGAGCGGCATGACCGTCGCCGTGCCCGCATCCTCCAACCGCTTTGCCAGAATCGGATCGGCCTGTATGTAGGGCAGCACGACGAATCCGTCCTTGACCAGTATTTCGGCCGCCTTGAGCGTTTCAACCGGGTCAGGCAGAAGGTAGCGCGGATCCGGGGTTACCTCGAGCTTGATCCAGGGCTCGCATCCGGCTGCGCGCGCCAGGCGCGCCAGCCTCACCGCCTCCTCGGCGTCCCTTGCCCCGGATGTATTCGGCAGGAGCAGGTATTTTGTCCTGTCGATGGCGTTCAAAATACTGTCCCCGGGGTTTTCGAGCTCAACCCGGCGCAGCGCGACCGTAACGATTTCCGCACCCGATGATTCGATCGCCCTTTTCATCACCTCCGCCGATGAGAACTTCCCGGTCCCCATCAGGAGCCGCGAACGGAACCTCCGCCCGGCAATTATCAGTGCCTCTTCCATTTTGACTCCATTTAACCTGCAAAAATAAAAAGACCGCGCCCTCCCAACGTAGAGCAAACGGTCTTGTGAAAAGCAATGGAGATTTTTCCCAGGCCATTTCCCTACGCTGGTATTACCCAGATCAGGTAATTTAAGGGTATTTTCTCAGTCCGGCGCCAGCCGAACACCCCTAACGGCTATGATAGCACGACGAAGTGTACCCCAAGCATGCGGTACAGTCAAACGAATTGAAGAGTTCGGAAGAAAGCGAATGAAGGCCCCCACGGGCCCCGGTGCAAAACAAGGCCCATGACGAGGTTGACTCGGGATCGTTAAAAAGCTATTAATTCGGTTCTATCAAAATCAAAAGTATCGGAAAAAAATGAGGTCGCTGCTGTATGAACAACAATTACATCGAGGTAAGATGGCACGGTCGGGGTGGTCAGGGTGCGGTCACAGCCGCCGAGATCCTGGCTCAAGCCGCCTTCTATGACGGATACAGGGGAGTGACCGCAGCGCCGTTTTTCGGAGCGGAAAGAAGAGGTGCGCCGGTGATCGCCACAAACAGGTTCGCGCGCGAGCCGCTCAGGACGGTGTCGCTCGTCCAGAAGCCCTCGGTCGTGGTCGTGCTCGACGAAACGATTCTGCGCGTGGCCGACGTCACAGCGGGCATGCAACCGGACGGGATCGTCATTATAAACAGCAGAAAGTCTCCGGATCAGATCGCTTTACCGTCCTCTTTTCGGATTGCGGTAACCGACGCAAGCCGCTGTGCCGCCGAGGCCGGCCTCATCATCTCCGGGACCGTTATGTTCAACACGGCCATTCTGGGAGGTTTCTCCAGCGCTACGGGACTCGTCAGCATGGAAAGCGTGGAAAAGGCGCTAAGAGATCGCTTCAATGGAGAGGCGTCCGAGAAAAATGTACTGGGCGCAAGGCTCGCCTCCCAAGGAACGGTTGTCTCCCGGAGTTGATTTTTCGGGCCGGCAGGTCGTGTCGCATTCCTGTCCTCCCCGGCCCTTCCGAAGAAAAGGAAAAACATATGGGACTGGGCAAAGCTCACAGCGACCCATTTACGGTTGCAAGATCCAAATTGTGCAGGGCTGAAGGCGGAAAAACCGGCGACTGGAGGTCTTCGCGCCCTGAAATAGACCGCTCGAAATGCATTCCATCCAAAACGGGAAGAAAGTCCTGCTTTCTTTGCTGGATGTATTGCCCCGAGGGGATCGTCAGTAAGACCATCCCGGTCGAGATCGACTACGATTTCTGCAAGGGATGCGGCATATGCGCGGAAGAATGCCCCGTCGGGGCCATCGCGATGGTTGACGAAAACGGCAGGGATTAAGCCCGCCGGTTCTACGGTTTGCGGCCTTCCAAAGACCCGTTTTTGCGGAACGTAAAAACCGTCCGGTCAAAGAATTCGTCCATATTTTCGGCAGCCGTATCCAGCTTCGAGAACCCGCCGGCTTCGAATGCTTCGATCAACTCTTCCCGCGACAGGGCGCCGCTCATGCACCACGCCCATGCGTCCGGCTCGGCGGCGAAGTAGCCGGGTAAAATCACCCTTCGGCATAGATCGGCGCCTGCAACAATCCCGCCCGGCTTTAACACACGGTTGATTTCTTCGATCAGTTCCCTTTTTTCCGGGAAGAGGTTGAATACTCCATTGAGAATTATCCACTCGAAAGAACCGGGTAAGAACGGAAGGCAGCCCCCCTCGGCGCATACGAATTCGAAACCGTGTCCCGAAAATAATCGCAGAGCCGATCCTCGGGCCTTTAGCAACGCAGGCAAGGCAGTGTCAAGGTTGACCACCCTGAATTCGGCGCGGGCGGAAAGCTTCAAAAGGACTGAATCGACCCCGGCCCCGCACCCCAGGTTCAGGACCCTCTCGCCGGCCTTCGGATCGATGCGGGAAAGTATGTTCCCGCAGGGCAAAAAATCCTGCCACATTTCACCCGGAAGTAAATCGATCAGGCCGGCTGGATAGCCAAGTTCGAGAGCAAGCGGCTTGCCGCCCAATGCCCGCGGCCCGCCGCTTCCTCCCCGGTAAAGCCGCTCGTAGTATTCCCGGATATGCTTTTTCATTTTCCGCACGAAGGTCGCATAATTCCCGCAATTTTTTGCCGGCGCTGCCTCTGGCGGCCTAAACCCTGAGAATTCCGACCACTTTTTCGGAAACTTCCCTCAAATCGGCTTCATTGGGCCTGCCTTCGATATTTCCCAACCGGCCGTTAACGGACATGGGCTGGAGTTTCCCGTGGTACTCGCCAACAAAGTACCACTCGTCCATCACTTCATAGCCCAGATGATCGAAGAGCTGCGCCATGTACTTTACTGCCGGGACCGCCTCATTTCCCCCCGTATGACCGCCCCCGTACGAGCAGTAAACGACTGCCTTCCTGCCCTGACGCCTCGGGGATGCCGGCTTCATTTCGCCTTCGCGAGCGTATTTTTCTCGAAGTTTCGCATAAAGCTCCATCATGGGCTTACCCGGAAGCCAGGTGTAGACGCCCGAACCGGCAAAAACAAGGTCATAGGCGAGAATGTCGGGCTCGGTATCGCCGTCTTTTGCGACTTTGAAGCTGTCCACCTCAAACCCCTGTTCGCGAAGGGTCTTTTCGATCTGCTTTGCGATTTTTTCGGTGTTTCCCGTTGCCGAGAAATAAAGATTGAGCGCCTTCATGCTTTTTAACCCTCCCTGATTCCACGGCCGTTTCACGCACGCATAGCCACAGGCTGACTCCAGACGTCCGCCATGATACTCCCCTCTTGGAAGATGTGCAAATTCCCTGCGCCGATCCGCCCGATTTACTCCATTTGAGGCAGGTCGCCCGGGTCGGTTGCAACGGCACAGATCCTTTTTCGAAGGGATCCCGCAGATTCATTACGGAATCGGATACCTCGACCGCAGGACTCTTTCTCCCGCTGCATGGGCGTTCCTGAGGCTTCTTGATCAAGCCGAGGTCCTCCTTCCGACCGGTAAGCAGGGTTGAAGGGCAGGCCCGGGGCCTCAGGGTATAAACTAAGGACCTACTCAACACCTTTTTTAGCCAGCCACCATGGGCGCCAGCGGCCGGTATGTTGCGGCCAGGCGGAGATCGAACACCGCCTGGCCGTTGCAGTCCTGTTCGCCCCGGAATTGATGGCCAAAATAGTATATGAATATATTAATATAAACCATGCTCGCTTGCATCAGAAGAAAACTCCAAAGCACGGTGATTCGGTTCAACGATATTCTCTGAGCAAAACCGCTTACGTGCACTAAAGTCTGGTCTTTCTCTGCCCGGTGATGTATAGAGGGTAAACACAA
>JAJYTC010000037.1 GCA_021793275.1 Deltaproteobacteria bacterium | reverse complement strand
CGCGTGCCGGGAAATTATGGATATTCCGATCCGGGCCTTGATCGCCTCTCTTACCGCTTCGGTCGAGCCCATCTCGGCAACGACGTTTAGAAGCGAGGGTGAAAATCCCGCGGTCTCGAGCGCTTGGGCGGTCACCATCCGGGTCCCGGAAGACCTTTCTCGAAGCACGAAGGGCGCCCCCGCAAGTTCATCGAGTTCCACGCTTTCGCGGCTTTCCCACGGATGGCCCTTGTAGACCGCCAGTACAAGCTCATCCGAGTAAATCTCCTCGAGCAGGATCTTCTTTTCGTCCCACTTCGCGCCGATTATTCCAAACTCGACCCCGCCGTCGAGGATTTTCTTGACGATTTCCCCGCTGCCGCCGATCCTGACGGTAATCTGGATGGAAGGGTAGCTGGCCTTAAAAGTCCCGACGAGCCTCGGAAGAATATAGGTCCCGGGAATCGTGCTCGCCCCAACATAAAGAGAGCCTGAAAGATCGCCTTTGAATTTGCCGATCGCCTGGACGGCCTTATCCCTGAGCTGGATCATCTCACGGGCGTATTTGTAGAGGACTTTGCCCGCAGGCGTCGGCAGGGTTTCGCGTCCCAGGCGGTCGACCAGCTTTTCTCCGAGCGAATCCTCCAGCGCCCGGATATGCTCGCTCACGGTCGGCTGGGTAAGCCCGAGGGCCTCGCCGGCTTTCGTGAAGCTCTGAAGCTCGATCACCTTACAGAAAATCATGAGGCGGTGAATATCCATAATATATCCTTTGCCTTACGCAATTCCGCCCTGAGCCGTCAAATCCCTCAGTCCCTTTTCTTTCTGAAAATCTTCCTCTATCTGCTCGAGTTCCAGCATTTTTTCTTCCCATTGGCCGGTCAACTCATCGATCCTGGCCTGTGTTTCCCTGTATTGGGATTGAATCTCCACGGCCAGTTTTCCCTGCCTGTAAGTCTCGGTATCGGCGAGTCGCTCTTTTAGCGATTCCAGTTCTGCATGGCAGGAGTCCAGATCGCGCTCGATACGTTCGATACTCTCCTGAACCGGCCTTTTGGCTCGAAACAGCTCGTTTCTCCATTCGGCTTCCGCTCTTTTTTGCGCCGTGAGCGATCTTGCACCGTTTGAGCCCTGTTTTCCAGCTTTGTCTTGAGGCGGATCGTCGAGGCGGCTCTTCCAGGTGCGCACGTAATCGTCGTAGTTGCCGGGGAACAGGTGGATGCCGCCGGATTTTACAACCAGGATCTTGTTGGCCACACCGTTTATGAACTGCCGGTCGTGGCTGATAAAGCAGATCGTTCCGCCAAATTCGCCAAGCGCCTTCTCGAGTACAACCCTCGACGGGATATCGAGGTGGTTTGTAGGTTCGTCCAGGAGCAGAAAGTTAGGGCGCTGCAGCAGCAGCTTGCACAATACCAGGCGGGCCTTTTCTCCTCCGCTCAGTACCGAGGTTTTCTTGAAAACATCGTCGCCCTGGAACAAAAACGCCCCCAAAAGAGCGCGCAATTGTGTCTGCAGGATGTCGCCTGAAACGGATAATGCTTCCTCGAAAACTGTGGCCTCCGGGTTTAGCTGCTCCCATTGATGCTGAGCGTAATAGCCCGTCGTGGTGTTAAGTCCCTTTGACAGCTCCCCGGAATCCGGCCTGACGGTCCCGGCGAGCAGTTTCAAAAGGGTGCTCTTTCCGGCCCCGTTAGGACCCATCAAAGCGATCTTGTCTCCTCTGGTCACAAGGAGGTCTATTCCGGAATAGACTTGGATATCGCCGTAAGACTTGCCGACGTTCACAAGCTCGATTACTTTCTTTCCCGAGCGGGCGCACGGGGGAAACTCGAAACGGATTTCCGAACCGGCGACAGTAGCTTCGACTTTCTCGATTTTTTCAAGCGTTTTTATACGGCTTTGGGCCTGGGCGGCCGTTTTCGCGTTGTATCTGTTCTTGTCTATAAACCTTTCGAGCTGTTTGATCCGGTCCTGCTGGTTTTTATATGTCGCCATGCGGATTTCCATCCGCTTAGCCTTCTCTTCGAGGTAAAAATCATAGTTTCCGGCGTACTCCTGAAGCATGCCCCCTTCGATCTCAACTATGCGGTGAACGGTCCTGTTGAGAAAGGTGCGGTCGTGTGAGACCAGGACAAGGGCCGATGAGGAGTTCAGCAGGTAATTTTCCAGCCACATGAGACTCTCGAGGTCGAGGTGGTTGGTGGGCTCGTCCAGGAGCAAAAGGTCGGGTTCGGCGAGAAGAAGCCTCGCCAGTTCGAGCCGCATCACCAGACCGCCGCTGAGATCCGTTGCCGGAATTGTAAACTGGTTGGCCCCGAACCCGAGGCCCTCGAGGACCTTTTCCGCCCTCGCCTCCAGGTTGTATCCAACAAGGTGTTCGAGTTTTTCGAAGGCGGCGGCATGCCTCGTTGCCAGTTCAGTCAGGACCCGGCGGTCATTTTCACGATGTATCGCGCTCTGCACCAGCTCCAGTTCGGCCCGAAGCTGTTGTGCTTCCTCGCATACGTCCGTAGCACGCTCAAGGACCGACTTGCCTCGCGCTGGCGCCATCTCCTGCGGCAGCCACCCGATTCGAACCCTGCCGGCTTTGGCTACACTGCCCGAATCCGGTTCGATCGAACCGAGAATTATACCGAAAAGGGTCGATTTCCCGGCGCCGTTGGGACCTATGAGTCCAATTCTATCTGCCGGATGCACGTGAAAGGATACGTCGCGGAAAAGTTCCTTCTTTCCAATGAATTTTGATACGTCTTTTAAACTCAGCAATGATACGACTCCTGAAGGGGCGGCCCCGTTACGGATCCATTTTAACTGTAAAGAGCACCTTGCGGGAAAGTTTTTTGCAATCGTTATTGACAAAGCCCGGCAAAACGTAGAAAAGTCCTCTGGAACAGTTGTTTGGAACGGTGGTTTCAAACTTTTGTTCTCAATCCTCGACCATTTTTTTGAGGACTTCTGAGATGCCGCAAAGCTCGAAAAAAAAGGATGACACAAAGGCAAGGCTTATGGCGGCGGCCGGAGAGGTGTTTGCGCAGCAGGGCTATCGCGCATCCACGGTCAGACAGATTTGCCAGCGCGCCCGCACCAACGTCGGTTCGGTCAATTATCACTTCAGGGACAAAAAGGGGCTCTATGCAGCCATCTTCGGCCAATCGCTTCAACTGGCGGTCGCAAAGTATCCGCCCGATTTGGGGCTCAGCGGACAAGCAACACCGGAGGAAAAGCTTCACGCCTACATCCGCTCGCTCCTTTTGCGTCTCATGGGTGAGGGCCTTCCCGCATGGCATGGAAAGCTGCTGGCCAAGGAAATCGCCGAACCGAGCGGGGCACTGGGCGAGGTGGTCGAATCCTCGATCCGCCCTCTTTACACTTATCTGGCCGGCATCGTGCGCGAACTGACGGGAGAAGAAAAACCGGCAGGCGGCGAGGATAGCGATACGACCTTTCTTACCTCGCTAAGCATTGTCGCTCAATGTTTGCACCACCATATAGCGAGGCATCTGATCGATTCGCTCCGTCCACGCAGCTTCGATCCTGCGCGCATCGACCAGATCGCCGATCATATCACGCGATTCTCTCTTGGCGGCATTCGTGAACTCGCAGCGAGGGCGCAATCGGGGCAGACAGGGTGATTCGGTAAAGTCGGGGTGCTACCGTTGGACTTGCAATATTTGGTGATGTTTAATCGGGCGAAAAAGTGGTAAACAGACGTTCGACAATCACATTTCCATGGAGATTTTTTTGACCGGTGTTACATCCTGTCCCGAACAGGGTCTTCAGGCGGTAATATTTGACTGCGACGGTGTACTGGTAGATACCGAGCCGCTGCATTACCAGGCCTTCCAGAAGGTGCTTGCGCCGCTGGGTCTGGGACACGACTATGCCCGCTACCTCGAACATTTTGTTGGTTTCGACGACCGGGACGCTTTCATCCACGCCTTCAAGGAGGCGGGCAGGGAACTTTCGGCCGATTCGCTCGACAGGCTCATTGAAGCCAAGTCGGCGGCGCTTGGCGAACTCATTAGACAGGGCGCGCCGAGTTTTCCGGGCGTGGTTGAACTGGTGGAGGAGCTCATGGACAGAGGGGTTCCGATGGCTGTTGCCTCGGGAGCGCTCCGGCATGAAGTGGATGCTTTCGTATCATCACTGGGCCTGGACGCAGTTTTTCGCGTCATTGTAGCTGCCAACGATGTTAAGAAAAGCAAACCCGACCCGGAGACTTATCTGCTCGCAATAGAGCGATTGAGGCCGGCTTGCGGTTCGAAGCCCCTCGATCCGCTCAACTGCATCGCGATAGAAGACACCCCTGCGGGCATCCGTTCGGCCAAATCGGCAGGCCTTGCCGTCGTCGCCGTTACAAACTCGTTTGCAGCAACTGAGCTTTCCGGGGCGGACAAGGTGATCGGGTCTCTTTCGGACCTCAATTTCCAGGCAATGGTCAAGCTGCTGGATGCCCGGCGCCAGGAGAAACGATGAAACGGTTGAGCGTTATTCTCGTGCTTTTTTGTCTCTCGACACCCCTCGCAGCGTGGGGAAAGAGTGCGCCGAACACGCCCCCACAGCCCCTGACCCAGGAAGCCGCCGTTAAGTTTGCGCTTGAGCATAACCAGGCTTACAGGGCCGCCTTCGAAGACGTCTCGGCCTCGCGCGAGGAGGTAAACGAAGCCAGGGCAGATTTTTTTCCCAAGGTGAACGGTTCCTACATGTATGAGCGCTGGGGCTATCAGCCGTTCGCATCGGTCCCCGGCACGGCATTTATAAACGCACCATTTGCGATACAAACCGAAAACATGTGGGAAGTGGATGTCATCCAGCCGCTTTTCACCGGCTTTGAACTGGAATCAAAGTACAAGGCAAGCAAGGCCGGATTGAAGATTTCAAAGTACGACCTCGAAAAAGCCCGCCTGGACCTTACGAGGGACGTCAGGGTAGCATACCTTCAGACGCTTCTGGCGCGGAAGCTGGTGCAGGTCGCGCGCGACAACGTGGCGAGCCTCGAGGTGCAGAAGAAAAACGCGCAGGCAAACTACAAGCAGGGGGTCGCCGCCAGGAATGACGTGCTAAAAGCCGATGTGGCCCTGGCCGACGCTGTCCAGCGGGAAAGGCAGACCGTAAAACAGTTGATCGTTCTTCGCGCGACGCTTAATCAGTACATGGGCATAAGTCTGGACAAGAAAATCGCCCTGGCGGGCATCCAGGAAAAACGCTCCCTGATCCCGAGGCTGGACCGGCTCTATTTGATAGCCGAAGCCAAAAGGCCTGAATACCTTGCCCTTCATGAGTCCATAAAACAGGCTGAAGATTACAGGACCGCCGCCGAGGGCGGCTATTATCCGCATGTTTCCGCGTTCGCCGAATATTTCCGGCAGGGTGAGAATTTCTCGGGCAGCAACAACCCTTACACGAACAGCCATAACGCGGCAATCGGGGTAAAAATGGACTGGAATCTTTTCGAGGGAGGCAAGACCCGGGCTGCGGTGCTCAAATGGGACTACCGCCTGAGAGGGCTTGAGGACAGGCGGACAAACCTTCTGCAAAGAATCGATCTTCAGGTCAAAGATGCGCTCAAGCAGTTGCAGGTGGCCAGGGCCAATATCAACACGAGCAGGACAGCCCTCCGGCAGGCCAAAGAAAACGAACGCATTACGACCATCCAGTACAAAGAGCAGGTTGCAATATTTTTGGATGTATTGAATGCTGAAGTGTTTCTGGCGCAGAGTCGCGCCAATTTCTACCAGTCCGTCTACGGCTATCAAATTGCAAAAGCTGAGCTGGAAAGAGCGATCGCAGCACCGCTGGAGTAGTTTCCGAGGGATCAGGCATGGCGAACGAACAACCGAGAGAACCAACGAACGCAACGACGAACGGACGGGCGCGGCAAATCAAGATCGGCGCAGTGATTCTTCTCGTTTTACTCATTGCGGTAGGCATCTACTGGTGGTTTTTCCTAAGGAATTATGTTAGCACCGATGATGCATACGCAAAGGCTGACAGTGCAATGATCAGCTCGAGAATCCACGGGACGGTCATAAAGGTTTTCGTTCACGACAACTACGCCGTCCTCACCGGGCAGCCTCTCGTGGAGCTCGACCCTACCGATTACAAAGTCGCCGTCGACAGGGCGAAAGCGGCGCTGGACGAAGTCACGGCAGAGCTCAAATCCGCCGAAATATTGGTGCCCCCGGTCCATATCTCGACGTCCTCCAATGTCGTGGCGGCAGAAGCTTCTCTTAGCGCCGCTATTGATGCAGTAACCCAAACCAGGCACACTATCGTCCAGCTACAGGAAAGCCGCGCGGCGGCCGCCGCCGAACTTGTGCTGGCCGCACGCGACCGTAAACGCTTCGCAGCGCTTTCGGCCACGGGCGCAGGGACCGTACGGAGGGAGCAGCAGGCTCAGACGGCCTACGACACGGCAAAGGCCCGCGTGAATGCCGTGGATGCACAGATAGCGGCCCAGAAATCGGCCCTGGCTGCGGCAACCCAACAGGTTGCCCGGTTGCGGGCACAGCTTCGGGTTGTTGAAAGCAAGCGGTCCGATGTAGCCGTTCAACTCCACAAGGTCGAAGCACTCAAAGCCAAACGTGACCTGTGGAAAGCAGATCTGGAAGCGGCGAAACTGCATCTGTCTTACTGCATGATTGCCGCGCCGATCGATGGCTACGTGGCTGAGAAAAGTGTGCAGGTGGGCGACAGGATCCAGCCGGGACAAGCCCTCATGGCGGTTGTCCCTCTTAAAGAGATTTATGTAGATGCAAATTACAAGGAAACCGACCTCACCGATGTCCACGTCGGGCAGCCTGCCACGATAACTGCCGACATCTATCCCGGTCACACCTATTATGGAAAGGTGGCCGGAATTCTCGCGGGCACCGGCGCCGCTTTTTCCCTGATTCCGCCTGAAAATGCCACGGGCAACTGGATAAAGGTGGTTCAACGTATTCCGGTACGGATCTTACTCGACAAACCGCCTTCGCCCAAATATCCGCTAAGGGTCGGGGCCTCGCTCGAGGTTTCCATAAATATTAAAAACAAAAGCGGTCCGTTGCTGCTCCACCCGACCTGGACCGAGGCTACGTCTAAAACGCCCCGAGAGCCATGACCTCACGGATCGAAGGCCGCCATGCGGTCAACAAGTGGGTTGTCGCCCTGGTCGTGATGCTCCCGACCTTCATCGAGGTCATGGACACGAGTGTGGTCAATGTCTCCCTGCCCCATATCCAGGGGAGCATGAGCGCAGGGGTGGACGAGGTAACCTGGGTCCTTACATCCTATCTGGTATCCAATGCCATAATAATTCCAATTACCGGCTGGCTTTCCGGCCTTTTCGGCAGAAAACCCTATCTTATCTTCTCCATTTTCACTTTTACTGTCGCCTCGATACTGTGCGGCGCCGCCCCGTCTTTGGATGTGCTCATCCTGGCCCGCGTCCTCCAGGGCCTCGGAGGCGGCGGCCTGCAGCCGCTTTCCCAGGCTATTTTACTGGAAACCTTTCCTCGCCGGGAACACGGGATGGCAATGGCCGTCTTCGGCATGGGCGTAGTAATGGCCCCCATAGTCGGACCTGTTTTGGGCGGCTGGATAACGGACCAATGGTCCTGGCGATGGGTCTTTTACATTAACGTGCCCGCGGGAATTCTGGCCATCCTGCTGACCGTTGTTTTCATTTTCGATCCGGCTTACATAAAGCGGCAAATAGCGCGCATCGACAAGTGGGGGCTTATTTTTCTCGCCGTTGGCCTTAGCGCGCTGCAAATAGTTCTCGACAAGGGGGAACGCAAAGACTGGCTGCACTCGGATTTCATCGTCATCCTTACCATCATCGCCGTGCTGGCCCTGGTTTCTTTTATTGTTACAGAACTTTGCGTCGAACATCCCGTAGTCGATCTGAGGGTTTTCAAGGACAGCGCATTCAGCGCCGGAAGCACAATCATGTTTCTGGGCTTTTTCTGTCTATTCGGCAGTTTCGTCCTGCTGCCGCTCTATGCCCAGGAACTGATGGGATATACTGCCTTTTGGGCCGGCCTTATCCTGGGGCCCGGGGGTGTGTCGAGCTTTGTTGTCATGCCCATTGCGGGCGCTCTTATGAAAAAGGGGGTCAAACCGTGGATCATTCTGATGGTGGGACTGGCCGTCACCTCTTACGCTCTGCTCATGATGTCCGGCTTCGACCTCCAGGCTGATTTCTACGCCATAGCAATGCCTCGCCTCATCCAGGGTATTGGCCTTGGCGGGTTTTTCGTTCCCCTGGCAGCGGCGGCTTTCGTCAATATCCCTGTGGAACAGATGGGTAATGCATCCGGGGTTTTCAACCTGCTCAGAAACCTGGGGGGCAGTTTCGGGGTTGCCGTCAGCTCCACGATTCTCGCCCGGCGCGCCCAAGTCCACCAGACCTATCTCTCCGAATATATCACGCCCTTTAATCCTGCGTTCCGGAACGCATACCGGCAAGCGGTGGAGTTTATGCAAATGAATCACATGGCCCACCCAACAAAGGGGGGACTTGCATTCATTTACGGGGAGGTCATGCGCCAGGCGCACATGCTTTCTTTTAACGATACTTTTTATGTTCTTTCCATTGCGACCGCCGTTATGATTCCGCTGACCCTGTTTCTAAGAAAGGCCCCTTCCGGAGCGGGGGCGCCCGGGGCTGGAATGCACTGAAGCGGCGCGGAGGTAAATAATTGGAAAAAGTACCGGCGAGCGAGATTGCAAACAGGCTTATCATGCTGCAGGCGCTCCTGCAGCAAAACGGTGTCGATGCCGCAATAATACGGCAAAATGCGGACCTGTTCTATTTCACGGGCACGGTCCAGGATTCTCATCTCATTGTGCCCTCCTCGGGCGAACCGGTTTTGCTCGTGCGCCGCAACATCGAGCGGACCGAGGACTTCTCGCCCGTTCGACCCGTAATTGGCATTAAAAGTCTGGGCGAACTCGCTCAAAGCGTCCGTGAAGCGTGCGGCGGCGAACCGGAAACCCTCGGGTTTGAACTGGACGTGATTCCGGTAAATACCTTTTCACTTTACAGCAAAAAGATTTTCCCGAAACAGCGGATCGTTGACATAAGCGGCCTCATACGCCGGGTGCGCATGATAAAATCAACGTGGGAAATTCAAATGCTTAAGAAGGCAGCCTCCATTTCGAAGCTCCTGGCCGAATCGGTCCCCGTGTTGCTCAAGCCGGGGATCAGCGAACTAGAACTGTGCGCCGAGTTGGAAAGCGTCTCGCGCAAGGCGGGCAATTACGGGATGCTTCGTTGCAGAGCTTTCAACATGGAGATGGTTTTCGGGCATATCCTCTCGGGTCCCCATGCCGCAGTACCCTCTTACACCGATGCCCCTACCGGCGGTTTGGGCATCTCGCCCGCATTCAGCCAGGGCGCCGGGCACAAGAAAATCCTGCCCGGAGAGATTGTGAGCGTCGATGCGACGGTTGTCTGGAATGGGTATGCAAACGACCAAACCAGGAATTTCTGCATCGGCCCGCCTCCACCGAGGCTCGTCGAAGCTTATGAATTCGTGCGGTCGGTGCACGGCCGTTTGAAGCCCCTTGCGCGCCCGGGGGCCGTAACCGGCGAACTCCATGACGCCGTATGGCAATGGGCGAAAGAAGCCGGATGGGCCAGATGGTTCATGGGCCACACGGACCCGAGGATTACTTTCGTCGGGCATGGGGTAGGGGTCGAGGCCGACGAGTTCCCCTTCCTTGCCGAGCGACAGAAACTGGAGCTTGAGGAAGGAATGGTTTTCGCCTTCGAACCGAAGATAGTAATTCCGGACCTGGGAATCGCCGGACTTGAAAATACCTATCTTGTCACAAGCGGCGGACTCGAATCTCTAAACGAGGCCACCGAAGAATTGGTGATCATCTGAGCGGAGGGTACAATGGAGCAGGGCAGTAGTCCGGATTTATGGAAAAAGGAGCTCGAAAGAGCGTGGGGCGATATTCCAAAGCCGTTTCGAAGCGAACGGGCCGTACATAGGACGCTCCAATGCCATCTGTACGGGTTGGTCGGCAAGTCCGGCTTGAAGACCGTTGCCGACTATATGCCGCCTCGCATAGCCGACCGGCCGATAGACATTATCGCCCTAAACGATCAAAACGAAATTGTTTACGCCCTATGCCTGGACACTCTTGTTACCCTGGCAGCCGTAAAGAGTCTGAGCAGCTTCGCGGCGCTCAACAAAATTATTTTTACAACCGGTATGCTCGAAAAGAAAGTAAAGGAAAGCACCTTTTTTCTTAACGAGGAAATTAAACACGTGCATCTGAAGCCATTTGAAAAATAGGAAGGCCCGGACCACGGTCCGGCGCCTTCCACGCTTATTCTATCCGCAGGATTTTTTTCACCGAATAGATCTTTTTATCCTGCGATTCGAAATAGATTCGCATCAGCATCTCGCTCACCAATCCTATTGCCAGGAACTCGACTCCTACGACCACCAGGACCGATGCAAATATGGCGAGCAGTCCATGCACCTTGAGGATGGCCACCCCGTCGATAAATTTCCTGTAGCCCAAAAAGAGACCGATCAGGAAAGATATTCCCCAGCAGCTCAGGAATATTTTGCCGAAAAAGTGAAGAGGGCGTGTGAGGTAGCACCGCAAAAAGCACACGGTTAAGAGGTCGAGGGCCACCCTGAAAGTCCGTTCCAATCCATAGTGGGACTTACCGTTGTTTCTGCCCATATCCTTGATGGGAATCTCGATTATCTTAGCGCCGTTCAGGGCTATCAAGGCCGGAACAAAACGGTGCAGGTCGCCGTAGAGGTGGAGATCTGCAAGAATTTCACGACGGTAAGCTTTGAAAGTGGTCCCGAAATCATGCACATTTACTCCGGATACCTTTCCAATAAGCCAGTTTGCAATTCGCGATGGAAAAGTGCGTGTCCAAAAAGCATCCGACCTGGCGGTCCTCCACCCCGAAACCATGTCGTAGCCTTCCTCGATTTTTTTTACGAACTCGGGGATTTCTTCCGGAGCGTGCTGAAGGTCTCCGTCGAGCGAGACAATCACTTCGCCCCGAGCATGATCGAATCCTGCCATCAACGCCGCTGTCTGGCCGTAGTTTCTTCGCAGGTGCACCACCGTGATCCGGGGGTCCTTTGCGAACAGCGAGTCAAGTATGCGCGGCGTGGCATCGGTGCTCCCGTCGTTTACAAGAACGAGTTCCCACGTGTAATCGAGCATTTCAACCGCTGCGCGCACCCGCTCATAGAGTTCCTCCAGAGTGGGGGCTTCATTATGAAGGGGGATTACCACAGACAACTGCGGGACCTCTTTGACACGAGCCGGAAAACTCAACGTTTCCAATTTGCGATCACTCATTTTCCACCTCTCCGAAATGGCTCAACATAATGTCGTTTTCTTCAAAAGCCCCTTTTATTCCAGCGGAAACGAGAAGCTCTTTTTCCTTAGCCCTTGATTCGACAAGCCGGCCCTTGAGGCTAAGAAGCTCAGCGTCCACGATGCCCGGATGGGTCATCAACTCGCTTAAACCCGGTTTGAGCATCCCGCACAGACGCCTGAGCATGGCCTCATTCATCAACCCCGTGAAGGAAATTCCATATACTCCGGCCGGAGTTTGGATTCCAGCCCTGCGTACTCGCGATCTGAAGACCGGTCGAGCCGGAATGCTTGCCCGCGTTCCGGCCAATTGTTTCAAAAATTTGCCCCTGAAACCCTTTTCCAGATCGTGCAAAAATCTCCACGAACCATTTGGTTCGAAAGGCTCGCGTACCCAATTGACCGAAAAGCGACCCGCTATTTCGACCATGATGTTCAGGACCGCAGGAATGATATGAACATGCTTATGGCTGTCGAAATGAGTCGGTGTGATCCCCGAATCGAAAACCTTTTCAGCCTGGGCAAAAAGCTCCTTTCTGAGAGCGTCCCGCACCGATTTGTCCGCCTCGATTTTCCTAAGCAACCCGAGAGGGCCGGAGGGTAATAACCCCTCCGGACCGACGAGTCCGTCGAGATTTTGCGCCGGCGCGACCGGTTTCAAACCAGTGAGTACGAAATGAATCCCCGTGCCGAACCCCTCACGCCCCCTGACCATCTTTACCGCATCATCGAATGCGGGGCCGTTGGCCATAAGAGTAGCGCTGCGGAGCATACCACCATCCGCGCATTCGGATACGGCCAGATTGATTCCCCTGGTCAATCCGAGATCGTCGGCATTAATAATCAACCTTCGGCGCATGATTCATTTCAGCTTGAGACGGAATGGCGTTCATTTTTCAGTATGAAAATAATCGGTTACCAGAGATGAAAGCAAAAGTCAATTTATTCGCTGAGAGGGAAAAGACGTTGCGCCGAGCACTAAATTCTATGAATAGGGGAAAAATTACAGTATAAAGATCAGCACACAATCCCTGTTCTGTACGATGAACTTCAGCTACGAAGGTGTTTATGATTCCCAAAGATATTGCCAGGGGCTGTTTCTTATCGGTGATTCTTTGTCTTCTTATCACGATGCTGAACTGCCAAGCCTCCATGGCTGCCGAAAAGGCCAGGGTCTTCACGCTGGACCAACTTATCCGGATGGCCCTCGAGAACAGCCCGAGATTAAAAATGGCCGAAGAGGATATCCTGGCGGCAAAGAGCGAATACAAAGAGGCAAAAGGCGGCGGGTTGCCGCAGCTCAACGTATACGCAACAACCGGCCCCATGGAGAACGCCAGATTTCCCACCGTTAACCTTAAAACCGGACAAATCGTCTCTCATGACGCCGGAACATGGAGCATCGGGATATTCGGCGATCTGGATCTCTTCCTGACACAGCCCATTTACACTTTCGGCAAGATATCCGACCGCAAACAGGCCGCCCGATTTGGAATCGCGGCAAGCAAAGACGCCAGGGAAGCGCAACGCAATAAGATCATTCTGGAAACAAAGCAACTGTACTTCGCCTATCTTATAGCCGAACAGGGTAAGGATGCTGCCGGAGACGCCACCAGTTACATTGACGGTGCGGAAAGGCGCATCAAAAGATTGCTCCAACTGAACTCGCCAAATGTTCAAACAAGTGATCTCTACCAGGTGGAAGCTTACCGGGGGGAAGTGAAAGCTTTTGCCGCCAAGGCGGAGGCCGGCTCCAAGGTCGCCTATGGCGCCCTGAAGGCTGCGATAGGATTGCCCAAAGACGAGGAGTTCAGGATCAAAGCGACCGAACTGCCCCGAACCTCGGCCAAACTTGCCCCGTTACGAGTATATGTACAGCGCGCCCTTTCAGAAAGACCCGAACTTTTGGAGGTCAGGGAAGGTGTGGCCGCCAAGGAAAAACTGGCCGAGGCAGCCCATGCCGACCTGTATCCCACCTTGTTCGCCGCCGTTATGGCATCGGTTGCCGGCGATCCCGGTCGCCAACAATTTGATAACACATACATCTATGACCAGTTCAATCATTCCTATGCCTTTTTCTATGCCGGGGCGAAATGGCACCTGGACTTCGGTATCCAGTCGGGAAAGCTCGACAAGGCAAGGGCGGAATACCAGAAGATGCTCAATGCCGAAGATTACGCCCGAAGAAATATTCCTGTAGAAGTGATGAAAGATTACGAGGACGTCATTGAACAGGAAAAAGCTTCCAATGACTATGAGCAGTCTGTGGTCGGCGCACGCAGGTGGATCGTTGCGGCCTTCTCCAATTTTGATCTGGGAATCGGTACGGCACGGGAGATGTTCGAGGCCATAGATCGATATGGAAAAAATCAGGGGAACTACCTTGCATGTTTATACAATTATAACATCGCATTGGCCAATCTGGAGTATGCAATCGGCGAGATGACCTACAAACCTTGACAAACTTCTTTACAGGACGTTCAGCCGGCATATGGACGAACCGGGTTAGACCTCTTCTGTCAGGATAAGGATGAAGCTTTTAACAGGTTTTACGAATAAACTCGTGGCCTGGGTCCTTCCCAGGCCACGTTTAGTTCTGATAGTAGCATTACTGGGCGTAGCCGTGTCAATCTGGCTGGCGGCCACCCGGCTTGGAGTGCAAACCGAGCAGCTCCAACTCATCTCTCCCAAGCTCCCTCTCATAGCCAAGTCAGCAAAGCTGGACCAATTCGAGTTTCACGGTAAAACCACATTCACGCTCGTAATTGAGGCCCCTTCTCAGGACAGGGCCATCGCGTTCCTCAAAGCCATAGTTGGCAGGATTCATGCCGACCCCAAGCATTTTCAAGGCGTATTTTACAGGGTAAACCCGGATGAGTTCAAAAAATGGCTCCTCTATTATCTCAATAAACACGATCTGGTGGATGTCAGAAACACCATCCGGGACAACTCCACACTGGTTCACAAGTTGGCTCAAAACCCGGACCTGCTCAATTTTTTGGAGCTTGTAAACCAAAAAATGGCCTCAAAGATGGTCGGCCAGCTTTTCACCGGTTTTCTGGATGAAAAAAAATCATCCACGCAAAAAAGCAAGCCGATGGACCTTGAGTTCATCATAAAAGTCCTCCAGGGTTTTTCCCAATACCTTGCAGGAAATCCCCAGTATGTGTCTCCGTGGTCTTCATTTTTCAAAACCGGCTCGTGGGACATCAAAAAAGCAGGCTATCTCTGGCAGGGCAAGAAGAAATTGCTGGTGGCCGAAGTTATGCCCGCCAAAGTTCAGGGACAGGTCAGCAAGACCATGGGTTCTCTTGAGCGGTTGCGCGCGGACATACGGGAACTGCAGGCATCGGGCTTCCGAGACGTAAAAGCGGGTGTCACCGGACAGGAAGCGCTCAATGACGATCAAATGAGCAGCGCGATGTCGGATATGACCACGGCCACGTGGTTATCGTTGCTGGGCGTCATATTTGTAATGGCCCTGTTTCTGCGAGGTTTTCGCCATCCGCTTATAATCGCCGTGTCCCTGATCGTCGGTCTGTGCTGGACATTCGGGTGGACGGCGATTTTTATCGGTCATCTCACTATACTTTCGATTGTCTTTGCGCCGATGCTCTGCGGCCTCGGCGTCGATTACGGTATTCACTGGTTTGCCAGATTCGAAGAAGAAAGAAGTATTTCGGACGCAAGCCGTTCGGTAATTGTAAAAAATGTCATGGACAAGTCCGGACCGGGGATAATGCTGGCTGGTGTGAGCACTGCAATTTCTTTCCTCCCTTTTATTCTTACGGGATTCCGGGGACTGATGGAGCTGGGGATGATAACCGGGATGGGCATCCTTTTTATCATACTTGCCGATTTCACGGTTTTGCCGGCCATAAGCTGCTATCTGGCCGCCGGCGCCTCGGTCCCCGGGCAATGCGCAGGTGAAAGGAAAAAGCGATATCTTCTCCGGCTGAGTCCCGGGGGTATACAGTCCATCCTCGCCGCGGCCCTGGTCCTTAGCGTCGCGGGTTCCCTCAGTGCTTCCCATGTGCATTTCGATCTGAATCCTATACGCCTCCAGTCCAAACACTCCCAGTCGGTCCACTGGGAAAAAGTCATGGTGGAACATTCCAAGCGCTCGATTATTTCAGCGGCCGTCATCACGAACTCGGCTCAAGAAGTCAGAGCAGAGACTGCAAGATTCAAGGCATTACCGACCGTTTCCGAAGTTGACAACGTCTTCTCCCTTCTTCCCGGCCACCAGGGAGTGAAGGTCCCGATTTTGAGGTCGATTGCCCAAATAGTTCCAAGGATGAAATCGTCGGTTGCCAGTTTGAGCGGCAGCGATCCGGATCCGTCGCCGGCCGAGGATGCCGCTTACAAGTCCTCATTGATTGACGTTCTAGAGAGAATCAACTTCAAGATGCAGCCGGGACAGGCTTCCAAATGGGGAGCTTCAAGGCCTCAAGTCCAACAGATGACCGCCGTAAGGACATTTATAGACAGGATTCTCCTATCTTTGCGCAAGAATACGCCGGTTGAATCCGAAAGGCTGTCGCACTATCGTGAACGTTTCAGAAAAGACGTCGTGGACGAGTGGTCCATCATAAGTGAGGGCTCTTCGGCCTCCCCGATGACTATCGGGAATATCCCGGCCCAATGGAGAGACCAGTTTTACCAGCACGGGCAGTATGTCGTCAGGGTTTATCCCAAGGGATCGATCTGGGAGGAAGGAGCACTGACACGCTTCGTCAAAAGCATTAAGTCGGTGAACCCTGGCGTGTTAGGAGATCCGATCGACCTTTACGTATTTTCTTCAGCCTATAAAAAGGCGTCGACTGAAGCCTCGGTTTACGCCCTGATCGCCGTCTCGCTGCTTCTCCTGTTAACATTTAAAAGTTCTCGGCTTATGCTTGTCTCCCTTGTTCCGCTCATTGTCGGCTCGATCTGGACGGTTGGATTAATGGGAGTTGTCGGCTTCAATTTCAACCTTGCAAACAGCATATTCATGCCGCTGGTTGTAGGCGCAGGCGTCGAATATGGGGTAATTATACTCTACAGGTGGCGAGAGGGCAGGGAAGGCCGCGGGCAGCTTCCCTTGAGCACGGGCAAGGGAGTCATTCTCGCCGCTCTGACCACCACCATAGGTTTTGGCGCATTGATGATATCTAAAGACCCGGGGATTTTCAGCCTGGGATTTGTTGCGTGGTCGGGAAGCATTCTCGTTCTTCTCTCCGCGTTGCTCATCCTGCCTTCAATTCTGTCTTTCATGAAGAATCCAGCCCCGGTTTCAGACGAGGAGGTAAAAGATGTTCGCAGTTAGACAATGGAAGTTTGTGCTTTTCGCATCTTTTTTGCTTATTCTTTGGGCAGCAGTTCCGGCCAGAGCGGATTCAGGAGCTATGGCCAAGGTGCGTACCGTAATTAACAAGGCTATGGATATCCAGACAAACCCTCAACTCCAGGGAGCTGCGCACCGGAAGCAACGCGGCGCACTGATCAGAAAGCTGATTTCTAAAAACTTCCTGTCGGCGGAAATGGCCAAGGAGTCGCTGCAGGAGTATTGGGGAAGGCTTTTGCCCGGCCAGCGCGCGCGTTATACAAAACTTCTCACTGCTATTTTCATCTCTTCTTACACCAGACAGGTGGTCGATTTTCTGAAACGCGAGAAAGTCCGCTATCCGGGTGAAACCCCCGATGGAAGCTTCACGAAGGTAAAAACCGTTATAATGAGAACCAACGAGCACATCCCTGTCGATTATATTATGCAACAAAGCGGTGGCCAATGGATGATAAGAGATGTGCTGATTGACGGGGTGGGCATTGTTGAAACGTATAAAAGTTCTTTCAGTACATTCCTGAGGACGCATACTTTCAACGATTTAATCAAGAGGATGGCCATTCAACAAGAGGCCAACAGCGGACTCTGATGGAAACGCGCCGCGGATGCGGTGAATGATCGATCTTTTTGTCCGGTCTTGAAGCCGGCAGCCATACGGAAATTTCCCGGTGGGCACGGGTAAAGCCTGTGCCCACCCTGCCTCGACTGCGGCAAAACCTGTTTGCAGCTTGTGCCGGGCTGTACTAGATGAAATCGATGTCGATATGTCGAGGGAACTCTTTGAATAATTCACTTCTACTCAACCTCCCATGAATGTTGAAGAAGTGCATATCACCTTCCTTGTCGCAAAACCAAACCTCTCTAGCGCCTTTTTCGAAATACAACCCTTTCTTGCTTTCCATTTCCTCCACGGTGTTGGATGCAGACTTGACTTCTACGACGATTTCAGGTGATTCAACAAAGTAAGGGATATCACCTTTATTCCTCTTGAAAAACTCCTCCGTGCCCCAGACGACATCGGCGACCTTGACCCCATCAGAGGTCTGAATGCCCAACTCGGGGAATACCCTGCCCCATTCCCCCAGCCTATGGAACCATTCGATTATGAGCCCCTGATATTTACAGTGCCTTACAGTGGCCGGCGTCATGACGATTTGCCCCCATTCATTCGTTTCGATCTTGAATGGCAGATTTCTCAAACTCGGATTTTCGATTACCTCACGCCAATCCATTTCTGCCTCCTTTCAACATGGGAAGCATTTCTTCCATTACGGTCGTCTCCAACCACAATATAATCTATTTTTCGCTCTGAGCAGCGTACTATTTCAATTCCAGAGGGTCCAGCGGGGACGGGGCAGGGGAGAGGAGAAGGACCGATCGAGCTTCACTGCGATCCGGAGGGACGCGGGCGCTGACTGTCGAAGACCGGTTTCCTCCAGGATTTTTTCCACCTGTCGTGCATCCACAAATACTGTTCGGGAAACCGCGTGATTATTTCCTCCATCCTGGCGTTTATTTCGCGCGTGATCCGCGCGATTTCCGGGGCATCGTCGGTTTTGTCCGGATCAGGCCAAATAGGGTCTGAAACAAATCCTTCAAATAGGTAGGGATCATCGGTACGACAGGCCGCCACAACGACAACAGGGCGCCGGTGCCTGAGGGCGAGCAGGGCCGGAATGGGAGTGACCGTGGCGGTTTTTCCAAAGAATTCAACTCTTAGTCCCTTGTTGTGGCTCTGGTCCGGAAGCATGGCGACGGACGTGCCTTTCCGCAGCACGCGATCAAGGTAAAACATGGCGTTTGCCTTGGGAACCATGAGGTGGCCGCTACCGATACGGCTGGACAGGATAGCCCGCTCGAGATAAGGATTATCCAGCGGACGAATGACCACGGCAAGCGGGATGCCGATTTGGGCGCTTATATGGGGCAGCAGTTCCCAGTTGCCAAGGTGCGGAGTAACGAAGATGCACCCTCCGGACTGGTCATGAATCCTCTTTGCTTTCAGGAAAAGATGCTGGACATGGTCGATTTTATAGCGGCTCTTTGCCAGGACATTTCCGTCCTTCACGCGGAAAGGCGATTTTATCATTTCAGCCGCGGTCAGCAGGAAAGCCTTGCAGCTCTGGCGGGCAATCCGCTCCATCTGCTTTTCACTCATCTTGCCGCCGAAGGCTGTCCTGATATTTTCCAGGGCTATTTTCCGTCTCCGGGGCGCGGCGACGTACAATATTTGACCGAGAAAGCCGCAGAGAGCCCTCAACACCCTAACCGGCAGCGGTCTCGCCACGGCAACGGCGGCATAAAACGCCACGCATTCTACGATCTGTAAAGCCTTACTTTTCCCCTTCTTCTTCCCCATGTTCAATTAGCCCGGCCCTCGACCAGAACACTCGAACACTGCCCCATTATCCCATAGCTTACCGACACGAAGCTTCTGCCTGCGGCCTTCCTGGCCGAGGCTGAAATATCCATGCCCTCAAAGGCGGGTTCGGTCATCGAAAAGTTGAGGGTTCCCGGAACAACCCCTTCATTAATTGCCTCGATGCCAAGGATGACCTCGCAGATATCGCTAGCCGCGCCCATATGACCGGTGTAGGCCTTGAGGGCGCAAACCGGAACGTTGCCACCCTCGGCCTCCAGGATTGCACGGATCGAGTTCAGCTCGGATCGGTCCCCCTTGCGCGTGCCGCTGCCATGAGGACATATGAAAGCGAGGTCCCGCACATCGACGGCGCCTTCCGCGAGGGCGGTGCGAATGGAGTTTTTCGAGACCTCAGCGGGAACGCTCAAGCCCTTTCCCCTCGGGGGTTCGATACAGTTTCCGCTACCCTTTATTTCAGCCAGAATCCTGGCGCCTCGCGCTATTGCCCGTTCGCTGTCCTCGACCAGGACGGCAGCGCCACCCTCTGCGGGTATGAACCCATCCCTCGCCCTGTCAAGAGGCCTGAAGGAGGCGGGACCATGCTTGCACCTCGATAGAATTCCAAGTCCATCCATCTCAAACATGGGAATTTCGGTTATCCAGCAGCCACAACCTACTGCAAGCGCAATATCGGCCTCACCGGCCGCGATCCTTCGGCAGGCGAGTTCGAGCGTGTGGGCGCCGCAGGGCGAGAGGCTGGCCAGACTGGTGTTCGGCCCCATGAATTCCAAGGCGGCGGATAGAAAGCTGAACAGGTTATTGCTGATGGATTCGAGCAGGAAAAAGGGGTTTACCTTATCCATCAGGGACTTGTTGAGAGCGAGGCGATCGGCGCCTTTTCCGGCATTTTTGATCGCATCCTTTATAGCGGGGTGCATAAATTCGCATCCTATCTTCGTAAGGTCGCCCGATGCGAGAAAAAGCGACCTGCGTTCCCGGGGGACCGAGGCCAGATCGATACCCGCGTTCCTGAGCGCCTCCATTGCCGCTTCGAACCCGAGAACCGCGCCACGATTGAGAAACCTGACCTGGCCGGCCAGCTTGGGCGGAATACCCTCGGGGCGTTCGACTCCCTCGACGCGTCCGAAGAACTGAAAGTGTTCGGGGCATCCCGGGCGCTCATGGCGCTCTATGCCCGTTTGTCCGGCAAGAACGGACTTCCAGTTGGCCTCCACACCCTTTCCCAAAGGGGTGACCAAACCCATTCCCGTAACGACAACCCGCCTCGATGAGGACATTTCGGATCCTAAACCCCGCGCTTTAGTATTTCAAAAAACTTCTTCTGTTCTTCGACTTCCTCGATGGTTTCCAGGTCCACAAGGCTTCCCTGAAATTCGGCTTTGAGCCTGCGTTTCCCGTTGACCTTGGCAATTCCCCCATAGACCACGAGGTCCTTGGACGGGGCGGGGCCGCAACTCACGCTCAGTTCCACCCGGTCGCCGGGAATGACAAAACCATAGAAGCTGCACTTCAAAACCGTGGAGACCAAAAACCATTTCTTAAAATCCGAAGAAACCGCCTCCAGCCAGCCGGTGAGTTGAACGAGGGCTTCGAGCAGCATTATGCCCGGCATGATAGGATTCTTCGGAAAATGGAATTCCAGAAAATCTTCGCTCATGGCGACGTTTTTCACCCCGGTTATTTTGCTCCCCGGCTCAACGTCCGTTATCCGGTCAACCAAAAGATATCTCACGTGACAGGTCCCTCCCTTAAATCTTCGCATGTTTGCCGGGCGGCAAGGATTACGGAGGCAATAGCGAAATCCCCGGAATGAGAAATGGATACGGTGTACTGGTAAACTTTTTTCCGGCTGCCTGTTTTTCCCACCCTGCCTGTGACACGCAAAGCAGGTTTACCGGAAGTTCCCGCCACCACTTCAATATCGCGCAGCGCACCGTCTATCCCTTCACCCGAAAGGCCGATGCCGAGCGCCTTGAGACAGGCCTCCTTGGCCGCAAATCTGCCGGCCAGATGAACGTGAGGACTGGGCATCGAAAAACAATACTTCCGCTCTCCTTCGGTAAAAATTTCCGAGGCAAGTCCGGGATGCGCCTGGATGATCCTCTCCATTTTCGAAACCTGCACTATGTCAATGCCCTGCAGGATGTGCATCATCAGCCGCCCTAGCCTCCGTCGGTCGGACAGGATTTACAGGATTTGGGTTTCTCTGTTCTTGCCTGTCAATCCTGTCCGAAATTTTTCCACCCGCACCACGTCTTAAAACAAAAGACTCAGACAGGATTTACAGGATGGACAGGATTTTGAGTCTCTCCGTTCCTTCCTGTCAATACTTCCTCACCACAATCGTCGAATTCTGACCGCCGAAACCAAATGAATTCGACAGAGCTGCGCGAACCACCCTTTCACGCGCGACGTTTGGAACGTAATCGAGATCGCATTTCGGGTCGGGACTGGACAGATTGATCGTCGGATGAATTCGGTTCTGGGCTACCGAAAGCACCGTGAAGGCAAATTCGGGTCCTCCCGACCCAGCCAGCAGGTGACCTATGATCGATTTGCTCGAGCTTATGGCCGGGGGAGGGGCGCAGTTGCCGAAAACCCTTTTTATGGCGATGGTCTCGGCCAAATCGTTTAGCTTGGTCGATGTGCCGTGAGCGTTTATATAGTCGATTCCCTCCGGGGGAATTTTTGAATCGGCCAGGGCGAGCGACATGCACGCTTCCGCGCCGTTGCCTTCAGGATGAGGAGCTGTCAGCCGCCATGCGTCCATGGTCGATGCGAACCCTGCCACTTCGGCATAAATGCGCGCTCCGCGAGCCAGCGCGTGGGACTCCTCTTCGAGCACGGCCATACCTGCGCCTTCCCCCATGACAAGCCCCGACCTCTTGCGGTCGAAAGGACGGCAAAGATGCTCCGGTTCCATCTTGGATACCGCAACGGAGCCGAGCAACACAAAAAAGACAAGCCCCACCGGGTTTATCATCGAATCGGCGCCCCCGGCAAGAACAAGGTCCGCTTCCCCTCGTTTGACGGCCCTGTATGCAGCGCCAAGGGCAAGAGTCGCGGAGGCGCAGGCGGAGGTGATGGTAATATTGGGGCCTTTCAGACCGAATTTGGCGGCCATAAGTGTCGCAGGCGCACTGGAATTGTTGCGTATTATCGATTCGCGCTCGACAAGGTCGAGTTCACCGGCAAAGCGGACGGGATCGAACTTTTTGCCCGCTGTAAGCCATCTCGATATATCTTCCAGCCGATTGACGCCAAGACCTGCGCCCATGGCAGCGCCAAACCTCGAACGGTCTTCCGCGACCCGTCCCAGCCCCGCGTCACTAAGCGCTTTTTTGCCCGCCCACAAAGCGAAAAGGGTTCGTCGCTCGCCTTCGGATTCCGCCTCGGAGGGAAAATCATCGCAGATAGTGCGCCAATCGTCGTCCGAAACCTGCGCGGCAGCCTGCACCGCGGATTTTCCCGCGCACTCGAGCCGAATTCGGGATACCCCCGAGACGCCCTTAAGCGCTTTGCGCCAGTTTTGCTCGACTTCGAGCCCCAGCGCCGTGGCAAGTCCAAGACCCGTTATTACCACCTTCCGGTCTGCCATGTCGGTTCTTCAGCCTATTTCGGCGGCCTGCCGCCGCTGCCCTTATGCCCGCTTGCAAACTCGCCGCGGGCAGAGCCTGCAAAACCTGCCTCATCGGCCCACTGCGAACCGCCGTAATAACGAAACAACGCCCGCAGGCCATCCGGGTCGGCAGCGCCGGAATGCACGTAAATGATTCTGCCGATTGAAGCTATTTCGGCGCCGTCAACGGTCATGCGGGCCGAACCAAGCGAATCGCTCCGCGAGGTGGAGACAAGGCGCCCCGAGATCTGGGCCGAAAAGCCGGGCCTGAGATCCGGGGTCATCTTAACGTCCTCGACCAGGGACATCACGGCCGAGAGCCTGAAATCATGGGTGCGAATAACCAGCCAGCCCAGCAGCTGAGCCATGGCCTCGATAAATATCACGCCGGGAATAAGCGGTTCTTTGCTGAAATGTTTGCGCAGATATTCTTCCGAAAGACAAAAGGTTTTTATCCCGGTTATCGACTCACCCGGCACAAGGTCGGTTATCCGGTCGTAGAACAAAAGTCTCATCCGGCGTTTGCTCCTTCGAGAATCATCGAGCCGCACCCGCCCTCGCAGCTTATTCCATTTACGAGGACCCGGCCGATTTTAAAGCCTGCAGAACCAGTGCTACGGGCCGGCAGCAAGAAATTTGGCGGCAATTCGGCATCCCCCGGGATAGCGAGCGCCATGGCGGCGTTCAGAACCGGCCCCGCCGCATAGGTCTCGCCCACAGCACCCGCTGTGGCCACAATAACCGGCGGCGAGACATCCGCATCGAAGACCTCGTGGACGGCTTCCAACTCATTTTTATCGAAACTTCCGAGCATCACGAGGTCGATCCCCCCGGGAGTGAGCCCGGCATCGGAAAGCGCCGCCCGGATCGCCGAGGATATCGCCTGTCTCGAAGCAAAGCGGCCGTCTTCACTTTTCTCACACGTAAAACCGAAGCCCGCGATTTGCCCGAGTATGGAAGCCCCTCTTTCCACTGCCGTCGAAAACGGCTCCAGGACGAGCATGGCCCCGGCTTCTCCAAGAAAGGGCGCCGGCGCGGAAGTTTCCGAGGGCGGACCAATAAGTCCTTTAATCCGTGCCCTGGCAAGCCCGAGCGGCGATATCTCCTCACTCACCCCGCCGGCCAGGGCCATTTTTGCCCTTCCTTCTTTCAATACGCAGGCGGCTTCAAAAACGGCCCTCACGCCTGCATCGCCGTGGGGGCAAAAGACGCCGTTTTCGCCGTGAAGACCGAAGTGGATGGAAGCCTGGCAAAAAGCGACATTGTTCAGCATTCCGAGGGGCCACAAGGGGTAGATTTCCCGGTAGCCTTGAAGAAAAAATTTGTCGTAGTCGATATCACCGTCCCGGTTAAGCGATTTGAGAACAGCCGGGAGAAGGTCCTCTACGTGATAATCGACCATACCCATGCCGGCAAAAAAGCCCCTATCCCCCGGACTGAACGTGCCCGGGTCGATGGAAGCCCCGCGCAGCGCCTCGTCGACTGAGGCCATAAGAAGGGAAAGATGCTTTCCCATGGTGATGGCTAGCTGAGGAGGCACATCAGTTTTAAAGGCAGGGAGATTTTTCACCTGCGCGGCCGGGCAGCCGAACCCGCCGGCATCGAAACCGGTAATTTCACCCGCGCCGGAGTTTCCGGACAGAAAACCCTGGATAATCTCCGGGACCGAATTGCCAAGCGAGCAGACCGCTCCGAGGCCGGTAATCGCCACCCGGTCGGCCGGGGGATAGGAAGGAGGTTTGAGACCCGCTTTCATTTGCGGAATTTACCCAGGCACAGGCATGCGTTCTGGCCGCCGAAGCCGAAAGAATTGGAAAGCGAGATCCCGTGTTCGAGCTGGCGGGCCTGATTGGGAACATAGTCCAGGTCGCATTTCGGATCGGCAAACTCATAATTGATCGTGGGAAGAACAATGGAGCCGTTCATGCCCATTATGGTGAGTCCGGCTTCTATCGCGCCCCCCGCAGCAATAGTATGGCCCGTCATCGACTTGTTGGAACTGACCGGGACCTGTTTTGCCCTCTCACCCAAGACCCTCTTTATGGCCAGCGTTTCTATCTGGTCGTTTTGTATGGTCGAGGTCCCATGAGCGTTGATGTACTCGATATCGGAGGCGGAAAGGCCCGCATCGGCGATCGCCTGCTGCATGGCGAAAACCGCTCCGTCGCCTTTGGGATGCATGTCGGTTATCCTGAAGGCATCAGCCGATGAACCATAGCCGAGCACTTCGGCAAAAATGGGGGCGTTGCGCGCCACGGCGTGTTCGAGGGACTCGAGAACCAGCGTTCCCGCCCCTTCGGACATAACAAAGCCGTTTCTTTTCCGGTCAAACGGCCTCGAAGCCTTGTCGGGCGAAGAGTATTTCTCGACAAGGGCCCGGATAAGAACAAAGCCGACAAAACCCATAAAGTTGAGGTTGGATTCGCACCCGCCGGCGATCATAACGTCGGCTTTCCCGGCCCTGATAGCCCCGAGCGCCTCTCCGATAGCCTGCGTCCCGGCCGCACAGGCGGAAACAACGGTAAAATTGGCGCCCCTGCAATGGAACAAAATCGACAGGATCGAACAAGCCACATCGGGTTTTCTGCGGAAAAAATTAAAGAAGGAATAGACGCCGTCCCTGGTAAGCCCGTTAATGTCCCAAGACTCCCCACCGGCGTAGCGGTAAAGGCGGACCAGGTCTTCGACCGAAGGGTTTTCCCCGTGATAGCCAAGGCTTACACCGATCATTGCCCGGTTTTCAATCGAATCCAACCGGGCCATTTCGGCGGCTTCGGAAGTGGCGGCTATCATGAGCTTTAGACCGCGCGAGCTGCATTTTTCGATACCCTGAAGCCTTTTGGCCTGAAAACCGCCCAGCCAGGAATCGCTCACCTGTCCGCCTATACGGCAGGGAAGCCCCTCGGTTTCAAAAGAGCTGATGAAGTCAATGCCCGAGACGCTGTTTCGAGCGTTTCCGAACGTTTCCCCGCTGTCTTTACCGATCGGCGTAATCATTCCGTAACCGGTAACGACCACCCGCCTGCTTTTTGTATGCGCGTTCAAATCCAATTTTTCCTGCAAGGACGCGAGCCGCCCGATCAAAAAATTTTCTTGTTTTCCTGGGTCTGCTTCAGCCAGTCTTCTATGAGGTCGTCCCCGCTGGTGAACGCAGCCGGTTCGCCACACGATCCGCACGTTATCCGGGTTTCTTCCTCCAGCTTCCAGTTCTGTGCTCTGCAGTTGACGCAATTTCCAGGCAGCGTGTCCAGAAGATTAGCCACCCCTTCAGCTATCGAGGTGACTGTGACCATCACGGGCAATTCATCCATATCCATGCCGGGACGAATTTGATCGCCGGAACCGTCATATCGGATAGCCAGCACTTCGGCGGCTTTTCCGGTGAGCTTGCCCTCCGAGTCAATCGCGCTCTCTTCGCCGAACAACTCCTCAATGTGATCGATGACCGAGCGCCTGGCCATTTTGATCCCGAAAGTCTGCTCCAAACGGTAATTTATATCCAGAAAATCGAGCGACTCGGCGCCCAGATCTTTCATGAGGGAACTCTCCGGTTTAATCCGCGCCGGGTCGATATCGATCCCTTCCGCGATTGCTTTTTTCACTTCTTCCATTACCCTCTGTTCGGGAATGAGATTTTGTTTCATTATTGATCAACCCCTGTCTATGATTTCGACTTCTTCACCCACGCCGGGCGATATAGTCTATTGCTCAAGCCATTGTCAACCACGACGGTCTGGCCGCGGATACCGCGAGCGGCGGGGCTGCAAAGAAATACAACCACGTCGGCCAGGGCTTCCGGGCTTACGCACAGCTCGTCGGGGATATTCTCAAGCTCCTCCATGTGTTGTCTGAGGGTCTTGAAGGAATCTGTTTTTACCACACCTCCGCAGACTCCATTGGCGTAAACGCCCTTTTCGGCCAGACTTTCCGCGCAGTCCCGCACCACCGCCTCCATGGCGGCTTTCATGCTTCCGAGCGGATAGGCCGGATTATAGAACCGGCTCCCCAGGCTCGATATAAAAACGATCCTTCCCCCGGCTGCCTCGAGTAGGGGCAGGGCCTTCTGAATACAGAAGATGTTGCCCATGTAGTTGATTTCGACAAGCTGCCTGATTTCTCTTTCCAGCAGCTTTTCTATAGGCTTGAAGGGCGCCCTCGCCGCATTCAGCACCAGAAAATCGAGCCGACCGCGCCAGCCCAGCACCGCCTCGATCATTTCGCCAACCGAAGATTTCGATGCTATATCCGCCGGAACAGCCAGGGCTTTGCGGCCCAGGTCGGCGATCTCACGACAAACGTCTTCCGCTTTTCTTTTTGAACTGCCTTCGGCCTTGGAATGGTTTACGACCACATCGGCGCCGGCTTCCGCAAAAGCCAGGGCGACAGCCCGGCCGATTCCCCTCGAACTTCCCGTTACGAGAGCCACTTTATCCGTAAAAAAGATGTTTCCCGCCACTAAAAAGACTTTCCAATAAAATGCATTCAGGCTTTCCCGGCAGGCCCCACACCGGCCGCAGGGAAAATATTCTAGCATAATGGCGCAATTTTACAACCGAATCGCTGACCCTCCCTCACGCGAATCCCTCGCTCCCGCGTTTGGCGCACAGCCGTCGACTTGATGGCCCTGTTTCTTCATGATAGGAAAATAGAAGCAAGTCCTCAAGAATGAAAGGGGCCTCCTGAACACAGATACCTGCTCCATGGTTTTCTGTGACCGGAGCGGCAAGCCATCCATTGACTCTATCATCAGGCGGCTTATTTTTTTGTGAACGTTGCCTGTGTCCGTCTTTTGAATCTCGGCGCTGTAAATGGCCCAAACGGACGAATCGGGTCTCCATAATCCGGCGTTAACCCATTTGAGTGAAAGTGGAGGATAGAATGAAGCGCAAAATTTTTTTATTTCTGATTGGTATTCTCTGCCTTGGTCTTTTGGCTGGATGTGCAGGTGGTGAATGACCAAATGCGAATCTGATTCCGGCGGGATCAGGCCATACAACCCAATCCATTCCGGCCGCTCATTCGCCAGGTTGCTGATATCTTGTTAGATTGGCGGACATTGAACAGTGGAGGATATCAGGGCGCCTGAAATAACTCCGAACGATTCCGGGCGTGCTTTGGAGCAGTTTCAGGCGAGCCGTGACACGCTCTTTGAGGTCAGCGAGGCGCGTTGTCAACCCGCGCCCAATCCCATGGCGTTTGACTTGGTTCCAGACCAGTTCGTCGGGGTTGAGTTCCAGGGGGGGTACGGCGGAAGGATAAATATCCGTCGACGCCCCCCGCTGAAAGCCACATACGTCTGAACCTGAGCGGACCGGTGGACCGGATGAGGGTCGATAATGAGATAGACTGGTTGCCCGTGAGTCATGGAACTTACTGACATTCTCTCGGCATCGGGGCGCTTACAGGTATCAAGGAGATGGCCATGATCGAGCAAATCGAAAACCTTCCTGACAATGCTCTGGGGTTTTCAGCAAAAGGCGTTATAACGAAGGCTGACTACGAGACGGTCATCATACCGGCAGTTGAAGCCAAGTTTTCGAAATACACGAAGGTGAGAGTTCTCTACCACATAGGCGAGGGTTTCACCAAATTCGAGAGCGGTGCGCTCTGGGATGATGCCAAGATTGGCTTCAAATACTTGAAATCTTGGGATAGGATAGCAGTGGTAACCGACGTAGACTGGATGAGATCAGCGGTACGCATATTTGCCTTCTTACTGCCCGGGCCTGTCCGTGTATTTCAAAACGCTGAGATTGCCGAGGCCCATAGCTGGATAAGCGAATAGTCTCGTTGGTGGAAACTTCGATACTATCCACAGACTTTCATAAATGAAAAATACGCAGGACTAACCCAAATTTAACTGGGGTGAAAAAATATATTATGATACTGGTATGTTAAATACCACCGAAACTGCCAGTGGCACTATACCCCCGTCATTTTGTCTTTCAGACAACCATTTTGCGAACACCCCCCCGGCGAGCCTGTCACCCCGAGCAGGTCAAAGAGTTCTCTAAGATGCAATTCGGCGGTCGTTGATTTTCGCACGTTCAGGGTGTGGCAGTCTCTTCGTTTGAAAAAGAGCGGTGACTCTGTGTTGAAATGACACTAGGTCGCACCTCCGCTCCTTCTTCTAACATCAGATGTTTGCGAACGGCGATGTGGAGCGGTTTTTGTTACTCTATTTTGTGCTGACGACGGAATTGCCCTGGACTCATGAATACTATTGCACGCCGGATTCCGAATGTTGTGTCTGATAAAAATCACCTAACCCTGCAAAAATTTTCAGTCGAGCGCTATCCGAAATTCATTTTCGCTTGAGAAAGCTTACTGCGTGGAAGAGATTCGGGGCCGGTCTGACTGGGTTAGCGAATTGCTTCCCAATCGTAACCCCTAAATTACCCACTTGAATATTACCTTTAAGATAGTTATTAGGTTAGTATGTAGTTATCTATGGTTTCATAGGTATACGTCCTAGTCCGCGTGCGATGTAAGCTGAATAACTCGCGTCGGATCAAAACCTGCGCGTTAATGGCATTAACTGATTTAAGTAAAGGTATTAATGAATATGCAGTGTAAATGTCATTATCATAGCATTGTATCTTTTCTGCAGTGAGAACACATCTTAGAGTAAGAGAAAACACATCTCAAAAGTTAATTAAGTAATTCAATTACAATATTATGACTTAATTACATGACAAGGTTGATATGTCTACATCATTAGGAAGCAAAGCGAATGTATGTGATCATAAACCGTTTGCTATTTGAGGGTATAGGGGAATATAGAAACATAAATATGCGATGCACCCATAGACATAAAAGATTCGTTCGCTGTGGAATATGTTTATCTCATCAATAGGCGAGGGTGGAGTATGAAATGCAATGAGCCTTTTTGTAGCGGATCAAGGAGGTAAAAGTATGAGACGAGTCAATCGTGGAGTATTTATTTCTGTACTGGGCGTTGCGCTTACCATAGCGGCGCCAACTTTTGCAACCGATGCTATTCCGCCTGCCATCAACGGATGGGAGGTGGTAGTTAACAACGGCTATGACATGCCGACCAATTCGTGCAATCCGGCAGAACCAACGAGCTTATGCCGGAAATTCAACAGTTACAACCAGCCTTCGGTTAATGTGCGGGGATTGGTGGTAATACGTGCCAGAAGCAGGGGCGGAGAAGTGACGGGCCAACAACCCGTTCACGGGGTCTATACACGCGACATGGCCACGCCGGGAAGCTCTATCGTCAAGATTCTGGACCGCAGCACTCCAGTGCCGCAGCCAAACAACCTCGATACTCTGTTTACTGAACCACCCTCTTTTCCACGCATTGACATGAACTCAAATACCATCGCTACCCGCGGTAACCACCAGCCGACGTGGGTTGACGAAAATGGCGACAGGTTCGGTACCACCGGCATTTATGCCAATCCATTTGGTCAACTGATCACCGCAGCATCCAAGCTTGGTATAGTCCCCTACTTTTCATTTTTCGAAGTTCCTGGCGCCTCGCCTGGTACGCCCTTCGATGTATTTCCGGGATCGCCTTCTATAACGGATAAGACAACCATAGTTTTCAAGGGAAATTACACCGAAGAAGGAAGCGGCAAAACCGGAGTATACTACCGAATCCTGACTGATGCTCCGATCCCTGTTCCAACCAGATCTTTGGAACCCGCCGGCGGGACAAATCCTGTCGTATTGATTGCAAACACTGATACCTTGATCCCCGGAACGACGCAGGTATTTGGCTCCCTTGCGCCGCCCAGTGCAGCGGATGGCAAGGCGGTGTTTGTAGGCCTTGACAACGAAGAGAGCCCCACCGTCGGTGGGATTTACCTGGTCAAGTTATCGGACCAAAAACTAAAGCTCAAAAATGTTGTAAAACTTGGCTCTTCCGTTCCTGGTGAAAAAAGCGGCGCCGTGTTTAACAAGATTGGCGAGGGGCTTTCCTTCGATGGCCGTTTTGTGGCGTTCTGGGGCGCTTGGGGGGCCGAGACCAAGACATTGCAACTGCAATGCCCGACAACGGGAAACAAGGACCGCGTCGCCTACTGCAATGAGATTTGTGCGGAAGGTTGTACTGAGACGGTCCCCGTACATCAGGGCATTTTCGTTCACGACCTCGACAAAGACAAGACCTATGCGGTTGCAAAAACGGGCGATGACTTCAGCGATTTCCTCTACTGGAACTTTTCGGGCCATGTCCCGGGGAGCGCCGGCGAGGATGACGGCGAACCGGCCAGATGGAGGTCTTCGGCGTTTGTAGCCGTTTCGGGGCTGGTAGACGGCAGCCTGACCGACGCGCACTTCCATGTAGCTTTTAAAGCCAGGAAAGGTGAGGCGGTTGAAGGGGTTTATAAGGACCCGGTCGACGGTATCTATCTCAGCGAAGGGCCGGGGAATTCTCCTCTCCTTACCCTTGTCGAGACCGGCATGGATGGATCGGTCCTTGATCCGACTGCAAAGGGATTGCCTGCCACGGAGGTGGGCATCGAGCGTGACGGCTTTCGCGGCAACTCGCTTGTTATAAACGCGGTTATGGGCAGCGAAGAAACCGGCTGGGGAGGCGTTTATATGACAAAAGTGCTGGAATGAGGCGACCTCAATGGCGTCGGGAAGGCCGATGGGTCCGATGTGGCCATCGTGCAAGAGTCTTTTGAAAAAAAGAACGGCCAGATCCGGTTTCACCCGAGAGCCGATGTGAACAAAGACGGTGTGGTGAACTTCACAGATCTGGTTATGATTTTGTCCGCGGAGACCCAACAGCTTTTCTAAAATAGCTGCAACTCCAAAAACACCGCATGGAAGCGAAAAAATCCGAAGAGTTTGAAGCTGGGAGATGTCTCTTTTGTCGGATGCCATCCTCCAGCTTCAAGCTCCTTATCGCTTTGAAGCTCATCTGCAGGCAGGCACAAGCAAGCTGCGATGGTGTGACGCTCGGTGCTTATTTGTGACGCTACAATACGTGTTCAGCTGAACAGGATTCCGATAAGATACAGAAAAAATTTTGTTGATTAATTGGCTTACGCCCCAGCGAGCTATAAATCCCTTGGATTTGCAATGGAACGCATGCTGGTTGGAATGCGCAAGTTATAGTCCGATGGCAGCGATTTGTGTGTTTTAAGAGGCTACCTCCCCAATCCGAGTTTTGTGCGATCTGCTCGCTCCTGTCCGTCTCGAGGAGTTCAACCGAATAAAACGCGACAGTACAGGGCCAGAGGAAAAGCCGTTGCTAAATGCACATACCATCTTAGCAGGTTGCTGAAAAAAAGGTGTCCTCCGGGGCAGTGCTTTTTCTCAGAGTTTTTCGAGAGTCGATCTTTGATAACCTCTAATATTGAAAATGAGTGCCTTTTCCACGTCTTGAAGTGCCTTTAG
>JAJYTC010000036.1 GCA_021793275.1 Deltaproteobacteria bacterium | reverse complement strand
TCCTCGATGGTCAGGCCGGGGAAGCAACCAATCTCGGACATATAGGTTATGCCGCTTTGCACCCGCAAGTCGGTGCGCATCCGGGTGATGTCTCGGCCCGAATAGACAATTTCACCCCGCCAGGCCTGGACAATGCCCATCAACACCTTGAGAAGAGTCGTCTTACCCGCCCCGTTGGCCCCCAGCAGCACTACGCTTTCGCTCTCCGAAACCGTAATGCCCGCCCCCCACAATACCTGTACGCGGCCGTAGCCCGATTCGATGTCAGTGGCTCGAAAAAGTTCAGTCGCCATTTTCCGTCCCCAGAAAGACTTCGATCACCTTTGGGTCCGTGACCGCACCTCGCAGCGGCCCCTCGAAGATCCCGCGCCCCGCGTTGAGCACGATCACCCTGTCGGTGACCTGATCGATGAAGCCCATCAAGTGTTCTACCACAAGGAGCGTGATCCCCGAACGCGCCAGCTCGCGCAACCTTTCGGCCACACGGACCAGTTCCGCCGGGTTGAGCCCTGCGGCAAGTTCGTCAATGCATAAAAGGCTCGGGCCCGTGGCCAGAGCGCGGGCAAGGTCGAGCATTTTCTGCTGCCCGGCGTTCAGTTCGGCCGCAGGACGCCCGGCGTAACAGTCAAGTTCGAACGAAGCCAGCAAAGCATCGACATCCACGGCCGTACAATCACACCGCCCGTGTGCGGCCGCCACCCGGACATTCTCGCTGGCGGTCAAAGTCGGAAACGGTTTGGGCACCTGGAAAGTGCGGTTGATGCCGATCTGGACCAACCTGTGCGAAGGCATGCCGCTGATCGGGCGGCCATGGTAAATTACATCGCCTCCATCAGGACTGTAGAGCCCGGAAATCACGTTGATGCACGTGGTTTTGCCGGACCCGTTTGGACCGACCAGCCCCACGATCTCGCCGGGCATCAAATCGAAAGTCAACCCGTCCAGGGCGCGAAAACCTCCGAAGCGCTTCACCAGCGCCTCGATCCGAAGAAGCGGCTCTCCATTGCCCGGTGGTTGTTCAGGGTACATCGATCCCCCATCGTTTGAACAGCGCAACCACTCCGTTGGGCTGAAAGAGTACCAGTCCCATGATCAAAAGGCCGTAAACAAGCTCGAAATATTGAGGGGTGGAAATACCGATCAGGTTATAGATGCCGTAGAGTATAACCACCCCGATAATGGGGCCGAGGATCGTCGTCATGCCACCGAACAGCGCGAATACGATGGCGAATATGCTGAAGTCCAGGCTGAATACGGTCTGCGGGTAGAAAACCGAAATGTACCACGCGAAAACCCCTCCGACCAGGCCGGCGATAACCGCGCTGAGCAGCCACGCCATCACACGCAGGCGCACGACGTTCACCCCGGCCATCGCTGCACTGACCGCATCATCCCGGATGGCTTGCAGCGACAACCCGAACTTCGAATTGCGCAGATAGATGACTGTCATCATAGTGGCTGCAAGCAGCACAAGAGCGATCCCGTAGCTAAAATTGGGATCGAATACGGCGGGCAGACTGATGCCGTAGGGTCCTTTGGTGATATTGTCCAGGCTTGGGTTGGAAACCACCTGGTAGACTGCCAGTCCGGCCGCCAGATTGGCTATGGCAAAATAGGCGCCTGAGAGCCTGAAGAGCGGAACGAGCACCAGGGCCAGCACAACCGCTGCTATTGCCGCCATTCCCAGGGCCGGCAAAGGCGTCATGCGCAGGTGCATGATCGAAATAGCGAAGCCGTAGGCGCCCGCTCCGAAAAAACCGAAATAGCCGAAGGGCAGATAGCCTGTAAAACCGTAGATTACATTGATTCCCTGAGCCAGAATCATGAAAACTACGAAGTTAAACAGCAGCAACTGGTTGCTGTAAACCAGGGGGAGTAGCGCCATGGCCGCCACCGGGACCAGGGCGACAAGGATGTGGCGCATGGTTCTAGGCATAGCGCACGCTCCGGCCGAGCAGACCGCTTGGGCGGATGAGCAGGATTAAAATGAGCATGACATAGGCAAGCAGGTTCGCCCAGGAACTGAAATAGGTTTGCATGAACATGAGCGATATGCCGTAGGTGAGCCCGCCCAGCACAGTACCGAGCGGGTTGCCGAGAGATCCCACCACGATCACCGTAAGCGAGGTGATCGTGATGTTAACCCCCATGGCCGGGTTTATGGAGCCGAAAATAAACGGGGCAAACACACCGGCCGCCGCGGCCAGGCCGACGCCGATCGAAAAAGCGATGGCGCACACCCTGTTCACGTTGATGCCCGAGGCCACGGCTTCCTCGCGATGCGCCATGACGGCGCGAGACAGGTACCCCTTGGTGGTATGATACAGGTAAAGATAGATGAACAGTACGGCGGCAGCGCTCACAACCGCGCCCACTATCCAGGACGCCGGGTAGTTTTGACCAAACAGCCGGCACGGCCCCATGTGCAGCGCCCGCCCCGGGATCGAGCGATCGCTCGTCCCGAAGGCGATGGTCGCGAGCGCCTCGATCACCTGGGAAAACCCGAAAAATAGGATGAGCGACAGCATCTCCGGGTCTTTAGTCGCCATGAGGCGCGGCACAAGCAGATAGTAAAGAGGCCAGGCAATTATCGAAAATCCAACGAACACCAGTACGACCGAGATGAAAGGAGAGACGGCGAACAGGGAAAAAAGCCAATAGGCCGAAAAGGCGCCCAGCATCAAAAAGTCGCCGTGCGCAAGGTTTACGATGCGCACGACGCCAAACACCAGGTTGAGCCCCAGCCCTACGAGGCTGAAATAGAGGCCGAACAGCAATCCGGCCAGGATCGTATATCCGAGCATCGGGCAAGTCCTATCGGGAAAGCGGTTTACGGTGCAGGATAGACGAGTTTTCCCGTGGCCAGTTGTTTCGGATAGACTACGATCAACTTGATGCCGTCCTTGCCGCTCGGCAGGATCTGCCCGATGGGCATAGTTTCGCCGATTTGGGCGCCTGTCTTCGGGTCTACCGCGAAGGTGCCGTCAAGGGTTTTGAGTTTTCCCGACAGGCCGACAATCGCCTGCCGAAGAGCGAGTTGGTCCATGCTCGCCGCTGAACCCAGAGCCTTTTCCAGAACCAGCCCGGTGGTGTAGCCCACCACAGAGTTAAAGTCGAAGCCCACCTTTCCTCCCGGATATTGCTTGTTCCATGCGGCGTGAAATTCAGGGAGCGACATCCCGAAGGCAGCCTTATAATTCATAATCGATGCGGGCATATCGGTGTAAACATAATAGAGCCCCTTTACGCCGACCGTCTTTTCGAAATGTTCGGTCTCCATGCCCGGATAGCTGGTGAAAAGCCATTTGAACTTGACCCCGCTCTCCCGCAGGTTGCGCAAAAATGAAATGTCATTGATGGGATAGCCCAGCTCTATCACCGCATCGGGTTTGGCGGCCTTGATACCGTTGATGATCACCGTATAACTGGTAGTGCTGGTCGGAACCCCTTGGTCGTAGACCACTTTGATCCCGGTCCTGCTCTTTTCGATGGCTTTGCGAATCGTGTTCGCCTGCGTGCCGGTGAAGTCGTTTGTCGAATACAGGATGGCCACGCGTTTGATGCCCAGTTTCGGCCCCTCATCAGTGATGAATTCATGAATGTTTTTGCACCATATGGTGGAAACCGGACCGCCAATCAGCACGATGTAGGGGCTGTCGGGGGTGAAAAAAGGCGCCCCTATGCCGATCGGGTCTATCAAAAGCATCTTGTGTTCGCGGGCGATGGGCAGGGCGACCGAAGTGAGGACCGAACCTGCGTCGGCAATCAGGATGTTTACTTTGTCCTGGGTAATGAGCTGGTCGTAAAGCGAGGCGGCCGTAGCGGTGTTGCTCTGGTCGTCATAGGAGATGAGCTTTATCGGAATCCTTTTGCCATAGGCTTTGATATACACTCCACCTTCGGCGTTCATTCTGTCGACCCACAACTTGAGGCCGTAATGCACAGGCATGGAAAGGGGGGCAAACGTGCCCGAGGAGGCATAAAGGGTGCCAATCTTTATCTGCTTCGGCACCTCGGTCGCCCCGGCCCTGCAGGCCACCGCGACCAACGACGCAACAAAAAAGATAAAAAAGATTTTTCGCATTGCCATTCATTCTCCAGTTTTTTTGTTGGGATCGAATTGAAAAATAAATACGGCCATTCTACAGTTGACCCATGGATCCGACCGGATCAACGGGCAAACTTACGATTCCTCTTTGCTTACACCATAATGGCATCAAGGTTTCATCAACTTCCCTGGAAATACTCGGGGCCAACTCGTATAGGGCGTCGGCAAGCGGTTGACTGGCATTGAAGCCACCCACTGCGCCATCAAACGCCAGCACATGAGAGGTTTTGGAAAACTGCATTGCAAACTGCAGGGCTTTTTGCAACTTGTTTATACGGATAGCATAATTCATGAAAGTCGTGTTTTGTTCGCAGGTCCCCAATAAATCGGCCTGGGCCCCGATAACCATAGTGGGGATTTGCTGGGCAAAAAAGGTGCTGGGATAACCCTTGGAACAGTAATTTATAATTAGTGCTTTGATGGCTGGATTGGGAGGCGGAGTCTTATTGGACAGGACAGCTTTTCCTGTGTAAAGCATATCTGTGTAGCGGGTAAAAGCCGTGAACGGGATATCAAGATTGAATTCATCCACATTAGCATTTAAAAAGTTACCGAAGAGTATTCCGCCGGCAGTTGTGTAAGGAATCGGACCGGGATAATCTATAACTAATATGCATTCTTTGATACTGCCAAGCAACGTGATCAGTTTGCCATACCAGTTAAGACTCAGCCGAGCTAGAGCAAGATCTTGCTTCGCTAAATCATTGTTGGCATTTACACCTATAATGCCGGTAGGAGCTATTTGCAGTATGAATGAGCAAACAAATTTTTCTTGCACGAACCGCGACTCGTAAATGGCCCTGGGCAAGAAGTTGGCCGCTCGTGGCCCCATGCTTTGATGATAAGCAGACCTTGTCTCGATAGTGGCATAGGACATGGCGAACGGTTTGAATATACGTCCGATCAGTCGATGATAATGGAGTTCCCTGATGTCGTTGTTATGAGCATGGATTATCCATTTGGCGTTATAGGCGCGCTTTATGCCGTAGAGGGTGCCGATTTCCGTTTGGATTGGAACCCCTTCATCCACCGGGCTTATCCCCGCAGCTTTGCCTCCGAAATATTCTTTGAGTCCAAACCGTTCTATGTATTCGTCCGTCTCCCGAAAACGCAGCCCCACACCTGCAAATAGCCTGATATCGGTTGTGCGGCAGCGCCGTTCCACCTCGTCTCGTATGGTGCGGATCATTTCGGCATAGGCCTCTCCGCCATAAATGCTGAAGCCGTGGTGAGAGGCCAGTATATTAACCGAATCCCCGGCTTGTATCTTACTAAGGTCGATCTCTTCGATTTGTCGAGTGGTCAAATCCCTGATTTGTTTTCGCACGGCCTCCTTGGAGTCAGCCGCAAGCGGCCGGGGGGAATCAGGAAAAAGCTCGGGTACGCGAACTCCTGTCATTCCGGGCAGGTCGGCGGCACGGGCTTCCAAGAGTTCCGGTTTGATATTGTACATCGAAACTCGAGGCTTTTCCGGCGATAAAGTTGGTGCTCTCATTTGCCTTTTTACCTCAGGGGAAAATATCGTTAATTGCTTCCAGGTCCTCGGCCATATAGTATTGTGGATATTTTTGCATTATTTCTTTGGAAATATCCCAAATCGTAGCCTTAACTCCATACCACTGATAGCCTGGCGCCTTTTCCAGTTCGATCCCTGATGCCGCTAAAAGTCGGATCACACCTGTTATGCACAGAACCCCGCAGCCTGTCCGGGCGCCGGTTTTGGAAGCGATTGCTTCCGGTGTTTTAGCGCCATCCAGTATTGCTTTAACCACTTCTTTGGCCTGAACCCTGTGGCAGTAACAAATAATCTGGTCCGGGTACATGTGCGCAGCATGGCAGATATCTTCAATGTCTTTGCTGACATAGGCGACGTCGATACCCGTCTCCAAAGGGACCCGCCTCTCTGCCATGGTTACGGCCCGTTGCGGACATCGGGTAACGCAAATAGTGCAGGCATGGCAACTGTCTGCCTCGACCACGGCTAACTTTTTCTCTCCGATTTTTGCAACATTGATGGCCAGGACGGGACAGATCCGGGAGCATAGGCCGCAACCATTACAAATACCTTCATCCACTAACGCTACGCGATGGATTGTCTTCAACGAATTCACCTCCTTCCGCCGCTGCTATTCGCAGGTAGTCGAATCGTCTGTTTTGGTCCATCCTGAGCGAACTGAAATATTATGTGCCGTGGCTATTAATTCATTTAAAAAATATCTCTTTCGCTCATCCGTAAATCTATGTTCGGGGCCGTGTATGCTCAGCGACGCTACCACTGTGTTAGTATGATTGCGAATTGGCGCTGCTACTGCAGAAGAATCATTACTTACTTCCTTATTGCTAAATGTATAACCGCGGTCGCGAATCTCCTGAAGCTCAATATATAATTTGTCAGGATCTATAATCTTTCCTGACATTGTATTGATAAGTTCATTGTGATAGATAATTTTATGAATGATATCATTCGAAGAATAAGCCAACAAAACTTTTCCGGCTGCGGCTAGGTAAATTGGATTGCGAAAACCAATCGGTATAACATTTCTTAATGATTGAGAGCTGTCAACTTTTTCAATGCAAACTCGATCGTTACCATCCATAATATTTAGTGCAACGGTTTCATTTGTTTTTTCGCAAAGGCTCCGCATAAAGGGAAGAGCAACATCTCGAACCTCCAGACCGGATATTACTACAGTACCGAGGTCGAACAGCTTGAAACCGAGTCGATATTTCTGATTGTCTATACCTTGTACTACAAAACCATAGTGCTCCATCGTCTTTAATATCCGATAAGTTGTGCTCTTATACATGTTCAATTTAGCAGCAACTTCGGAAATTCCCAGTTCAGGTTCGGACCTGGTAAAGCAGCAAAGCACTTCAAGGGCCTTGCCAATATTTTGGATGATGGAAGGTTTTTGTTCGTTCATTCCAGCCCTAGCTCCGATGGCCAAAGAAGCAGACCGCGCCGCAACACGGATTATCACCTCGGCACGGCTTGTTCCCGCTGCGGGAACGGCGTTCCCGAATACCGATCTGCCCCTCTTAGCGCCACCAATCCCCGCTGTCAAGAAATATTTTCGCTATTGTCCCGGGGAGCGCTAATTTTCTTCGCCATCGGGCGCGCTTGCCCCGGGCAGGGTAAAACATCCCGGGGCTTTTTTTCCTGCAAACGGCGCAGGAAGCGGAAAAGCTTTACTGTCGCACGGATCTCGGGCCGCCAGTGGTCGCGATAAATGAGAGATACTGAGAGACACTCTTTAAGAAGTGAAGTTTTTCCGCTTTTCCGCGTGAGAGGGAAGTGCCTGAAGATTTTACGAGGTACGAATAAGGTCGCGGCCGCCAATGTCACCGGCGGCCGCAAATGTTTGACGCGGGTCTTGTCCGGTCTTTGCGGCCCATTCATCGGGTTGTGGCCGGCCCGACCCAATGCCGCAGGCAGCCATGGCGCCGCTGGCTCACCGCGCGTTTCGGCACGTCGTGCTTTTGCGCTTCGCGGCGCCGTTTTGTGTTGCGCGCACTGCGAGCAACTTTAAAGGTCAGGATTTAAAGGAGCGTTCGAACAGGTCGTGAATGGCCTGTTTTCCTTCTTCGCTCAGGTACCGGGTGCCGGTTCCGGTGAAGGTCCGGTATTGGATGGTCGGCGTGCTTTCCATCCAGCGGCCGTCTTTCCAGTCGAACCAGCGATTTCGGTCCTGATCGAAGACGCTGATGGGCCGGTTGAAGAGTTTGGCCAGCTCCACAGTCCAGCCGGTCCCGCCTTTTACGGTGTCGTTTGGCTGGATCCAGCCCACCACGAACACCTGGAAGCCCTTATTCACCATGTGGAAGATCATCTGCATCACCTTGCGGATGGCCTCCGCGTTGGAATAGCTTCGGTTCATCCGCGTGCAGACGATCTCCATACTGATATCGCCTCGGGTCATCTCTTCGGGGGAAAGTTTCGTCAGGCCCCTGGTCCGGGAAGGCTGGTGGCCGTCATAGGTGTAGGTGACTTCGTTCATTCCCCACTTTTCAGCCTGAGCGCCGAACTCGGCTTCCGCGCCTCTCAGGCCGCTGCTGTAATGTGTGTATTCTTCTGCATTCGCCATTCTATTCTCCACAAGTTTACGTTCTTCTTTCATTCGCAACGGATGAGGCGCCGCTCTTGTGCGCTTTGTCCGGAAGCGAATCTCTTCGATTCCCCGCGCTGAAATCCGCCGGGGGCGAGACTTTTAGCGCAGGGACAGGGGTTGATCCCCTCCCGCAACATCGTCGCCGACGCGCTCCCGGTATGAGGGCGGCGGCGGGTCATCGCGGATCACCCCGCCAATAAAAAAATCCCGGAAGGGGAAGGTGCCTTTTCCGGGACTCACGCAGCCGGCTTCAATGCGAGGTGGGCTGGCGGATGGCGAAGATCGGGCGTCAGGCGTCGGAGAAAACCCCTGACTTCTGACATGCGACCTCCGTCCCGCACCAATCATAGCATGTCAGAAGCGAAAAGAAAGCGTGCTTGATGCGGTGCCGGCCGATTCCATTTATTTGTAACACATTCGCGGCTTCCGTGTAACCTTATCGGCGTATCCGGTTTCGGTTTTTGGCACGTTTGCCACTCATGGGTTGTATCTGTTATTATAATTATGTTCGAGCACATCTGTTAAGTTGTGGCGGTCGTATGTATGTTGGGGCGCCTCCCGTAAAGGTGATGAATACGATGATCATGAAGCCGAATATGCCGTCTCCTGATGATCCCGAAGATTCCGGAGTCCCCGCCGGGTTGCCGGCGGTGACTGATGCTCACGTCCACATTTTTCCGCCTGGTATTTTTTCCGCCGTCTGGCAGTGGTTTGATGAAAATGCCTGGCACATCCGGTATCAGCTCTCCACTTCCGAGGTGTTTGAGTTCCTCCTGTCCCATGGGATCGATCATATCGTTGCCTTGCAATATGCGCACAAACCGGGAATGGCAGCCGATTTGAACCGCTATATGGTGGAGCACTGCCGGGCCCGCCCCGGGCAGGTGACCGGTCTGGCCACCGTGTTTCCCGGCGAGGACAATGCCGAAGCGATTCTGCGGGAAGCTTTCGCTGCGGGACTGGCAGGGCTGAAGCTCCATGCCCATGTACAATGTTTCGACATGAATTCGGCAGCCATGGATCCGCTCTACGAATGCTGCCGCCAAAATGACAAGCCGATCCTCATGCATGTTGGCCGGGAGCCCAACAGCACGGCCTACCGCTGCGATCCCTACCGGCTGTGCAGCGCCGATAAACTGGAACTGGTCCTGAAAAACTTCCCGGGACTGAAGATCTGCGTGCCGCATCTGGGATTCGACGAACTGTCGGCCTACCGCAGATTGATCGAGAAATACGACCATCTGTGGCTGGATACGACCATGGTGGTGGCTAATTACTTTCCGCTTGCGGAAACCATCGATTTGAGCCGTTACCGTACAGACAGGCTCCTCTACGGCTCAGATTTTCCTAACATCCCCTACGCCTGGGACCGGGAGCTCAAACGGCTGAAGACCGCGGGGCTCTCCGCCGAGGACCTGGAAAGGATCCTCAACCGGAACGCCGCCGAGCTGTTTGGTCTCAAACCGACTGTTGACAAGTGTCGTTTTTCCGTTCATTTTGCGCCGTAAGATTCGGAGGGGATCGAACTTTACTTTGCGAGCTGGATCCCGGCACATGTGGATTTTCAAATCGGGGGAAAAAATGGACCTACTGGCACAAAGCGGCATTCCAAGAGGCAAAATCGGCGTGAGGCTTGTGTACACGCTTATATTCGTAGTAATCCTCAGCTTAATGAATTTCATGATCCAAATGATAGCCTTGATGCAATATGTGATACTGCTGTTGACCAGGAGCTACAGCGAACCGCTGCGCTCCTTTTCGAACAAGGCCGCAGTGTATATGTACCGGCTTGTACGGTACATAACGCTGAACGACAACACCAAACCGTTTCCTTTTTCGGATTTTCCCGGCGAGATGGAAAGGCCTGAAGGTTTTGCGAGGTTCGAATAAGGTCGCGGCCGCCACTATCACCGGCGGCCGCAACTCTTGGCGCCGGAATCGACTTGGCGCAGCCAGGCTGCAACCGGCGCTGGATTCTGCATCCGGCCTTTTGCGTCACTTATCGCCCGTGGTCGACCGATCTTCGGGACTTGTTTGCTCTCCGCCGTTAGACTGCGATTTGGAATATTCTCGAAACAGGGCGGTATTCATCCTTTCGTTCCTGGAATCGAAAAGCCTTCTGTTGCTTTTACGCGCCTGTTTTGCTTCAGCGGTGAAATATTGCAGTATGTGCAGGTCCTCTGCCTCGATGGCGCCGGCTTTGCGCTTTATATCCGTTTGGCGAAGCAGGGCGAGGAGCCCGAAAGTATAAAGAGAAAGAGTGGTTATGCGGCGGAACAGGAATTCCCTGTTCGCCGTTTTACCGTGCGCCATTTTCCTGCCGTAGACCAGTAGCCCGCCCAGGAGAAGGACCCTGGTGGCTTTTGCGCATCTTTTCGCCTCGCGAAGCCCTTTCTGCATTATGCTGTTTTCATAGAAAAAGGGCCATTTCAGGCCTTTTACGAGGAGCTTTAGCAGCTCCGGGGCGAGCGACAGGTAAGAGCGCCCCGATTCTTTGAGTGATTTGCCGATCATGCGCATGCCCCAAAGGGCCGGATAGACTGAATGCACCTCGGTTGTGCCTTCGAATACCGTCGTCACCCGTACGTCGCGCATCCATTTTTCATAGGGCATGGTTTTGAGGTAGCCCGCGCCGCCTGCGGTCTGTAGAGCGTCATAGACCGCGTCCCACGCCCGAGTTGTGCCGAATAGCTTGCAGTGAGAAGTTTCGATTGCCGTGCGAAGAAACGGTTGGTCCTGGAGAATCACGGCAGCCAGGCTGTTCATGGCGGAGCTGACCGCCTCGTTGACCCGGGCGCGCACGATCTTTTCCTGGATCAACTGAAAGCTGCTGATCGGGACCTGGAACTGGATCCGCGAAGAAGCTCTCTTTAGCATCTCCCTGGCCGAGACGCGCATCAATGACGCAGAAGAGGCGCCCAAACTCAGCCTGCCAAAATTGAGCACGGTCATGGCCATTTTGAAACCCTCGCCCGGCGCCCCGATGAGGTTTTCCTTCGGAATGCGCACGTTCCTGAACTGGACGGCAGCCGTCGAGCTTGCCGTCAGGCCCATTTTGGGCATGTCTTTGCCTACCTGCACCCCCTCCCGGTCGGTTTCGACTATGAACGCCCCGATGTACCCGGGTTCCTTGGGATCGAGCTGCGCAAAAACGGTCATACCGCCTGCGTAATTGGCGTTCGTAATATAGGTCTTTTTACCGTTCAGCACGTAATGGGTTTCATCTTCGCTCAGCACCGCCGTTGTTTCGATATGCTGGGCATCCGAGCCGATGCGTGGTTCGGTCAGGGCGAAGGCGAAGATCATCTCCCCGGATGCCGCCCGGGTCAGGTATTTGCGTTTCTGGTCCTCGTTTCCGAAAAGCTGGATCGCTTTTATTCCTATGGAAAGGTGCGCAAGGAACGTGAAGGCGACCGGGATATCCAGCCTGGCGATTTCCTCGACCACTTTTAAATATTCGCACAGGTTGAAGCCCAGGCCCCCGTATTCGGTATCGATGGTGAGGCCGAAAAAGCCGCTGTCGCCCATTTTACGAAGGAGTTCTGCAGGCAGGGCGCCGTCGGTTTCCAGTCTGGCGGGCGGGTAATCTTTCAAAAGCTCCCGGTACCGGTCGACGATCATGCCCACCCTGGCTTCGTCCATGCTCGGAGGACCGACCCGGATAAGTTCGGGGTCGAACTCACCCCTGTAAATTTTGTCCATAATCATAGCGTACCCCTCTCAAAGGTCCGGGCCACTTTTTGTCCCGGTAAACATGTAAAACAGGGAGGTTCCGGCGGCTCACGGTTTGTCCGCAAGACCGGATTTTGCAGGGTTTGCGAAGTTGAGCGCCCCATCGGCATCGAGGACTCCGCTCACCTTGCCGTCCCGAAAGAATACGTAGTCGAAATTATAGGACCAGCGGTTGCCATGAACCGCCGTGGGCGTCCCCTGAGCGGCAAGCACCTCGTCAGGAGTCGAACCCTTGGTGAAAAAAGATGCGCGTTTTCCGTGGCCGCTCGGAGTGGAAGGAAGGAGGCGCATTTTCAGGGTCCCGAAGTAGTTGTCGTATCCCGTGACAAGTCCGTTCATGAAGATAAGCTCGGCAAAGCCATAGTACCAGCGGTTTCCTGCGACTCGCGCAGGGGTCCCCTGGACCAGCAGGACCTGCTGCTTGGTTGACCCGATGGTAATGTGATGCGGGTAAGACCCTTTGTGAGCCCCGGGCAGTATTCTCACCCGCAGCGATCCGCCGAAATTGTCGTATCCACACACCCGTCCGTTCTTGAAACGCACGTCTGAAAGCCCGTAAATCCAGGTGTCGCCCAGCATTCGCCCCGGCCTTCCCTGGACCTGCAGCACTTGAAAAGCGCTCGATCCAAGGGTGAAAAAATGCACGGCCGCAGCCGGCCCGGATTTTGGCAGGGCAGGGTGCGGAGCGCGGGCGGGCAGGGCCGTTTGCGGTCGCGCCGGGGCATGAGTCTCGTCTATCGGCGGATGGTGTTTTGCCTTTTTCTGCACGCGAACAGGCCGGTAAGTACCGATGTCCAAAAGGAGCGGAAAGAGCAGGACCAGGATAAATGCCGCCAAAGCCAGGGACAAAGTGGCGGGCTGCACCCGCCATGTTCGGGTAAACAAACGGACGCCGGCGCCGGGTCGGCGGTTGACACGAAAGGCTGTCCGGGGCTTCGGGGCGGCAGGTCTTGCCGCGCTGAAATCCCCGCTGGCGGGGCGCCGAAATGGCGAGGTTTTCCCCCGGTTCTTCGAGATGCGCCGGTAGGCTTCGTCAATTTCCCTGAACTTTTCTTCCGCTAATACTCGGGATTCGTAGGGTTCCAATTGATGGCGGTCCGGATGCCACTTCTTGACGAGCGTCCGATAGGCCCGTTTCACCTCGGAGGCTTCGGCCCCCGGTTCAAGTCCAAGTGCTCGAAAATCGTCGTCCAAATGAACTTCGGGCGCCATACTCAGCTTGTCCCCATTCGATTATCGACCTGTATGCGCAGGATAAAACCTATTGAAAAACAACTATATACCATTTGCAGCATACACTGTATAATCCAAACAGTGTCGTTCCGCAGTGGTAGGGCCACGAAAAATTAAAGCAAACGGTCCAGGTGACCGATAATATTTTGAAGGCGGAAAACCCAATGCTCATACTGACCAGAAAAACGGGCGAGTCGATTCTGATCGGCGAGGATATAGAGGTAACGATAACCTCGATCGATCAGAACAAGGTGCGGGTGGGAATAAAGAGCCCTGCGCACGTCCCTATTTACAGGGAAGAGCTGTACCGGAGAATCCAAAAGGAGAACCGGGCTGCGGCGCTTATCGGTAAGGAGGAGTTCGAAAATCTGCTCGACACGTATACCGGCAGTCGGCAGGGGGGCTAACCGTACCGGTAGTGAGCTTTTATATCGAGGAGTTTCCATGCAGGTTAAGACCACCCGTTTTGGAACGATACAAATAGAGGAAAAAGAACTTATCACCTTTCCCTGGGGAATTCCCGGCTTTGAAAATCTGAAAAGCTTTGTCCTGCTGGAATATAAAAACGGTCCTTTCCAGTGGCTCCAGTCGGTGGAGGAACCCGGCGTTGCTTTTGTGGTCTGCTCCCCGGATTACCTGGGAATGGTGTACTCGGCGCCGGATGCGAAGAAAAAGCTGATCGGTCTGGAACGAGACGAAGATTTGGTAGTCCTCAATATAGTCTCGTTCGATCGGGAAACCAAAGCCATACATTTCCATGTAAAAAGTCCGCTCCTTTTCAATGTTGCCGCAAGGGTCGGCTATCAATGGACAATGGAAACCGATGAACTCAAGGGCCACCTGGCAATGCCCCAGAGTTCGCTTCCGTAAGCAGCGGAAGGGCTTGGCGCCCGGCAGACGGGTGAGCCGTCTCGAATCCGTCGGGGGGCAATGCAAAGTGATACGGCCGGCTGCAGGTTGTTGCTTCAGGTGTGGCAATACTTTCGGAAAAAGAGTGAAGTACACAAGCGCGGGGAGCTACCCACTCCCCCAAACCCCCCACCCCCAGGCACAGGCGTCTGCTTAAACCCGTTCGGGGCCTTCATTTCTTCGTGCGCTTACAATGGGTTTCGCTTTGCTTCTGCGCAGGGGGGCCGTCCTTGCCTTGGCATCCCATAAATATTATTATTAATTGATGTGCGTAAGATTTATTGCGCACGAGTTTGAAATGGCCTCTGATGGCTGCTGTATCCGTTCCGTGAGATCGAAGATGAAAAGACGTAATATTGCATATGAACGCGGTGACTTTTCGGTTGCCAGCTATAATATTCACAAGTACAGGGGAATCGACGGTGTATTCGATCCAGAACGCGTAGCGCGGGTAATAAGGGAGCTGAGGGCGGAAATCGTCGGATTGCAGGAAATCGATTCCCTGTTTTTTCAAATGGAAAAGTGCGCCAGCCTGCTTTCGGAAAAAGCGGGCATGGAGGTGGTCCTGGGGCCGACCCGGCGAAATCGCGCCAATTTTGGGAATGCCCTTGTGACTTCCTACCCGGTGAAGGACGTAAGGTATATAGATTTGAGCGTGGCCGGAAGGCAGCCTAGAGGTGCGCTGGACGTCGATTTGCTCGTAAAAGGAGAAACCATCCGGGTGATAGTGGCTCACCTGGGACTCGGTCTCGGAGAACGCCGCAGGCAAATCAGGCGGCTGCTGGATGTCTTTTGCGCGCAGCGCGACCGGATGGAAATAATGCTGGGTGATTTCAACGAGTGGGTCCCGATGGTGAACCTCCATCATGTACATAATTTTTTCGGGAAATCTCCGCCCCTGAGAACTTTTCCGTCATTCATGCCCGTTCTGCCGCTCGATAGAATCTGGGTAAGGCCGGTGGAATCGCTCGTCAGCCTCTCGGCACACAAAACACCGCTCAGCCGGATGGCCTCCGACCATTTGCCCGTAAGGGCAGTTGTAGTGAGTAGGTGAATGGGTGAATGGGTGAATGGGTGAATGGAGGAGTCGGTGAGTCCCTTCCTTGCCACTCACCCATTCACCTACTCACCCACTCACCTCAGTTTTTCCATCGTTACGACCTGCAAGGCCCCCATAAAAGAGAGCCTGCTGTTAATTGTTTTTAGTTGAAAGGGTTCGAGAAATTGTTCGATTCCTCCGTTTCTGGTAAAACGGACGAAGTTTCTGAAGTGCTCGCCGCCCGCAATTTTTTCTACCAGACCCATAAGCGCCAGGCCCACAGCGGAGCCCCTGTTGTGAAGAGAGGCGTAATCGAAAACGACCAGTTTACCGCCCGGGCTTAAAACTCTAAGGATCTCACCGGCGGCGCCGATGCTCATTTTATGCGGCATTTCATGCAGGGCAAGGCTGATAGTCACGCAGTCGAAACAAGCGGATTCGAAGGGTAGATTTTCAGCGTTCCCGCGAAAGTACGCAACCGTTGGAGGGCTTTTTCGCCGAGCCACCGCAAGCATTGCGGGCGAGAGATCTACTCCGTTGACCTCGATGCCTGCTTTCGCAAGCATTCTGGCCAGTTCCCCGGTCCCGCACGCAACATCCAGGATGCGCCAGCATTGCTGCGCTTTTGCGGCCCGGACAATGCCTCTGCGGGAGGCTTTGAGAAACGGCGCCGTCAGAAAGTCGTAAAATGGCGCCGCCATGGCATAGAAATCAATTCTTCCAGTCGATTCACCCATTTCCCCACTCACTGCCTTTTCACCGGTCTCGTAATGCTTTCCAGACACGTTCTATCCCCATCCTTTCTCTTACCTCCCGCATCGTTTCGGCGGCGATCCGGCGAACCTTGAGCGTTCCGCTCCATAGGATCTCATCGATAAGACCGGGTTTGTTTCCATATATGGCCAAACGCTCACGAAAAGGACCGAGAAAGACGTTCAAGGCCCTGGCGAGTTTTTCCTTCACCTCTTTGTCGCCCACTTTCCCCGCCCGGTATCGCTCTTCGAGTTCATCTACCTCCGAGCGGTTTTCGTTGAAAATCCGGTGATAAACAAAGACCGGATTGCCTTCGACTGTCCCCGGAACGTCCGGGTGAATCCGCTTCGGATCGGTGAACATCCCCCGGACTTTGGCCGCCACTGTCGGCTCGTCGTCGCTCAAAAAAATCGCGTTTCCTGCCGATTTGGACATTTTCCCACGGTTGTCCGTGCCGACCAGAGCGGGAATATCGGTCAAAAGCGGTTCGGGTTCGGGAAATACCGGCCCGTAAGTCGAGTTGAATTGCCGTGCCAGTTCCCGAGCAATCTCGACGTGGGCGAGGTTGTCTTTGCCTACCGGCGTCAGGTTCGCGCGGGCAAGCAGGATATCTGCGGCCTGGAGAACGGGGTAGCCTAAAAGACCGTAGGGAAGCGATTCGTCCCCCATGCTGGCGTCATGCGCCATCTGCTTTATGCTCGGAAGGCGCAGGAGACGGCCCACCTTTGCGAAGTTCGCGAGGTACGTATGCAGTTCATGCGTCTCGGCCACTGCCGACTGAAGGTATATGCAACTCCTCTCGGGGTCTATGCCCGACGCCAGGTAGTCGAGCACAAGGCCCCGGACGTTTGGAAGGAGCTGTTCAACATCCCGCCTGGTCCTTTTCGTGGTCAGCATGTGCAGATCGGCCACTATCACGATGGTTTCGTATTCGTATTGGAGTTTGACCCGGGCGGCCAGGCTTCCCACCCAGTGACCGAGGTGCAAACGGCCCGTCGGCCGGTCGCCGGTCAGAATCCTCTTCGGTCTCTCTGTGCCTCTTTCAGGGGGCATTGTGACTTGAGAAAACCCTCCTACAAATGTCCCAATAGACGCATGCGTTCTTCCCGGGCGGCCAAACGTTCCTTTTCGAGTTCGGCCCTCATCAGCCTCAAATTCTCCAGTTCGAGCCGCGCGGATCGCCGCCCGTGCTCGTCGTCTCCGTTGATTTCCTTTTTAAGAGCGCCGGCGCGAAGGGAAGATTCCCTTATCCTTGCCAGGACATCCTGCTCCCTTCTCGTAAAAATATTCTTCTTATCTGCACAGGTAAGGCCGGAGAAAGTTTTCTCGATCTTATCTTCACATGCGCAGCACCCGAGAATCTCTTCGTACCGCTCTTTTTCCATGCGCTTCCCTCCTATATGAATTATACTCACACATCTTTCATTATGATAATGATTGTCCTTCATCCAATAAAGGAAACAGATGTGCGAAAAATCAGTTTCTTAATGCCGGTTTTATTAGTCGCGGCCTGTGTATCTTGCGTTTCGTGCATGCCCGACATAAAACCCCTGCTAAAGCCCAGGGTAATTCCCCTAGCGCAAAGAATCGCCGACCAGCAGAGATGGATTGACAAGGACATCACAGCCAAGGCAATGACCGTCGCCCAGGCAAAACCCATACGCGCCAAGCTGGCGCAAATCAAGAAAAAGTATGACGTGCTTCGGGCCGCCGGGCCGCTGACGCCTGCGGATTCCGAAGCTATAAACAAAATGCTCGACAAGACCAGTGATCAGATTTTCCGGATCAGCACGAAGGTAAAGGGCCTTCAGGGCCAGTAACGAGTTCCCGCCCGGCCCCGGACCAAGTCCGGGGCCAGTTCCTCTTTTACGGTTTCGAGCATTTGCCTTCGCTTCTCTTGCCACTCCGCGTCCGCTTCGACGTTGGGAATAACAGCGCCGCCCGAGACTCCTTTTTTGAACAGATCGGCCCTGGTTCGCTCGACCGCCCGGTCTTGTTCGCTATGGAGCCGCTCGCCGAACTGTTTCAATGCCGCCTCGATGCTGGAAATGTCGAGGCCAAGGCCGTGTTCCATTAAATCCAACAGGGGAGAGTTATCGGTGAGGGGATCGATCCTTCTTAAAATCTCGACGGCTGCGCGCATTTGGCAGGCGCCGTCCATTTCGCTAAGCCGGTTCAACTCGGTCTTAAACCTGTCCATGCCGATCTGCCCGTCCAACCGTTTAGACACGAGCCTGCAAACGGCCTCCGTAAATTCCTCGTCAGCTTGCCTTCGCTTGTCTTCCTCGGTCATGTGAAGGTGCTGTGTCCTCTCCATTACCAGTTCGAGAGTGCTCTTTATTTCAGCCATGCATTCCGTCCGTTATGTCTTCGTGTCCCGTGGGGGTGCGGGGGGCACAGCTCCCCGCGCTCCTGATCTTTATTACACTTCAACCGCCTCCGGCTCGGCGGCATGCGTCACCACGAGTTCGCCGTCCGTCGAGTCGACGGTTATGGTGGAACCGTCCATGATTGCCCCGGCTATTATGGCCCGGCCTATCCTGGTTTCCACTTCCCGCTGCATGAACCGCTTAAGAGGTCTTGCGCCGTAGACCGGATCGTAGCCGGCCTTGGCGATGAACTCGCGCGCCTGGTCGCTCAGGCGCAGCGTGAGGCGCCTCGTTTTGAGCCGCCGGTTCAAATCTCCCGCGAGAAGATCGACGATCTTCTCTATCTCGCCTAGAGTCAGCGGCTTGAACATTATAATTTCATCGACCCTGTTCAGAAATTCCGGCATAAAATGATGCCTCAGGGCGCCCATTACGCTCGACCTTGCGTCTTCGCGGATTTCTCCTTCCTTCGTAACCCCCTGGAGAAGGTATTCCGAACCGATATTGCTCGTCATGATTATCACCGTGTTCTTGAAATCGACCGTTCGCCCCTGGGAGTCGGTCAGCCTGCCGTCGTCCAGGATTTGGAGAAGCGTATTGAAGACGTCCCTGTGGGCCTTTTCGATTTCGTCGAACAGGATAACCGAATACGGCTTTCGGCGCACGGCCTCCGTCAGTTGTCCTCCTTCTTCGTATCCGATATAGCCGGGAGGCGCCCCGATCAGGCGGGAAACCGTGTGGCGTTCCTGGTACTCGCTCATATCGATCCGCACCAGGTTTTCTTCGGTATCGAAGAGGGCTTCCGCCAGGGTTTTCCCAAGCTCCGTTTTGCCAACGCCGGTCGGACCGAGAAAGATGAAAGAGCCGATCGGGCGCCTGGGGTCTTTTATTCCCGACCGGGCGCGTATAACCGCGTTTGCAACGAGCTGAACGGCTTCATCCTGGCCTATAACCCGCTTGTGCAGCACTTCGTCGAGCCTCAGCAGCTTTTCCCTTTCTCCTTCAACCAGCCTGGTTACCGGAATGCCGGTCCAGCGCGACACGATATCGGCTATTTCTTCCTCGGTCACCATTTCGCGAAGGAGGCGCGAGCCCCCCTGCCTGTTCGAGAGCCTTTCTTCCTCCTCCCGCAGCTTCTTTTCGAGCTCGGGGAGCACGCCGTATTTCAATTCGGCGGTTCTCTGCAGGTTGAATTCACGCTCGGAGGCTTCGATTTCGTGACGGACCTTTTCAATCTCCCCTCTATGGGCCTGTACTTTCTTGATCGACTCCTTTTCGGCCTCCCACTGGACTTTCATCGAATCGGCCTTATCCCGCAGCTCGGCCAGTTCCTTCCGCAACGCCTGGAGTCTTTCCCTGCTGGCCTTATCCTGCTCCTTGGCGAGCGCCACCTCCTCGATTTCAAGCTGTCTCGCCCGTCTTTCCACTTCGTCGAGTTCGGAGGGCATCGAATCGATTTCCGTCCTGATCATGGCGCAGGCTTCATCGACCAGGTCGATTGCCTTGTCGGGCAGAAAACGGTCGGAGATGTAGCGGTTGGAGAGCACCGCGGCGGCAACCATGGCGATGTCCTGGATTTTAACGCCGTGATGGACCTCGAAGCGTTCTCTTAAGCCACGCAGTATGGAAATCGTGTCTTCGACCGTGGGCTGATCGACGACCACCGGCTGAAAACGCCGCTCCAGGGCCGCATCTTTTTCGATGTGCTTGCGGTATTCGTCCAGCGTGGTCGCGCCTATGCAATGCAGCTCACCCCGGGCAAGCATGGGTTTTAGCATGTTGCCGGCGTCCATGGAGCCTTCGGCTTTCCCCGCGCCAACTATTGTGTGCAGCTCGTCGATGAAGAGCAAAATCCTGCCCTGGGCTTCCTTTATCTCGTTTAAAACCGCTTTCAGCCTCTCTTCGAATTCGCCCCGAAACTTCGCCCCCGCGACCAAAGACCCCATATCCAGCGCGAAGATGGTCTTATCCTTCAGCCCTTCGGGAACGTCGCCCCTGACAATGCGATGAGCCAGACCCTCCACGATGGCGGTTTTGCCGACTCCCGGCTCGCCTATGAGCACCGGGTTGTTCTTGGTCTTGCGGCTGAGAATGCGGATAACGCGCCGTATTTCGGAATCCCTGCCGATGACCGGGTCGAGCTTCTGGCTTCGCGCCTCGTCGACCAGATCGCGCCCGTATTTCTGAAGCGCCTCGTAGGCGGATTCGGGCGTTGCGCTTGTTACCCGCTGGCTTCCGCGAATAGAGGTGAGGGTCTTAAGAAGCGAGTCCCTCGTCACTCCGAATTGCTGGAGCGTCTGGCCGGCGGGAGTGCTCGTTCCCTCCTGGAGGAAAGCAAGCAGGATGTGTTCTACCGATACGTATTCATCCTTTAGCCTTTTGGCCTGCTCTTGCGCTTCGGTAAGAAGCCGGTTCAAACGGTTGGTTATGTAGATTTTGCCCGGTTCGACCCCTGGTCCGCTGACGCGTGGTTTCCTGTTAAGCCCCTCTTCCAGCCGTTGCCGCATGCTCTCCAAGGGAATGTCCATCTTTTTGAAAAGCCGCGTCGCCAGCCCGTCGGGCTGTTCCAGCAACGCCAGCAGAAGATGCTCGCCGTCGACCTCGATATGGCCGAAGCGGATCGCCTTGGTTTCCGCGGCCTGCAAGGCTTCCTGAGACTTGGTCGTGAATTTGTTGATATCCATAGAGAAAAGTCCTTCAAAGGCGGCGCACACGAAAAACTCGTCCGCCTCGTTTTTTTATTCAATGCTCACCGACGATTCACGAGACCTCGCGTTTTCAAGCTCTCTCACCCGGCTTTCAAGCGCCTCGATCGAAGAAACGTCTTTCAGACATGCCGGCTATAACTCCCGCAGCCTTAAGCTCTTGGATCGAACTTCGAGCTTTTCTTCAATTCCTCGAACAGTTCCAGTTCCTTCTTGGAAGGATGCGTTGGAACTTTGACCATGATCGTTATGTACAAATCTCCGGCCGTTCCTTTCGGATTCGGCATCCCTTTGCCCCGCAGCCGCAGTTTCCGGCCGCCCTGGGTACCGGGCGGAATTTTGAGGTCTATACCGCCTGAAAGCGCGGACACCCGCACTTCTGTGCCAAGCACCGCTTCCCAGGGCGCAATCGGAAGGTCCATCGTGATGTCGCGTCCATTGAGGCGAAAAACCGGGTGCGGCTCGATTTCCACCTTCAGATACAGGTCGCCCCTCGGGCCGCCGCCTGTCCCCTCTTCACCCTGCCCCGAAAGACGAATCTTCTGGTCGGGCAAAATGCCGGCCGGAATTTTCACATCATAGCGTTTTTCCTTGACCTCCAACTGGCCCTGGGGGCTTACCGTCCTGCTCTGGAGCACGATGGGCTTGGCGCCGCCGTGAAAAGCCTCTTCCAAAGAGATCCGAATGGAGGTCTCCTGGTCGGCCCCGGCCTGGCGAAGCACCCCTCCGCGTCCGAAACCTCCCGGCCCAGCCCCGCCACGGGCCTGCCTGAAACCCATGCCTCCAAACAGGGATTCGAAAAAGTCGCTGAACCCGCCACCGCCGGGGCCGCCGCCGCCCCAGTGAAATTCAGTCTGGTAAGCGCCGCCGCCGCCCTGGCCGAAATCACGGGCCTGCCATCCCGGAGGAGGCCTGAAATCCTGACCGGCCCTCCAGTTCGATCCCAATTGATCGTACATTTTTCTCTTTTCGGGATCTTTCAGGACCTCGTAGGCCTCGTTTATTTCCTTGAATTTGTCTTCGGCATTTGAGGCCTTGTTGACGTCCGGGTGGTATTTGCGCGCAAGTTTCCTGTACGCCCGCTGGATCTCGTCCTGGCCGACCGACCTCTTGACTCCAAGTATTTCGTAGTAGTCTCTGTATTTGACAGCCATAAAGCAACGACACGCCCCTTCAATTTAATTGCAGCGCAATCCGGTGAAAACGGACCTGGCGCCTGCGCACAAAGGTAACGAAAGCTTAAGAGGCGCACAAAAAATCAGACCCGTCACATCGCCTCGCGTTGGCGGCAATGGACGCCGCTATCCCTTTTTTTCCTATCTTTACCGTGAGATAGTGTGCCTGTCAATGCTCGGTGAATTCGGCGTCGATTACATCATCGCCGCCACCGCCGGGACGCGGTCCGTATCCTCCCTGCGAATAATGTCCGCCGCCGGCCTCGAATTCGCGCTCTCGGCCCCTTGCCTCGGTCTGGCGATAGGCTGTGGAAGCGATCATCTGCGAGGCCTGCCGCAGATCGCTTGCAAGCTCTCGGAACCGTTCCAGGATCGTGCTCTCATCCTCAACGGCCTTCCGGGTCTCTTCGATCAGGGCTTCCGACCTGGCTTTTTCATTCACCGGGATCTTATCGCCAAGTTCGCGCAGCGAGCGCTCCAGCTGGTAGGCCAGAGTGTCCGCGGTATTGCGCGCCTCGACAGTCTCGCGCCGGTTCTTGTCTTCAGCGGCGTGGGCCCGGGAGTCGCTCACCATTTTGTCCACCTCTTCCTTCGAAAGATTGGTGGACTCCGAAATCGTTACGGCCTGTTCTTTCCCTGTTTCCTGATCGCGCGCCGTAACGCTCAAAATTCCGTTTGCGTCGATATCGAAGGTTACCTTGATCTGCGGAATTCCGCGGGGCGCCTGGCGGATCCCCTCGAGTCGGAACCTGCCGAGAACGCGGTTGTCCTTCGCCATCTCGCGCTCTCCCTGAAGCACCACTACATCGACCGCAGTCTGCTCATCCTCGGCGGTCGAAAATATTTCCTCGCGCCTCGCGGGTATGGTTGTGTTTCTTTCGATCAGTTTGGTCATGACGCCACCCAACGTTTCCACCCCGAGCGAAAGCGGGGTTACGTCGAGCAACACCACATCCTCGACCTCGCCCTTCAGCACCGCTGCCTGGATCGAGGCGCCCACCGCGACAACCTCGTCGGGATTGACGCTCATGTTCGGTTCTTTTCCGCCCGTGAGCTTCCTCACCAGTTCCTGCACCGCCGGGATGCGGGTCGATCCGCCAACCAGTATGACTTCATCTACGTCCTTTTCGCTTAGGCGCGCATCCGACAATGCCTGCTTTACCGGGCCCATGCAGCGCTGCACGAGGTCATGGGTCAAGGCCTCGAATTTTGCCCGCGTGAGCTTGAGGACAAGATGCTTCGGCCCACTGGCGTCGGCAGTGATAAAGGGTAAATTGATCTGGGTCTCGGAAGTGCTCGAGAGTTCGATCTTGGCTTTTTCCGCCGCCTCGTAGAGTCTCTGAAGGGCTTGGCGGTCGTCTCTAAGCTCGATGCCGTTGTCCTTTCGGAACTCCTCGGCGATATAATCGACGACCTTTTTGTCGAAATCATCGCCGCCAAGATGCGTATCACCCGAGGTCGCCCTGACTTCAGCCACTCCGTCCCCGATGTCGAGGATCGAAACGTCGAACGTGCCACCCCCAAGGTCGAAGACCATGACGGTCTCGTTCTTTTTCTTTTCGATCCCGTAGGCAAGGGCTGCGGCGGTCGGTTCGTTTATGACCCGCAGTACTTTGAGCCCCGCGATTTCGCCGGCGTTTTTCGTCGCCTGGCGCTGGGCATCGTTGAAATACGCCGGGCAGGTAATGACTACCTCTTTAACCTTCTCTCCCAGATATTTCGAGGCGTCTTCGGCCAGTTTGCGCAGCACAAGGGCCGAGACCTCCTCCGGAGAAACCTGCTTGCCGCCAATCTCGAAGCGAACCGCGTCGCTTTGCCCTTTTACCACCTTATAGGACACTATCTTGGACTCTTCGTCCACCTCACCCCACTTCCTGCCTATGAACCTCTTTGCGGAATATATTGTAGCCGTCGGGTTGAGTATCGCCTGACGTCTTGCAACCTGTCCGACCAGCCGTTGTCCATCCTGCGTATAAGCCACCACCGATGGTGTCAGCCGGGATCCTTCGGCGTTCGGGATGACAGTGGATTTTCCTTCCTCCCAGATTGCTGCGACCGAGTTGGTAGTACCCAGATCAATTCCCACTGCTTTAGCCATTTGAATCCCTCCCCATGAAAGAAATCTCCGGTCATTTCGGACCGAGTTCCGCCGTCGCGCGTCTCGGTAAATCCCGAAGTTTCCCTAAGATAAGCACGTGTTAGAGGGGCAACAAGGCTTTTGTTAGCAATTAAGTCGATTGAGTGCTAATTTTTTCGGCCCGCTTCCGTTCCATTGAGGAGTGCAACATGACAGCCTGGGAGCAGTGAGCTTTTCTTTCAACTGGAGGCATACGGACCGGTCATAATCTTACCGGTCCCATGATATGTACGGATCGACCGAGGCCCTCCGGTGTATTCTTCTGCCACCTGGCGCGCACGATTCAAGCCCTGTCATCCGCATGAGGGCTCAGTTTCTTCGGCCGGCCGCCCAGTTTGCCGTTCGTCCGCGAGGCGTCGGTTTTGGCCCTCGAGGTTGAGCTTCCACCCGCCTTGCCCAAGTGCGCGGCCACCAATTTTCCTACCTCGGCACGGCGTCCAAAATTTGGATTTTCAGCACATCCTCGCGTGGAATTGTCTTTTCTATTCGGATCTTGACCTTGTCGCCCTGGTTGAATTTCGCGTTTTCGGGCATGGGGGCGTTTGTCTCAAGCAGAAGGTCCGGGATCAAAAGGTGCGCGTAGCGGGCATTCTTGTCCAACACCAGGGCGCTCAGGTTTTCTATATCTTCCTGTTCCATGTACTTGAGAATCCAGTACCTGGTCCATTTGCGCTGGATCAGGAAAACCTTCGCCTGGGCTGCGGAAAGCCGCCCTGCCGCCTCGTCCAGCTGTTCCTTGGAATAGGTTCCGCTCCCGCCGGTAAGGGCATGTTTCAACTGGCGCTGTACGATGAGGTCGGAGTAACGGCGGATGGGCGAGGTGACCGTCGTATAGTGTGCGATGGCCAGGCTGCAGTGAGGTTTGGCCTCGGTTGAAAGCTCGGCCCGTGAAAAGAGCCGCCTCTGGCGGTAAACATGAAAGAGTTCGTGCTCGCTCTGGACGCATTCGGTTTCAGACCGGCATTCCGCCTGGTTTCTGTAGAGCGAGGGTATTTGCCGCCGGGCCAGATATCCTGCGGCAATCGCATTTGCCTGTATCATCCACTCCGAAACCATGACCTGGCTCGGGGTTTCCTTGTCGTAGCGGGTAATCTGGATCATCCCCGCATCGTTGACGTAGACCTGGATTTCAGGGATCGGAAGAATTATGGCGCCCGAATCGATCCTTTTTTGCCGGAGCTTGACGGCAAGATCGTAAAGCGCTTTGAGCCCGCTTTCCCTTACGATGTATTCGTTCACCTGCTCATAGGTGAGCTGCCGGCGGACCATGACCATGCTCGGGCAGACCCTGGCTTCGACTATATTGGCCTCGGAATCGATCCTGATGAGGAAACTGAGGGCCAACCGCTTTTTGCCCGCCTGCAGGCTCAAAATTCCCTCCGAGAGCAAAGGTGGCAGCATCGATATCCGATCATCGGGCAGATAGACCGAGCTTGCGCGCGCCTCGGCTTCCCGATCCAGAGGTGTGCCCTGTTCGACGAGTTCGGCCGCATCGGCAATATGTATGCCGACTTCGAAAAGACCGCCCTCAAGCTCCCGCACGCTCAGCGCATCGTCATAGTCGCGGGTCGAGGCGCTGTCGACCGTAAAAACATCCAGGTCCCCAAGTTCCTCGCGGCCGTTTCCGCATGCTTCGGCCGGATTGAACTTTGCCAGCTCCCGCGCCTGTTCCATGGCATCCTCGGGGAATTCGGCCGATATGCCGTGCTCGTGCAGCAGGAGGTTTTCGTCTTCACGCCACACTCCCAACCGCACCAGGACCCGGAAAGCGGCCTGCTGGGTTACGGGAATGGCGGCCTGCTTGAGCAGCTCCTTGACGAAACCGCTCTCCTTCGCCTCCTGGCCGAAAAGAGCAAAATCCTTGAGCGCCGCGATCAGTTCTTCGCGAAACTCGATCTGCGGGGGGCTTTGCTTGCGCGCATTTACGGCCGTCAGCCACCTTGCCCCTTCGGAAAGCCTGCGCTCCCTTTCCGCCTCCCTTTGCAGTTCCAGACGGCGAGCCTCGACATTTTCCGCGGACCTGGGATAGAAGCTTGAGTCTTTGGCCTGAAAATAGAGTTTGTCCGAGAGAAGCGCTCTTTTGACCGCCGCCGCCTGGTCGTCGGAAACAGGAGTGCTGAAAATGAACTCGGCTATTTCTTCCGCTCCGTAGCCGTTTCCCTCCGATTGAAGCAGGGACCAGATTTCCTCGAGGTCGATCTGCTGCATGATGTTTCTTCGGCTCTCGGAGATGGACCGCAGTCTTTGGGTGAGTTCGTCACGGCCCTTGGCAAGGTCGAGGGAAGTTTTTCCCCGGTAAACGATCCTGGAAAGAGTGAGGGCCACTTCCCGGTTATTTTCCGAGACGGCGTTGAGCCGGCCGTCCTTTACGACGAGAACGACGCCGCAAAGGATTTCCTTGGATTCATAGAATTCGAATACGTCGCCGGGCGCAATTTCGAGGCCCACATTCCGACTCATGAGAAACTCCGTGAAAAAAAATCCACCACCGAGGCGCAGAGCGCGCCAGGGGAAAGATTTGACAAATAATGTCCCCTACGCCGGGCTGCGGGCATATGAAGGGCTTCAAATTTTCTTCTGTCCGGACCTTCGTCTCTTTGTAGGAGAAAGCGCGCCGTCACTCTTTTGGAGGATCTCCTCCTTCAACGAATGAAGCGTCTGCAGGGCCGAGATGGGGGTCATGTTGTCCGGGTCCAATTCAAGGAGCCTGTCGCGCAGCCAGTCCTGCGCCCCGGTGAAAAGCGGCAACTGTACGCGGGGCTCGACCGTCTCCTTTGTCGAGGTAAACTCTATCGCCTTTAAAATCGGTCCGTCGCTCACCCTGGCCATCCCCTCGTGCTGAGCCAGGATTTCGCCTGCGCGTTCCGTAATTTCTGCCGGCAGTCCGGCAAGCCTTGCGACCTGGATTCCATAGCTCCTGCTCGAACTGCCCGCCGTCAATTTATGGAAAAAAAGTATCTCCTGCTGCGATTCTCTGATCGCAACATTGAAGTTCTTAACTCTGGGGCGGTGCCGGGCCAGTTCGATCAGTTCATGATAGTGCGTGGCGAAAAGAGTTTTAACCCCCTTGCCGTCGAAATCATGCAAAAATTCGGCAACCGCCCAAGCTATGCTCATGCCGTCAAAGGTGCTCGTGCCTCTGCCTATTTCATCCAGTACGATGAGGCTCCGAGGGGTAGCCTGGTGCAGAATGTTTGCCGTCTCGTGCATTTCTACCATGAAAGTCGACCTGCCGCGAGCAAGATCGTCCGAGGCGCCGACCCGGGTGAAAATGCGGTCCACTATTCCGATGCGCGCTTCGGAAGCCGGGACGAACGAGCCGATCTGGGCGAGCAAAACGATCAGGGCGGCCTGCCGGAGAATGGTGGATTTGCCGGCCATGTTCGGGCCCGTAATGATGATCACCTGCTGGCTTTCCTGGTCGAGGTCCAGATCGTTCGGCACAAAGGAGCCTTCGGGCAGAAACCGTTCTATAACGGGATGCCTTCCATCCCGGATATGGATCGAATCGCTCGAATCGACCTCCGGCCTGGAATAGTCGTATTTGGCCGCAAGCTCCGCCAGCGAGCCGAGGCAGTCCAGGTCGGAGATTATCTCCGCCATCTGCTGTATTCTTGCGCTTTCGCGGGCGACAGCCTGCCTTAGTTCGGCAAAAAGCCGCTCCTCGAGTTCCAGCCTTTTTTCGTCCGCCTCCAGGACCTGTTGTTCAAATTCCTTGAGCTCCTCGGTAATGAACCGTTCGGCGTTGACCAGGGTCTGTTTGCGGTGATAATGCGGGGGCACGGACGAAAGATTCGCACGGGATATCTCAATATAATAACCGAAAACCTTGTTAAAGCGAACCTTTAGAGAAGATATGCCGGTCTCCCTCCGCTGGGCCGCTTCATATTCGGCCATCCACCCTTTTGCGTCGCGGCTAAGCCGTACATAGTGCTCCAATGCGGGATCGAAGCCCGGGTTGATGGCGCCGCCGTTGGAAAGGGTCGCCGGCGGCGGGTCGCACAGGGCCGCTTCCAGATGAGATGCAAGCTCTTCGAGGCTGTCCCACCGGGAAAAAATGCGGGCCAGAAGCGGGCTTTTTGATGTCGAGATAGTCTGTCCGAGGGTCGGAAGCGCCTGCAGGGACTTCTTAAGCCCTATGAGGTCGCGGGGGGAAGAAACGCCGGTGCTGTTTCTCGCATTGAGCCTCTCGATATCGTTTATCCCCTCGAGAATACCAAGCGCTGAAGCTCTCATATCGCTTTGCGCCACCAATTCGGCCACCGCGCTTTGCCTCTCGACGATTTCCTCCAGATCCAGCAGCGGATAGCGCAGCCATTGCCTGAGTTTTCGTCCGCCCATCGCGGTGCGCGTATGATCGACCACCTCCGCCAGGGAGCCCTTCTTCCCCTGGAAGCCGGCGCAGTAAAATATTTCCAGGTTTCTCACGGTAGCCTCGTCGAGGACCATGAATTCGGTGCGGCTGTAAGGGATTACCCGCCGGATGTGCTCGCAGGCGCTGAAAAGGTTTTCGTGAGCATAGGCGAGGACTGCCCCTGCTGCCTGAACGGCCGAATCCATCCCGTTGACTCCGAAGCCTTCGAGCGAGTGGACGCGGAAATGGGACGTGAGCAGTTCAAAAGAGCGGCGTTTGTCGAAATAGACTTCTTCTACGTGCGTAAAAGCCGCTTCGATCCGGTTTTCTAGGGTCCTGGTCCACTCGGAGCTGAATTCTTCCGGGATGAGGACCTCTTTGGGGCCGATTCTCAGCAGTTCTTCGACCAGGCTTTCCTCCGAATCGAGTTCAGTGATCCTGAACTCGCCGGTCGAGATATCCAGGAAGGCGAGGCCGAGCGGCTTCTGGCCGCCGGGCGGCCGCACGGCGGCCAGGTAATTGGGCTGATCGGAAGTGAGGTTCTGATTATCGACGATGAGGCCGGGGGTAAGGACCCTCGTAACCTCGCGGCGCACCAGCCCCTTGGCTTTCTTCGGGTCCTCGACCTGGTCGCAGACCGCTATTTTGTATCCAGCGGCGACCAGCTTCGCTATATAGCCTTCGGCGGCGTGATAGGGAACGCCGCACATCGGGACGGGGTTTTCCGCTTGCCTGTCCCGGGATGTCAGGGCAATATCGAGCACCTTGGAAGCGGTGAGCGCATCTTCCATGAACAGTTCGTAGAAATCGCCCATGCGATAGAGCAAAAGCGATCCCGGATACTTCGATTTTATATCGAGGTACTGCCGCATCATGGGAGTAAGATCGTTCATCCGTTTTCCATGCCTGAAAGAAATACCCGGCCCTTTTCCATGCCGGATATAATGTATTATGCTTGCAGATTAAAAACAGTGAGCAGTGAAGAGTGAGCGGTGAAGAGAGAAAACACCCGACTACCGCCCCTCATCACTCATCACTGATCACTCATCACTGAAAAGGGAGCTTCGCTATTGGATCAGGACGTCATCCGCCTTCGCGGCGTTCGCCAGCATAATCTCAAGGACCTCGATCTGGACATTCCGTTAAACAGACTGATCGCCCTTACCGGGGTCAGCGGATCCGGCAAATCAAGCCTTGCGCTGCACACCCTTTATGCCGAGGGGCAGCGCAGGTACGTCGAGACTTTTTCCCCTTACGCCCGCCAGTTTCTGGAACGGATGGACCCGCCCGAAGCCGACCTGATCGAGGGAATTCCGCCAAGCATCGCCATAGAATCGGGCACGGCGGTCCGCAGTTCCCGCTCCACGGTTGGGACAATAACCGAAATTAACGACTACCTGAAGCTTTTATTTGCAAGGCTCGCCGTGCCTTCCTGTCCGACGTGCGGAAATCCAGTGGCCAGGGACACGCCCGAGACGATTTACTCCAGGCTCGGCGATCTGGGCCCTGAAGACAGGGTGCTTATCTGTTTTCCCTGCAGAACGGACCGGGAAGAGGACTGGCGCGGGCGGCTCATTTCGCAGGGTTTTCTGCGAATATTCGTGAACGGCGCCGTGCAAGATCTTGACGAGCAGCGAACGGCGACACGCCGCGGCGAGGAAATCCCGGCAAGCGGTCCCACCGCCCTGGTTATCGTCGACCGGTTGCGCTGGGGGAGTGCTCCTCGCGAGCGGATACTCGATTCCATTACCACGGCTTATACCGCCGGGGCCGGACAGGTCGCGGCGGTAATCATGCCCGACCGGATCAAACGTTTCAGCTCGGAGCTTTCATGCGCCGATTGCGGAAACGATACGCCGCTACCGCCTGCGACTCCGAACCTTTTCTCCTTCAACAGTCCGATCGGGGCGTGCCCGGTTTGTCGCGGCTTCGGCCGGACGATCGGCGTGGACATCGACCTGGTCATTCCGGACAGGGGCCTCAGTATTGCCAGTGGAGCGGTCAAACCTTTCGGCACGGAGCGGGAGGAGTATTTCGAGCTTCTCGAGTTTTGCAAAAAAGAAAAGATCCCGACAGACATTCCATTCGGGGACCTCGATGAGTCCGCCAAAAGCAAAATCATAAACGGCGCGAATGGCTATTACGGAATAAAGGGGTTTTTCGAGTGGCTTGAAACCAAGACATACAAAATGCACGTCCGGGTCTACCTGTCGCGATACCGCGCTTACGTCCCCTGTAAAACCTGCGGAGGCTCGCGCTTTCAACCCGCGACTCTTCTATACCGGCTGCGCGGCGCCAATATCGCCGAGCTTGCCTCTTTCAGCATCGGAAAGCTCAGCGGTTTTTTCGGAGGCGAATGGCCGGAAATAGCGAACGACCCCGCGGCGCGCCTGCTGGTAAACGAAATCCGGAGCAGGCTCGAATTCCTCATGGCCGTCGGGCTTCATTATCTTTCACTGGACCGTCAGTCCAGAACGCTTTCGGGCGGGGAAGTCCAGCGGGTGCATCTTACAAAGGCGCTCGGCTCCGCGCTGGTCAACGTGCTCTATGTGCTCGACGAGCCGAGCGTCGGCCTTCATGCGCGCGACCAGAAGCGGCTGATGGACCAGTTGAACAGGCTCGTAACGATGGGAAACAGCGTCGTCATGGTCGAGCACGACCCCGGGATGATCCGTTTTTGCGACGAAGTGATCGATATGGGGCCGGGCGCAGGCGAACGCGGGGGCAAAGTCATGTTTCAGGGGCCGCCCGAAGAACTCGTAAGGTCCACTGAGAGCCTTACGGGGGCGTATCTTTCAGGCAAAAAGTCGGTGCTGACCGATTCGATCTCCCGCCGGCCGCCTCACCCGTGGAAAAAACTCACCGTCACCGGTGCGCGCGAGAACAACCTCAAGGGAATAGACGTTTCCATTCCGCTGGGCCTCATGGTCGGAGTGAGCGGAGTTTCAGGTTCGGGCAAAAGCACCCTGGTCGAAAAAACATTGTACCAGGGCTGGCTTAGAAAGATGGGAAAGCCCGCCGAAGCCCCCGGTCTTCACGACGACATCACCGGGGCGGAAAACCTCGCCGAAGTGATACTCGTCGACCAGCAGCCGGTCGGTCGAACTCCGAGAGCGAACCTTCTGACATATACCAAGGCGCTCGACCCGCTGCGAAAGATGCTCGCGGCCTCACCTGAAGCCATGGCAAAAGGTTTTTCGGCGAAGCATTTTTCGTTCAACGTGCCCGGGGGAAGGTGCGAAACATGTTCCGGCGAGGGCTTCCAGCGCGTGGAGATGCAGTTTCTGGCAGACGTCCTGGTGCGCTGTCCGCAATGCGGCGGGAAAAGGTTCAAGCAGGAGGTGCTGGATATTAAGCTGCGGGGGGCGTCTATCGGCGACATGCTCGATATGAGCTCGCGGGAAATCCTGGACCTTTTCCCCGAAAACCGTCAGCTTGCCGATGCACTTGAGCCCGTGACGGCGATAGGCCTCGATTATATCCGCATGGGCCAGCCTCTTAGCACTTTTTCGGGCGGGGAGGCGCAAAGGCTGAAG
>JAJYTC010000035.1 GCA_021793275.1 Deltaproteobacteria bacterium | reverse complement strand
GGACGGTTAATGGAAAACAGCTCGAAAAAGTTCACCGAAAAGGAATTGAGTAAGGTAACGGTCATAGTGAAGGCGGCCGCAACCCTGTTCGACAAGAATGGATATATAGAGACCAGCCTGAAGGACATTTCCATTGCGGCGGGGTTGAGCAAGGGTGGCATCTATCACTATTTCTCGAACAAGCATGAAATTCTTTATTACATTCTTGACAATTATATGGACCTTTTGATGGTTGGACTAGAAGAAGAACTAAAGACGATTTCCGACATCCCTTCGAAGATACAGTTAATCATGTTCAGGCACTTCAAGCATTACAACAGGCAGGTACCGGAGGCCAGAGCATTGCTCAACCATGCACACAATCTGCCTGTCGAATATTACAGAGAAGTTGCAAACAAACAAAAAAAGTACGGCCGGATATTGACCGATGTGCTATCCGGCCTTTTTAACGGCAAGATGGATACGCACAAGCTTAAAGCTTTTACTTATATAATGTTTGGAATGTGTAATTCTATAATGTACTGGTACAATTCTGAAGGCCCCGTTAAGCTCGAAGAACTGTCGCAAATCTGCTATAATATATTTATGGACGGTGCGACTTCCTATATTTCCAGGCTTGGGGCGGTTGCAGCCGATAGAATACTGGCGCAGTCGAATTCTTCCGTCAAGCGCACAACTGAATAATGACGGCCCGCGATCCGGTTTGCACACCACACCCCGATGGAGAAAAGATTTCAATGGGGACGTCTTTAAACCGGAACCAGCCGGAACCGTGAAGTTCCGTGTCGACGCAAGGCATGCCGCTCCACTCATACATCATAATTCAAGACATCCATAAGCACCATACTATCCGGGACAAAATGATTGCTTCAACTCACTTAATTGGTATAAAACGGCCTTAAATTCGAACGGGAAGTCCAAGCGTTTACAGCAACCACAATTTCAGCAATAAGGTATAAAACTTGCTACCCTCGCATCAGCCAGGATGTGGAAAAGGCGGCAGGCTGGCGAACGACCGAGCTGCGAAGCGGGCCGGGGCGGGAAGCGCCAATCCCCGGGAGGTTCACGAGTTTTCGATGGTATTGGAGTTACAAGGAAATCATTATGGGAGTGTGGAAGAAGGTCTGTGCTGCGGCGCCACCCGCCGCTGCAATTATTTTTTGTCTCCTGTCCATCTGTTATGCAACCCATGGAATCAATTACAAAAGCCCAAAATCGATTACTGTCGTAGCCGACGATAATTATCCGCCATATATCTTTCGTAATTCGAAAGGGAAACTGCAGGGCATCATAGTGGATCAGTGGAACCTGTGGGAGAAGGAGACCGGGATACGGGTCAACCTCGTCGGGATGGATTGGGATAAAGCTCTTCAATTCATGGAGGAAGGAAAAGCGGACGTAATCGATACAATATTCAGGACAAAGAGAGGGGCGAAGCTATTCGATTTTTCAAAACCATACGCCACAATACAAGTCTCTATCTTTTTCCACAAAGGTATTAGCGGCATCAGCAGCGTAGATTCGCTACGGGGTTTCACCGTCGGTGTCAGGGAGGGCGACGCATGTATCCGATACCTGAAAGATCACGGTATTACCACACTGAAGGAATATCCAAGCTGTGAAGACATCATTAAAGCAGCGGCCACTAAAGAGATCAGGGTATTTTGCATGGATGTTCCGTCAGCTCTCTACTACCTTAACAGGATGAATATTGAAAATACATATCGACGCTCTCCGCCTCTTTACTCAGGACATTTGCATCGAGCTGTTTCAAAAGGAAATAGCGATCTTCTCCACGTCATTGAAGACGGATTTTCCAAAATACCATCAAAGAAATACTCGGATATCGAAAACAAATGGCTTGGATCATTGTTGATAATCAATCCAGGGTACATACGATATCTGATGTACTCATCAATTGGCACATCTTTTCTTATTTTTCTTTTAGCACTATGGAACTATAGCCTTCGGAAAAAGGTGTCTGTCAAGACATCACAACTACAACTTACATTGGACGCATTGAGAGGAAGTGAAAAGCAATACCGGGAAGTGGTTGAAAACGCCAACAGCATTATACTAAGAATAGATGATCTTGGCAGGGTGACCTTTTTCAACGAATTTGCACGTAGCTTCTTCGACTACACTGAAAAAGAGATATTGGGAAAAAGCGTGGTAGGCGCCATTGTCCCACCCATCGAGAGCACGGGGCGCGACCTTGCGTCCATGGTTGAGGACCTCGTGCGCAACCCCGACAAATACAACACTAACATTAACGAAAATATGCGCCGAAACGGGGAAAGAGTCTGGATCGCATGGACCAATATACCTATCCGTCATAAAAACGGGCAGATTGTCGAAGTGCTTTGTGTGGGTAATGACATCACAGAACGCAAGCACGCGGAGGAGCAACTGCGGCTTAGCGAAAAGCGTCTTAAAAGGGCGGAGGTGGCAGCCCGCTCAGGCAATTGGGAGCTTATTTTAGAAAGTTATAGAGTAGTGGCCTCCGAGGGCGCGAGGATCATTTACGGTGTGCAAGACAGGGAGTGGTCCCTGGCAGAAGTGCGGGAAATTATCCTGCCGGAGTATCGGGGAATGCTCGACGCGGCGCTCAAAGCTCTCATAGAAAAAGGCGAACCCTATAATGTCGAGTTTAAAATCCGCCGGCCCACTGACGGGCAGATCATCGATATCCATTCCATAGCCGAGTACTCCCCGGAGGAAGGCAGAGTGTTCGGAGTTATCCAGGATATTACCGAACGTAAACGGGCAGAAGAGGCATTAAAACAAAGCGAGCGCAACTACAGGGAAATCTTCAACGCCGTAAACGACTCCATCTTCATTCATGATCCCGACACCGGGGCCATCCTCGATATTAACGATTCCATGCTTCGGCTCTTCGGCTTGAGTCGTGAAGAAGCTTTGCGCCTGTCCCCGAATGAGGCAAGTCTTGGCGTCAGCCCCTACTCGGCAGCGGAGGCTCACCAGTGGCTCAGGAAGACAGTGGAGCAAGGGCCCCAGGTTTTTGAATGGCATGCTCGAAAGAAAAACGGCGAGCTTTTCTGGGACGAGGTGTCCTTGAAGAGCGCCGAGATCAGCGGAGAGCGCCGCATACTGGCAGTAGTACGCGATATCACGGAACGAAAGCGTGCCGAGGAGGAACTGCGAGAAGCCGAGAAGCGATACCGCACCCTGTTCGAGGGGGCCAATGACGGCACTTTGATCATGACTCCGGAAGGATCGTTCACAGAGTGCAACCAGACTGCCCTCAAGTTTTTCGGCTGCGAACAAGCGGCCGACATCTTGGGGCGTACGCCGTGGGATTTCAGCCTTCCAACGCAACCCGACGGGAGAAATTCAAGGGAAAAAGCCCTGGAGGTGCTAAAAGCGGCAGTCGCAGGGATGCCTCAACGCTTCTATTGGCAGCATATCAGAAAAGATCGCACCCCGTTCGACGCCGAGGTTTCCTTAAACTGCATCCAGCTTGAAAATGTGCGACTCGTTCAGGCGCTGGTAAGAGATATCACCAGTGTAAAGCAGGCCGAAGATGAGCGCAAGAGATTGGAGGAGCGTCTACAGCGCGCGGAAAAGATGGAGGCGCTGGGGACCCTTGCAGGGGGGGTGGCCCACGATCTCAACAATGTCCTGGGCATCGTGGTCGGATATTCAGAGCTTCTCACGTATGATTTGGATGAGTCCGACCCCGCCAGATCGAAGGCCATGCAGGTTTTAAAGGGAGGGCAAAGAGCGGCCGCCATCGTTCAGGACCTTTTGACCCTGGCGAGAAGGGGGGTATCCAACAGGAGGGTCTTAAACCTCAATAAAATGATAGTCGATTGTCAAAACTCCCCGGAATTCTCGGCGATCTGTTCGAACAACCCCGGCGTATCGATCGAGACGGATCTCGATAAGGACTTGTTAAACCTTTCAGGTTCTTCGGTTCATTTGGAGAAATCTTTCATGAACCTGGTTTACAACGCCGTCGAAGCCATGCCAAACGGAGGCGTGATAAAGATGAGCACAAGGAACCAGTACCTGGACAAGCCCGTTTCAGGATACGATGAAGTCAAGGCGGGAGATTATGTCGTTTTCACCATCTGCGACACCGGTGAGGGGATTCCGGCTGATGATCTCAAACGCATCTTCGAGCCGTTTTATACGAAAAAGGCGATGGGGAGGAGTGGAACAGGCCTTGGCCTTGCCGTAGTGTGGGGAACGGTGAAAGATCATCACGGCTACATCAATGTCGAGAGTGTGGAAGGCAAAGGTACGACATTCACCCTGTATTTTCCAGTGACGCGGGAAGAAGAGGCCGCTGAACAGGCAGCGGCATCAGCGGCCGAATACATGGGAAAGGGTGAATCCATCCTGGTCGTAGATGACGTTAAAGAGCAACTGGAGCTCGCCTGCCTCATGCTAAAGAAAATGAATTACTCCGTGGCGGGCGTCCGAAGCGGGGAAGAAGCAGTGGAGCATCTGAAGAAAAACAGGGCCGACCTTGTAGTCCTGGATATGATCATGGATCCCGGCATGGATGGTCTGGCCACTTATACCCGGATACTTGAACTCCACCCCGGCCAGAGAGCGATCATCGTGAGCGGTTTTTCGGAGACCGAACGCGTGGCCAAAGCCCAGGCATTGGGTGCCGGCCCCTACGTGAAAAAACCCTACATACTCGAAAAGCTTGCAACCGCTGTCAGAAAGGAAATCGATCGATCCTGATTTCGACGCATACTCATCCGCCCTGCCCCCCGGGCCTTCATGTAGAGCCCAAAGGAGAGCACTACTTTGCCATGAAGGTTGACAAGCGATTCCGCATTACTGTCAGGTGGGATGAAAAAGAGGAGCACTTGCGTAACCGATGCCGTCCTCTCAAAGAACGGGAACTGGGAGAACCGGAAGTTTTCGCGGACTTTTCCCCGGAAACCGGATAGAAAAACCCCCTTTTTAGGCCGGATCGAAGCAATATTCCAGTGCCATTCAGCTACAGGGAATTTTTACAATGTTTTCATTGGCCCTTAATACCGGCTTTCATCCCGCTTTGATTTCAACCGTTCCCCCGGGGAATCTTTCCTTCATCGCGGCGATCATTGCCGGGCTCAATTGCTTAAACAGCTCCGCGTTGTACGATGGGTACGCATTCGTATTATAGGCAGGAAAATTATACTGGCCGCTCTGCAAGGAAGGGAACGGCCCATACCCCGTCACCAGCGGCCACTTGATGGTCGGATCCAAGTCGCCATTCTGCGCTCGACTCGGATCAACGGTTTCGAGACTTAATTTGCCCAGACTGGCGAGATTCGGAGTGTTTCTAGTAAGATTGGTTTGCAGTATCTGTTCCACGGCGATTGAATAAGAACGCGAAGTCGCGGCCGGCGTTCCTTCGGCCACCGATGGATCGACGTTGGTCGTAACGATGGAAACGGTATAGTCGCTGTTGAGGTGTATTTGGAACGTGCGAAACTGCTGGGGGAAATCCCTTAGCGATGAGGTTTCGACATGCCAGAAGCCTTTTTCAGGGGCGTTGGCCGGATCGGGTGATAGAAACGCTTTGATCGTATTCACATGGCGATGCCCCGCAAGCCACATGAGAAGATTCGGGGTGTTCCACAGTTCATTGACCAGCTCCGTCAAGGAAACGGCGTTCTGTTCCGTGGCGTTCGGGTCCTTATCGGATTCCCACCATTCCACCTCGGAGCCGATGGTTTCAACTCCGATCGGTATGTGGGCGGCGACGATCATCAATTGGTTGGCCTCCTGGCCGGCGGCAAGCTCAGCCTTGAGCCAACTCCACCGGCCCGCGTCCAGAAACCCGTGTCCGTGAATATCGTGCGAGCCGTCGGTTTCCGACTGGGTGTCGTCCAGCACGATGACCTTGAGCGGGATGTCCGACCTCGGCATGAAGCTGTAACAGGCGAAGTCGCTTCCCCGGGAGGGGTCGACCAGGTTGAACCCGTGACCGACCGGGCTGGTGGTTGTATTGAAAAATTCCTGCATCCATTCGGCTATCGTCACCCGGTGACGGTCCCGGTCAGCCGCGACGGCCGGCGTAGCAGAGTAACTTCCGGCATCGATAATGTCGCCGTCAGGAGTTGAACCATCGAGCACGCCCATATAATGAGTCCGTTCTTTCAAGGCGGCGGCCACATCGAACAGGCAGGGGAAAAGCTTCAGGTTATAGTCTAACACCCCGCAGGCCATTACATTACCGGTGGTATACGAATCCCGAAGCCCGAGGGAACTATCGGCGTCCACCGGGAAGGTGCCCAACCAGAAATGATCGTGGTTTCCGAGCGTTTGATACCACGGGATGGATTTGTCGAGTCCCGCGGCTTTAAAGGGTCTTTGATAGTCGATGGAGGTGATCCCGAGATGGATGCCCGAACAGGGAGTGACGACCTTGCCGTCGATAACGTCGATATACCATCTTATCTCATTATACTGAGAGGTGTTGCAGGCATCTCCCAGGGAGATGCCGAAGTCGAACGGAGTTTCTTTGTGCAGTGCGTTTACCGTCTGGATGGCGGCATCGAGGACGTGCGTCGTATACAACATGACAGGCGAGTATATCGACGACATGGTGTAGAGCACCGGATCCGTTTGCTGCAAATATATCATCTGGTTAGGAGCCTCCTTATCCGTGATATGGATGTCGGAGATGGAAAAAAAACTGGTGAGTTGTTGCAGTCTAAGGGGTGAGGGATTGCTGTAGCCGTTGGGCATGACATCGGTCCGCTGCTCGTTGGAAAGCCCCGCGCCGAACGTGTAGTTGCCGTAGCCATAGGCGCCGTACTCGGATATCCGTGGAAGCTCGGGCGGGGTGAGTCCCGTCGCCAGGGAGGGAAATGCCAGCGTCCGGTCCTTGGTCGTAAGCACATTGGAATCAATCGGGTACGTTATGACTTCGCTGCTGACGCCGGCGCCCGCGGTTTTGGGCATCAACGGATTAAGGCACATAACTGCAGCTATTTCAGCGGAATATTTCAGGAATTGCCGCCGGCTTACGCCATGGACCATCTTCAGGTCGTCGCCGGGCAAAATGTCGCTTCGCTTCTTTGAATGCCTGTTTGTCATCGCACTCTCCCAAGGAACACTGATTTCATTATGAAGTGACTTCTTATGTTGAATGTTGGTGCTATGGAAAACATATTTGTTTAATGCCCTATCTCAGGATATATGGATGAGCACGGTTTAGAAAATCCGTTGTGGATATTTTTCCCTGTTTCTCACCACGGCAAGCTGCTTTGATTCATGTCCAGCCGCCACCCACTTGTGATTGCCGGCAATTACCGGCGTCCACGATCCCCGGAAATGCGGCCGGACTTTGAGCCCGGCCACCCTTTTTATCTCTATCGGATAACATTTACTGAAGCATAAGGGTTATTTGGGATCCGCTCGCGATTGGGGTTTCGGGTGGCAGGGGGAAAACTCCACCCTTGTATGTTTATACTATCTGGGCCGGCTACGCCGATAGGGGGCCTGTAAGACTGAGTCTCCCATCAAAAAATGGACACCGGCGTCTCTTACGTTACAACCTGAAACCATCAGAGGTTACGAAGGACCGGGGTGGCCCGGACACTCGGTGTCCGGGGCGCGAAGCGCCAAGAGGCCTCCGTTGGGACTTTTCCTGAGAGAACCCGACCCCAAAGGTGCGCTTCTCACATAAAAACAGGAGCGAACAGGGATAAACTTTTGGGATAAATGTCCTTCAGGTCTTGAGTCAACCGCATGCCGGCGGCGCTGCATAGGCACATGCGAGATCAATGACGGAAGACCTTATCTTAACGAGCCGCTCTGTTGCTTCCACGTGGCGGATCAATCGCCGCTGTTCGACGATTGGCTCACGACTGTCCGGCGCGCCATCGAAAATAAACTTCTCGGGGCCCTCCACACGGGTTGTGCGTCAGTCTTTAAGGCCGAATTTCACATCGAGGTGGAAAGCGGAATTGTTTCAGGAAAGCGTCGAATCGACAACGCGAAGAAAAAGTATTAAGGGGAAGAAAATACAGGGGACAGACGCACTTTCAGACCGTCATCCTCAGGCCGTTCCAGATCGCCGGTGACAGGGGGGAAAATCTTTATAAATTAGAAATCCAAAGGAGTCTTATGTAACCTGGTGTGGGGAATTGGTGGACCAGGCGAAGACGTTCAAAGCTCTTGACCAGGCAATGCAAATGCATTACTCTATATGCGTTCAGTTTATCTCGCTGGAGAGTGCCCATGGCTGCTACCCTTGAAGTCGAATCCACGCTCACCGATCGCTACCAGACCACGGTGCCGGAAGCCGTCCGTCGTGTGCTCGAACTCGGCAAGCGCGACAAGATTCGCTACACCCTCCGCCAGAACGGCGAAGTGGTGCTCACACGCGCCACCCCTACCGAAGGTGATGATCCTGTGCTTGGGCAGTTCCTGGACTTTCTGGCGCGTGATATCGCCAGCCACCCCGAACGGCTCCGGGCTGTAGACACCGGCCTTGTCAATCGCATTCAGTCGCTGGTTGGCGGCGTTGAAGTCGATCTCGACGCGGCTTTATTGGAAGATGATGAATGAGCGGGGATAAGCCCGCCCCCCTGGTCGTCAATGATTGGACGATCTTTGCTCACCCGCTGTTTCTTGATCAACTCGAAGCGCTGACCCGGCAGGTCGAGGGACTCAAGCAAAAAGACCCGGATGGTTTCACCAGGAAGAATGCAGCCAAGCGACTGGCGGCGATTGCCAAATTGGCGTTTGATATCATTCCACAGGATCCCGCAAGACCGGAATACCGGCAGCGCAAGACCCTCGGAGAGGGTCGCAAGCACTGGTTTCGTGCCACATTTTTCCAGCAATACCGGCTGTTCTTCCGCTACCACGCCAAGAGCAAGATAATCGTCTACGCCTGGGTGAATGACGAAGAGAGCAAGCGGGCCTGCGAGAGTAGCGATGACGCCTACAAGGTCTTTCGCAAGATGCTGGAGAGTGGTCATCCGCCTGACGATTGGGATCAACTCCTGTCCGAAGCCTGCACAGAATCCGGTCGGATACGGCAATTGGAGACGAAGACGGGGTCTTTGGGATCTGCTCACGAAACGGGAAAATAAAAACACGTAAGTGTAGTAGAGTACAGCGTATGAATCGTTGCCATGGTCCAAGTGGGGCAGTGTGAGGTCTGTGAGAAAAAGTGGGGCAGAGCGGTATATCCCTAAGTGGTTTTGTTCAAAAAACCGGCAGCCTTGTTGCATCTTATGTTATCGGATGGAAAACGCAGAGCAAAGGAGAGCGGAAAGTGCCGAAACTGCCCGGCATGCTCAGGCTTAAAGGCAGGCTCGTCACCGGTGAGGTTTGGGTGAACGGAAAACCCCTCTCGCGGATCGCAGCCTCAAAGCGTTCAATCACAGCCCAGGATTTTCGTGGGGCTATGGCGAATCGGGACCGGCGCAGTTCGCCCTGGCGATCCTGCTCAGACACCTTCCGGAGAGGGACGCCGTTTCCCTGCATCGGGATTTCAGGTGGAAGTCTATCGCCGCGCTTCCGCAGGAAGATTTCGAGACGGAAATCAACATACGCGAATGGATCGCGGAGGCGCAGCGCTGCGATCCGGCGCACGGGTCCGCAAGCGGCGCGCTGGCGAATAGCCTTCGGTAGCCTGCCGCGCCGGCCCCAGGCAACGACCATGCACTTTGACGACCACGTCAAACATACGCTGCGCATCTACGGAAGGCGGGCGGATGAAGTCCATAACTTTCCCGACCGGTTTTTCCCGAAATACCGCATATCGCACAGGCGGCTTTTACATCACCGCCTGGGCGTCGCGCTGGCCGCCAAAAAGTTTGGCGAAAAAGCGTGGGGACCCACCGAGCTCCATATCATCGATGATCTTGGTTGCGTTCCGGATACGTGGCTCGATCATAACCCTCGTGTCGTTTACCTTGATCCCGGCGACGACGTGAAGCAGGAAGAGGATTTGATCCTGGTCTAAGGCCGGGAAACTTACGATAAGGTCAGGGCGGGCCTGACGCCGTTAGGATTCAAGTATACGGCCCCCCCCGAAACCGAGTGTCAGGTGCTCCGCCTGTCAGAAGGACGCCGTTTTGAAACTAGACCAGGACAAGAAGGCGAAACGCATTTTCACGATCCCGTGCGCCCACTGCGGCGCGCTATTGAGGGTGAACGCCATGGTCATGGCCGGTGAAAAAATGCCTCGGGTTGCATGGGCTACGCGGGCATAAGGTGAGGGGGCGCCCAAGCAGTTGCATCTCGTAATCCCCTAACTTAGTTGGCCCGTTTCGGGAACATCCAGCGACGGGTGCGAGCTATATTTTCTTCGCGACCAGCTACAGGCGCACGCGGAAGCGGCAATTCCGGTTCACTGAGAAGTTGAAGAACTTCTCCGTAAGTCGCGCCCCCTAGACGTCGCCGCAATTCGAGTGCGATCATTTCCCCGCATGAATAAGCTTCGAGGGCCTTTTTAACCTTATCGTCCATAGCACATTACCTTTAGGTTTATAGCTCAACGACCTCGGCAGTCCCGGAAAATAGTATCTCTGCTTCAGGGTTCTCAGAATATCGTCCGTCCCAATAAGCCCGAGCGCGGTCATAGGTCTTCGTGAGTGGTTCACTGCGAGCAAGAGGGCGGCGTCGGCGCGATGTATAATCCCCCGCACTTTCAAACGTACAATGCGGGAGTTACCGCCTAGCCTGCCGAAATCCTGCTGCATCAAGGGTGTCGGTGAGCCACAAACAGGTCTGGCGAGATGGGACATCGGGAGCAATCTCCCGGCGCACCTGCTCCATAATAATTTCGCGCGCAAGAATGAGATAATGCTCTGCTACATCAACGGCTATCCGGGGCAATTCGGGGCAAGTGATTTCTCCACGCGAAACGCTCTTTAGAAATTTGAGCGCCGGAACTTGAACAATCCCTTCACGCGTTGTCACAGCGTATCTGCAAACGCCCTCATAGAAACCAAAAAACGGATTTGATCGATTTCCAACTTCGAGCGATGTACCTATCGTCATCGGGGAGTGCTGATTATAGGGGACGTCACGGCTCACATAAAAAACTCTCCATTCAAAATCGTTTCTGCCATAGATATCCCCCATTTCTTAATTATTAATAACGTCAAGCCAGCGCGCCTCTAGGCTCCGCCGGGGCGGCGACACGCCGCCCGATTTCCCGGGGATCAAGTTCGAATGGCGGCATTGTTCGGCATTAGATCTGAGCAGCCCAAGTCGCTGATTCCATGCATAAAAGTCAGCGCCAATATCGATACCTATCTGACATCATTTACAATACACCTCAACATGTCCTCTGTTTTCGTGCCTTCCACCACCGCCGCCGCACGGGGAGCACAAGTGGCGGGAACGTCGGCGCGATGGATAGAGAAGGTAAAGGGCCAAGGGCGTATTTCTTAAAAACAACCATAATGAATTATAGTTTTCCGGCTGGTTCCAGAGCCATTCGGATGGTAGCCATCGGCCGCAGCAAGGAAAGCGGAGTATCCAGAAGCGGCAACGCACCGTAGCCGGCATACCAGCGGGCGACACTTTCATCTTTGGCGTCAATCAGCAGGGCAACACCCCCTACTTCCAGAGAGGCACGGAGACAGCGCCTGCCGGCAGACAAAAGAAGATGTCCGCCAAGGCCCTCGCCCTGCATAGACTTATCAACAGCCAGACCACAGAGGCGGAAAACGGGCACATCATGCCGCGCCAATCCTCGTTTGACAATATCAGGAGTTTTGGAAAATTCTACCGAGGCGGGACTGACTGAATAGAAACCAAGCACCAATGATGCGTCATCATTTTTGACCGCAACGAAAGTTTTGGCGCCCCCGCGGTCGTGCGTTTGACGTGCGTGCCGGCGCAAGAAATCATTTAGCGTAACGTCACCACAATCGAATGCTTCCCGATTATATCGCTTGGAAATCGACTCCTCATGCCAAAGGGGGATGGTCACGGCATTGTGGGTAAAGCTTTTGCCGCCGCCAGCAGTTTCGCATTTGGAGAGGGCGGGTTTTCCAGGGCGTCAAGTACGCGCAGGCTATCACGTTCCGATAGTGAAACCCTTTCTGCCCGGGCAATCACGGCCCTTGCCGCCTGGATAGCATTTCGCAGTACAAAATCCGTGAGGTCGGTGTGCTCGTAAGCAACCGCACGCATCAACAGCGCCTTGTCCTCCGGGCGGATTCTCAGTTACATTCGGCTGTTATCCTCAACCGCTGCTCTTGGCATTAAATACCTCTTTCGCGGCAGTGTGTTTTCAAACGGTTTTCCCTATCGGATGAGCGCGCTCACCAGGATCACGATAAACATGGTCAGGGGATAATAGCTGGCCCTGTTAAACAGCCCGGAAGCAAGATCGCCGGTCTTTGCGTTATAGAGCTTCCACGCGGGCAAAAGAAGAAGAAACAGGGCTGCCGGAATCGACCCTGCAAAATACAAAGCGCTCAGGTGCGCGGGCGTGAGCCAGAACAGGACCATACTCATGAATACCGCGACCCCGATGCATCCCACAATGATCCGGGCCGATATATCAGGCCCGAACCTGACCGGAACGGTCTCCGCCCCCATCCGCACGTCTTCGTCCAGGTCGCTCCAATCGTTTGGAACGTTTTGCGCCCCGATTTCCCAGAAGAAAAACCACAGAAAAAATCCGATCAAAAAAGGTGCCGGCGTTTTGGGCGCAACGGCGAAAATGGCCGCCAGGCCGCCTGCGCTCTTGACCGCCCCGCTTACCAGCGTCCTCGCCCAGCTAAGCCTCAACATCAGGCAGTAAATCGTTTCCGCGATGCATCCAAGGACAAAGATGACCGCGCAGGCCGGGTTGAGAAGCCATGCGCCCAAAAGGGCAACCGCACCCCACGCCGCCGTCCAAATGATTCCTTCCCTGAGGCTTAGCATGCCCTGCGCAAGCGGATGGCGCGCATAGACAGCGTCCGGGTCGCCCGCCAAAGTCTTCAGTCCGCCGCACTCGCGGATTTTGCGCCGGTCCGTCCTGTAATCGACGACGTCATTCAAGGCATATACGGCAGTATAGCCTGCGAAAGCCGTAATCACGCCGATTATCACCACGTGAAACGACGGGATCGCGCCGAGCCAGAAAAGAGCCGCAAGGGCCGGGGTAGCCATGTCGAGCACGCCGTGCGGCGTTCGCGACAATGCCATAAAGAGTTTTACACGGGACGGCGTTGAAACCGTCGAGGCGCCTATTTCCATAAGAGCTCCTCTGTCTTTGAAAAGTCAACGGCAGGCTCCGCTACGCTTGGCCCACCCCACGCCACGGCTCATCTATACTGATCGATCATTGCCCGACAACGACCGTCTTTATATTTACGAACTCCTTGAGTCCATAATGAGAAAGCTCTCTTCCGAATCCCGATTTTTTTACTCCCCCGAAGGGAAGGCGCGGATCGGATTTGACGATGCAGTTTATGGCCACAAACCCGGAGTCAATCTCCCTGGCCAGTTTTTGAGCCTTCTCGACGTCCTTTGTCCAGATCGCGGCGCCCAGGCCGAATTCGGTTCCGTTGGCGATCCGGATCATTTCCTCCTCGCTGGTTGCGGCGGCCAGGACGGCTACGGGGCCGAAAACCTCCTCCTTTAACACCAGCATGTCGGGGGTAAGGCCGGTCAAAACAGCCGGACGGAAAAAATAACCCCGCTCCGGAGGCTCCGGTCCCCTGAAGACCGATGCCCCCTTTTTCAATGCATCGTCCAGTTGTTTGTCAAGGGTCGCCAGAAATTCTTTCCTGGCAACGGGTCCCAGATCGGTGGACATGTCCAGAGGGTCGCCCATTTTGATGGTGCTCATCGCTTCGACAAATTTATCCCTGAACGCATCGAAGACCGACTCAGCCACTATAAGGCGCTTGGCGGCAATACAGCTTTGACCGGCGTTGGTCGTCCTGGCTCTCGCGGCTGCGCGGGCGGCCTTGTCGAGGTCGGCATCCGCAAAGACCAAAAACGGGTCCGAGCCGCCGAGTTCCATGACTGATTTTTTGAGGTTCTTTCCCGCAAGTGAGGCAATGGCGGCCCCGGCGGCGACGCTTCCGGTAAGCGAGACCCCATCGACAAGGTCCTGTTCTATCAACCGTTCGGCGCTCTGCGGACCGATCAGGAGGGTCTGGAAGACGTGCTCCGGGAAACCGGCTTCGCAAAAGATCTTCTCCATCTCGATCGCCGTAAGAGGAACATTGGACGCATGCTTTAGCAGGCAGACATTGCCGGCCGCAAGCGCCGGCACGGCCCAGCGGGTCACCTGCCAGAAAGGATAATTCCAGGGCATTATGCCAAGGATAACGCCAAGAGGGTCGAAGACCACGTAGCTTTTGGCCGCATCGGTCTCGATTGTTTCACTCATCAGAGCCTTTTCGGCGCTCCGATGATAATAGTCGCAGAGAAGAGCACATTTTTCGATTTCAGACACGGCCTGCCGCACAGGCTTGCCCATTTCGACGGCAACCAGGCGCGCATATTCTTCCTTTTTACGCCGGAAAATCGAGGCAAGCTTTGCCACAGGCTTCAGCCGGTCGGCAACTGAGAGCCTTTTCCATTTTTCAAATGCTCCCCTTCCCTTGAAAACCGCTTCGCGGCACGCGTCCTCCGTCATGGTATCGAACTCGGCAGTCAATTCGCCGGTGAATGGATTTATCGATTTGAGCTTCATGAGATTCCTCCGCCACATATTTATGATCAGCAGCGGAGAAATTTACAAGGAAAATAAGCTTTTGTGCAACCCACTTATTTACTGGCCCGTTTGTGGAAGCTGCTTTTTTATTTCCCGCTTCATGAAATTGATCGACTTGGTGACCGGGATATTCTTGGGGCACACGCGGGTGCATTCGAAATAATTCGCGCAGGGCCAAACGCTGTTGGGCTCGTTCAACTTTTCGAGTCTGCTCATGAAACCGCCATCCCTCGAATCGTAGAGATACCTGTACGCCCACACCAGGGCTGCCGGACCGACGTAGTCGGGATTTTCCCGCATGACGGGGCATGCGCTCGTGCAGCAGGCGCAAAGGATACAGCGGATAGCATCCTCCACCTTCCTGTGATCTTCAGGACTTTGGAGACTTTCCTTTTCCGGGGGGGCCTGATCGCGGACCAGATAAGGACGCATGGACCCGACCCTGTTTAAGAAGTCATCCATATCCACTATCAGGTCTTTTCGAACCTGGAAAAAAGGCAGCGGCTCAAGGGTTATTTCCTCAACCCCGGCATAGTCCTTCACCAGCTTCTGGCACGCCAGGGAGCAGACGCCGTTTATTCGCATGCCGTCCGAGCCGCAAACTCCGTGGGCGCAGGACATCCTGTAGCCCAGCGTCCCATCCTGCTCCCACTTGATCTTGTTGAGACAATCAAGAATACGCTCGCCCGGCTTGGCATCGACCTCATATGTCTTGTACCAGGGCTCCTTGTCCGACTCGGGATCGAACCTGAATATCCTGAAGCTGAGCATTGTCCTTTTCCTTCTCTCAGTATGTTCTCGGTTTGGGTTTAAACCGGGTGATGGTTACCGGTTTTCCGCCGATCGACACGCCCTGGTCCGTTTTTCGGACAAGCGTGTGCTTGAGCCAATGCTCATCGTCTCTTTCCGGATAGTCCTGGCGCGAGTGCGCCCCGCGGCTTTCGGTCCTGTTCAACGCCGAAGCCGCTATCGCTTCGGCAAGGGAAAGCATGTTCAGCAGTTCCAGTGCGTCGATCAAATCGGTGTTGAATCGATTTCCCGAATTGTCGATAGAAAGGCTGCGCGCCCTTTGTTCCAGTTCCCCGAGCGTTTGGACGACCTTTTTCAAACCCTTCTCATCCCTGAAAACCGAGCAGCCGTCCATCATGGCCTGCTGAAGCTCCCGCCGGATGTTAACGGCCTTTTCGCCTTTTGTGTTTTCCCGGATCCGTCTCATGCGCTCGACCGCGTCCCGTTCCGGGGCCTCAGGCGGGTCGATCCAGGGCAACCGGTCGAGGTTTTCGAGGATATGCAAACCGGCCCTTCTACCGAAGACGACGAGATCGAGAAGCGAATTGCAGCCGAGCCGATTAGCCCCGTGGAGCGAGATGCACGAACATTCGCCCGCAGCATACAGTCCCGGAACGACCCTGTTGTTTTCATCAGTCACGTTTCCGTCGGTATTTACGGGAATACCGCCCATCATATAATGGCACGTGGGATGAACCGGGATGGGATCCTTCGCCGGGTCGAGACCAAGGTAAATCTTTACGAAGGAGGAAATGTCCGAAAGCCTTTCGGCAAGCCTTTTTTCTCCAAGATGAGTAAGGTCCAGATGGACGTAATCCTGACCGTTAATCCCCCGGCCCTCCCCGATTTCCGTATAGATTGCCCGCGAAACCATGTCCCTTGGGGCAAGGTCCTTTATGGTGGGAGCATATCTTTCCATGAAGCGCTCGCCCTCGCCGTTACGCAGGATCCCGCCCTCACCTCTTGCCGCCTCGGTTATCAGGACCCCCAGTCCCCAGATCCCGGTGGGATGGAACTGAACGAATTCCATGTCCTGCAGAGGAAGCCCCCGCCTGTAGACAAGGGCCGGGCCGTCGCCCGTGCTGGCAAAGGCGTTTGAGGTAACCTTGTACACTTTCCCGTATCCACCGGTAGCCAGCAGGACCGCCCTGGAGTGGAAGAAGTGAACCTCCCCGGTAGCCAGTTCATAGGCCACCAGGCCCGCTACCTGCCCGTCCCGGAAGACCAGATCGAGCACATGGAATTCCGGGTATATCTTTATGCCCTTCTTTACCGCATCGAAATAGAGCGTATCCATGATAACCCGGCCCGAGCGGTCGGCGGCGTAGCATATGCGCTTGACGGGCGCTTCGCCGAAATTCCTGGTATGGCCGCCAAAGAAACGCTGGGCGATTTTACCCTCCGAGGTGCGGTTGAAAGGAACACCCATATGTTCGAGTTCATAAACGGCCCTGATGGCGTCTTTGGCCAGAATTTCGGCAGCGTCCTGGTCGGTGAGATAATCTCCGCCCTTGACCGTATCGTACATGTGCCATTCCCAGGAATCGGGCTCTTCGTTTTCGAGCGCGGCGGCTATTCCGCCCTGCGCCGCCCCGGAATGCGACCGGGTGGGATAGACCTTGCTTATAAGGGCCACATCGGCTTTTCCCGCAACCTCTGTGGCCGCCCTGAGTCCAGCAAGTCCGGCCCCTACGATCAAAACATCGTGTTGAAAAACCATCTGAGGTCTCCCCGCGTTTAGCCCCTGGCGGACAAGGGCTCGTAGGTGCAGCCCACCACCCCGCAATAGTTACCGACATATTCCGCTTCCGGTCTGTACAGAGCGGGCTTCTCCTGGGCCTCGGCGAATTTTTCCTCGATAATGTGCGCACACCACCCCGAGATCCTCGATATGGCGAAAACCGGGGTCATTATGTCGATAGGAATTCCTATGGAGGCATACACGGAACCGCTGTAGAAATCGACGTTGGTGTTGATGCCGGGTTTTCCGCGAGCGGAAAACTCCTTTCGACCTTCCTCTTCGATCCTTACCAGATACTCGTACCATTTCAGATGACCGGCCTTTTCACTCAGCCGGCGCGACATTTCCTTGAGTATCTTTGCCCTCGGATCGAGGGTTTTGTAAACCGCGTGTCCCATACCCATTATTTTTTTGCCCGATGCTATCCTGTCCCTGACCCAGGGACCGACATCATCGACCGATCCGAGTTCGGATTCAAGCTGGAGCAGCATTTTCATGACGCGTTCGTTGGCGCCCCCGTGCAGACTGCCCGAAAGCGCGCCAACTCCCGCCGCGACTCCCGCGTAAATATGGGCGTTCGTGGATACGACCTCACGGCAGGCAAAGGTCGATGCATTGAAGGTATGATCGGCGTGCAGGATCAGACAAATGTCGAAGTCACGGGAAATTTCCGCGCCCGGTTTTTTCCCGGTCAACTGCCAGAGGAAATTGGCGGCGTGCGACAGACCGTTGTCGGGCGCAAGAGCTTTTTCCCCGTTTCTAATCCGATGCCAGGCGGCGACGATTGCAGGAACGCGGGCTATGAGCCTCACGGCTTTTCTGACATTGGCCTCCCTGGAATCGTCAGCCAGTTCCGGGTCCGCCATGGCAAGCATGGGAACGCAGGCCTGGAGCACCTCCATGGGATCGGTCCGTTTGGGAAATTTTTCCATATTCTCGAGGATAAAGCCGGGCAACTCCCGCGCCTCCACGACTTGTCCTTCAAACCGCTCCAGTTCGCTTTTTCCGGGAAGACGGCCGTTCAACAGCAGAAAGGCAGTTTCCATAAAGGTCGACCGTTCGGCCAGTTCCTCGATTCTGTAACCGCGGTAGATCAGGACCCCGTTTTCGCCGTCGATGTAGCTGATTTTCGTATCGGCGACCGTAACTCCCCGGAGTCCGATATTTTTAACGCGGACCGTTTCAGCAGCCATTTTTCCCTCCCGATGGTTTGTCGTCGCAATATATCAAATAAAAACGCATCATTTTCCGACCAGGTTCAGGGCCCCGCCTTCGAGCAGCATGCGGCGCATTCTTTCCGATACGCGCAAAAGAGCGCGTATCTGTTTTCCGTCGACCTCAACCGGCAACTCTACGGCGCCTTCGATGAGTTTGTGTCGAATGTCGCGATAGACGACAGTCGCCCCCGTATTTATTGAACTATAGTCATCGGGATTTGCGAATACCAGCGGGATAATTCCGTAGTTGCAAAGATTGGCCATGTGTATCCGGGCAAAACTCTTCGCCAGCACCACCCGGACGCCAAGAAAGCGGGGCGCCAGGGCGGCGTGCTCCCGGCTCGACCCCTGGCCGTAGTTTTCTCCCCCGACGATCGTAACCGCTCCGGCTTCTTCGCACTTGCGGGGGAATTCCTCGTCGATAATGGAGAACACAAACCGGCTTATTGCCGGAATATTGGACCTCAAAGGCAGGACCTTGCTGCCCGCAGGCATGATCGTATCGGTCGATATATTATCTCCTGCCACCAGCACCACTTTCGTTTCGATAGAGGCCGGCAGCACTTCGAAAGCGGGCAGCGGGGCGATATTCGGGCCGCGAACAACTTCAGTTTTCCTGAGTTCTTCGCTTGGCTTCACAATCGATAATTCGTCTACGATATATTCCTTCGGGTCTTCGACACCGGGGTAAGCCATCTCCGCGCCCAAGTCTCTCGGGTCGGTTATGACGCCTTTAAGGGCGGCGGCGGCTCCCGTTTCGGGCGAACAGAGATAGACCTGGTCATCCTTGGTTCCCGAACGGCCAGGGAAATTGCGCGGCATGGTCCTAAGGCTCACCTGGCCGCTGCCCGGCGCCTGCCCCATGCCGATGCAGCCAAGGCATCCCGGTTCGTGTATTCGCGCCCCGGCCCTCAATAGAGACAGGACCCCGCCCCCTGCGGCCACATTCTCGATCACCTGGCGGCTGCCCGGATTCACATTGAGAGAGGTCCACGGGGACGCATGCCTTCCCTCCAGTATCCGCGCCAGCACCATCAGGTCTCGGAACGAGGAGTTCACGCTGCTCCCGACTATGACCTGATCGACTTTTAGTCCTGCTACCTCACGCACCGGGACCACGTTTCCCGGCGAACTCGGTTTGGCAATGAGGGGTTCGACTTTGGAGAGGTCGATTTCATCGTATTCGTCATATTCAGCCGAAGGGTCGGCGCTCAAACCAGTCCAGTCACTGCCCCGCCCCTGGGCTTCCAGATAGGCCCTGGTGTTTTCGTCGGAGGGAAAAATCGAACTGGTGGCCCCAAGCTCGGTCCCCATATTGCCGATCGTTTCACGGTCGGTCGCAGACAAGCTCGCGACCCCCGGCCCGTAATATTCGACAATTTTTCCGACACAGCCCTTCACGTCGTATCGCCGAAGCATTTCAAGGATAACGTCCTTTGCGCTGACCCATTGGGGAAGTTTTCCAATGAGCCTTACCCCGAGCACTTTAGGACATGGGAGGTGATAAGGGTGTCCGGCCATGGCCAGGGCAACATCGAGGCCGCCCGCGCCTATGCCGAGAACGGACACTCCCGCCGCCCCGGGAGTATGGCTGTCCGAGCCGATCAGCGTCTTGCCTGGAACACCGAACCTTTCCATATGAACCTGGTGCGAAACGCCGTTTCCGGCAGGGCTGAAATGGAGCCCGTACCTGGCCGAAGCACTCTGAAGGTATACATGGTCGTCGGCATTCTTGTTATCCGTCTGTATTATATTATGATCGACATATTGAACTGCGAGTTCGGCCTTTATTTTCTCGATTCCCAGCGCCTCGAATTCCAGCATCGCCATGGTTCCCGTGGCGTCTTGGAGAAGGACCTGGTCGATCCGGATGGCGATTTCCTCTCCCGCGACCAGCTTTCCTATGACCAGGTGGCTTTCGAGTATCTTGTGGGTCAAATTCTTAGGCACCGCTTCCTCCTGTAAATGCTACAGCGCTTCCATTACCAGTTTATAATCCGATAAAACGTAAGATTATAGCAGGATAATGTCAATTACCGACAAAAACGGTAGGGAGCTAAGGGCTAAAATAAGAAGAAAGGGACTGCAGTCCATCCATCTATACTGACAGTCCCTTCCGAATTTCTTATAGAAAGAGCGGACGAGGATATCTACTTGACTTTTTCGCTGAGGGTTTTGCCAGCTTTGAACTTGACAACTTTCGAAGCAGGGATCTTGATCTTTTCACCGGTCCGGGGATTGCGGCCTTCGCGCTGAGACCTTGAGCCGACACTGAAAGTGCCGAAGCCAACCAGCGTAATCTTGTCGCCATCCGCCAAAGCGGTCGAAACGGCGGAAACGAACCCATCAACTGCCTTTTCGGCCTGTGCCTTCGTGATCCCACCTTCGTTCGCGATTTTTCCAACCAGTTCGGCTTTTGTCATTTCCTTTCCTCCTCGACTTATTCGGGTAATAAAAAACGCCTCCTCCTTAACACCTCTTAGAAACTTCCTATTCTCCACACCTCCTTAAACCAGAGCAAATGCCAAAAGCTGCCGTACACCGTCGATTTATCCGAATCAAGGCAAAAGGCCGCGAGACTCGCGCCCGCTCACGTTTTGACTAAGCTAGGTTCTTATATCCGGAATAATCGTTTTGTCCATAAAAATCGCCACAAGGGGCAAGAAAAAATGGCCTCCGCCCTAACTGTGAACAATATGGCCGGATAATGAAAAGCGCAAGAGAAATATTCGCAACCATCAAACATTTCCTTCATTTCTGATTGCACATCCTCAATCATTCCATTGATCTTTGGACTTTGTAGACCCCTCTTTCGTTTCTTAGAGCTGACATAACCCGCTGAAGATGCTTGGAGTCTTTCACCTCTATTCGCAGGTGACATACGCTCGATGTGTCCGCCTGACGATCGACTCTGAGAGTAATAACATTAACGTCCATTTGGCCCAGAACCGCGTTTAGCGCGGCGAGCACATCCCTTTCGCCGGAGTAGGCGACCCGGATATCTACCGGAAAAAGCAGCTCTTTTCCCGAATTCCACTGCACGTCTATCTTTCTGCCCTCAGCGCTTCCCCTCTGGAGATTTTTGCACGAAACCCGGTGAACCGTAATTCCGCGCCCCCTGGTTATGTATCCCATCACGGGTTCGCCCGGAACCGGGTTGCAGCATTGGGCCATTCTGATGAGGATATCTTCGAGTCCATCGACCTTGATGCCGTCTTTTGAAGCAACCGGCTTCTTTTTCTCGATCACCTCTTCCCGTGGATGTTCCTCTTCGGGGGGAAGCGCCGTCAGTTTACCGATTACCTGATTCGGGGTAATCTTGTGATAGCCTATGCCTGCGAGAAGATCATCTACGCTTTTTAGCGAAAACGCTTTGGCTGCTTCGGCAAGTTCTGCTGAATTCAGATAATTGTTGAAATTCAACCCCTTCTTCCTGAATTCCCTTTCGCAGATTTCCCTGCCCAGCGAGATCGAACGCTCCCTCTCCTCGGTTTTGAACCAATGCCTGATGCGGTTTATCGCCTTGGCGGACTTGACCTGTTTTAGCCAGTCTTTACTGGGCTTGTGACTGGCCGAGGTCAGCACTTCAACGGTGTCGCCGTTCTGGAGTTCATACCTGAGTGAAACCAGTTTGCCGTTAACCCTTGCGCCCACGCACCTGTGGCCGACCTCGGTATGGACCTCATAGGCGAAGTCAACCGGAGTGGCGCCCTTGGGAAAAGCCTTCACATCCCCAACGGGTGTAAAGACATAGACCTCATCAGGGTAGAAGTCGACTTTGAGCGCTTCCATTACCGATTTGTAATCGCCCTTGCCCCCTGCCAGGTCTCGACCCAATTCCATAACCTGGCGAAGCCATGAAAACCGCAGAGTCTCCGCCCGATCCATCTCGGTGACCGGTTTTCCTTCCTTGTACATCCAGTGAGCGGCAATACCCTCGTTAGCGACCTGGTCCATCTCCTCGGTGCGGATCTGGACTTCCATCCTTTCTCCGTAAGGACCGATAACGGTCGTATGCAAAGACTGGTACATGTTGTTTTTCGGTCTTGCGATATAGTCCTTGTACCTGCCTTCCACCGGTTCCCACAGGGCATGAATGAGAGCGAGGGCCTCATAGCAGGATTTGACCGAATCCACCACGGCACGGAACGCTATCAGGTCGTAGATACGCGTCAAGTCCAGCTTCTGCCGTTCCATCTTCTGATAGATGGAGTAGATGTGCTTGGGACGCCCGTATATGCGGCCCTTGATCCCGAACTCGCTCATCCGCGCCTTGAGGACCTGCTGGACCTCCTTGATGTACCGAATGCGGTCCTCCTCGGTTTTGGCAAGGCCGGCTTCAATTTCGGCATAGGCTTCGGGATAGAGGCATCTGAAGGAAAAGTTTTCCAGTTCCTGTTTCATCCAGTCGATGCCGAGCCTGCCCGCAAGCGGCGCATAGATGTCGAGGGTTTCACGGGCCAGGCCCGCGCCGGACCGATTGCCTCCGCGCAACGTTCCGCCAATGCCGTCCAGGCGGTCGGCAAGCTTGACAAGGACCACCCGGACATCACTGGAGATCGCCATGATCATCTTGCGGATGTATTCGGCCTGACGCTCCTGCCGGTTGCCATAGGCAATCTGCGTCAACCGGGTTACGCCCTGCACGATCCGGCAGACGTCCTGCCCGAACATCTCGACAAGTTCTTCGGGCTCAACATATTCCTTCTCGAGTGAATCATGGAGCAAGCCGGCGGCTACACTCTCTTCGTCAAGGCGCATCCTTGCAAGAATCGCTCCGATGGCGAGAGGATGGCTCAGGTACGGTCCTTCCCCGCCAATATTTTTGTCCCTGTAGGCCTTGGAGACAAAAACATAGGCTTTTTCCAGAAGCTCTATGTTTGCCTGCGGCATATAAGCCAAAATGGCGTCTATCAATTCATAGAAGCGCACTAACCCCTCCGGGGTAAGCAAAAGCGGAAAGTCGAAGGTCGAAAGTCGTAAGTCGTAATTCGAAAGTTGTAAGTCGTTGTGAATTTCCGGGCGCCCGCGCGCTCCACCTTTCCACTTTTGACCTTCGACTTTTGACTTAGCCTCTGATTTTTTCTCCCGTTATCCGTTCGACCTCGGACAACAGCCTGTCGAGCAGTTCACTCTCGGGCACCTTTTCCACCCGGCTGCCTTTTTTGAACAGTATGCCCACACCCCTGCCTCCGGCTATGCCTACATCGGCCTCTTTGGCTTCGCCGGGACCGTTGACCACGCATCCCATCACGGCGACCTTAAGAGGGGTCTTTACACTTTTCAACAAAGCCTCAGCCCGTTGCACCATCGGTATAAGGTCGATTTCCGTGCGTCCGCAGGTCGGACAGCTCACCAGTTCGACGCCCCTCTCGCGCAACTTGAGGGCCCTCAAGATCGACCAGGCCACAAACATCTCTTCTTCCGGCGCAGCGGTGAGGGAAACTCTCAGCGTGTCTCCGATCCCGTCGAGCAGCAAAAAACCGATCCCCAGGGCCGATTTTACGGCCCCCCCCACCACGGTTCCCGCCTCGGTCACTCCCAGGTGAAAGGGGCAGTCGGTCTTTTGCGCCAGAAGCCTGTAGGAGTTGATCGTCGCGATGACATCGCTCGATTTGATGGAAACCTTTATCAGGCCGAAGTCGTTATCTTCAAAAAACCTTATGTGCCGAAGGGCGCTCTCCACCATAGCCTCGGGGGTGGGATGGCCGTGTTTTGCCAGCAGGTCCTTTTCCACCGATCCGCTGTTCACCCCTATGCGCACGGGAACCTCCCGCTCCCTGGCCACCTCTATGACTTTTTTGAGCTTGTCCGGGCCGCCGATATTGCCCGGGTTGATGCGAATGGCGTCGGCTCCCGCGCGCATGGCCCCGATCGCCAGGCGGAAATCGAAGTGGATGTCGGCTATTAGAGGTATTCGAACCGACTTTTTTATCATCGGAACCGCCTCCACGGCCTGCTCATCGGGAACGGCAACCCTTATTATTTCACAGCCCGCGTCCTGGAGCCTTTCGATCTGGGCCACCGTGGAACGCCAGTCGCGCGTGTCCGTGTTGGTCATCGACTGGACGCAAACCGGCGCGCCCCCGCCGATGGGAACGTTGCCGATGCGGATTTGCCTGCTCACCCGGCGTTTGTTTTCCAAAATCAGCCCCCTGTTTGATCATGTGATTCGTCAAATGTTTATTGTAAAAAACTTTCGGCGGATTTCCAATCTCCGAGACGCTAGCGGAAGGACGCGGAGACCAATCCGGAAAACATGGCTCGCTCTGTCTGCATGCCTGGAGTTGAGTGTTTAATATGGACCCGAAATGATGTAAATGGAATTATCAATCACGGCGCATTCGCAAATGGTCGGCCGAAACGTTTTTTCCTGGACCGGTTTACCTTCAAAGAGGATTGATCGAGATGCAAATTCTTTTTTGCACTTCTGAAGCGAGCCCTTTTGCCAAGACGGGCGGACTGGCCGATGTGGCCGGTTCGCTGCCTGAGGCGCTCCACAAGCTGGGCTGCGACGTCAGAATATTCATGCCCCTTTACCGCTGTGTGCGGGAAATGCTGCCGGTCCTCGATCCCCTGGGCCACGGCGCGACAATCACGATCGGGCCGCACGACTACCATGTTCATCTGTGGCAAAGCCGCACCGCATCCGGCATCCCGGTCTATTTCCTGGAAAAGGACGAGTTCTACGACAGGTCCTATCTTTACGGCAGTCCCCTCCGTGGAGATTATGAAGACAACGCTGAACGATTTATCGCCTTCAGCCTCTCGGTGAGGCATGTGTGCGAGGCCGCCGGGTGGTTCCCCACCATTTTCCATCTGCACGACTGGCAAACCGGCCTGGTTGCGCCATACTTCAAAATGAACTGGCGCTACGATCCCGCCTTCGCCCGCTCAGGCACCGTTTTTACCATTCACAACATTGCCTACCAGGGGGTTTTCCCGGCCGGTTTTTTCCCCCTGCTCACCCTTCCGCCCAATGTATGGTCCTTCCAGGGGATCGAATTTTGGGGGCAATGCAATTTTTTAAAAGCCGGGATCGTCTACAGCGATTTCGTTACTACCGTGAGCCCCCGCTATGCTGATGAAATTACAACCGGCGATTTTGGCTTCGGCCTCGAGGGGGTCCTCAAGGAGCGGGGAAAAAACCTCAGCGGCATACTGAACGGGATCGACACAAAACTCTGGGACCCCGGAACCGACTCCTATCTACCAGGCAACTACGACGCCGATGACCTGGCCGGAAAAAAAGCATGCAAGCTGGCCCTGTGCAAGCAGGCGGGTTTTGAGGAAAGCACATGCGACTTTCCCCTTCTTGGCATGATAGGACGTCTTGCCGCCCAAAAAGGCTTCGACCTGCTCGAACAAATTCTGCCCGACCTGATGAAACTACCCGTTAACCTGATGATCCTGGGGACCGGAGACGCTTCGATCGAAAAAACCATCCGAAGCATGGAGAAGCTTTTTCCGAACCGGATAAAACTCTCGAGCGGGCACGACGAGCAAATGGCGCACATGATCGAGGCCGGCTCGGACATTTTCCTCATGCCTTCCCGCTACGAGCCGTGCGGCCTAAACCAGATGTACAGCCTGCGCTACGGGACGATCCCGGTCGTTCACGCCACAGGGGGACTGGATAATTCCGTCAAAGACGTTTTGCTCCACCCCGATTCGGGAACGGGCTTCAAGTTTTACAAATACGAACCGGAAGCATTTTTGGAAAAAATAAAATCGGCGCTGGAGCTGTTTTCGGATTCCCGAAAATGGAAGCAGATTCAAAGACGGGCCATGGCCCAGGATTTTTCCTGGTCCATGTCCGCCAAACATTACCTTTGGGTTTACGAGAGAGTACTGAGCGGCAAACGCGGTTTGGACGTCGAGTTACGATGAGCTCAGGAGCAGGTTAACGCCAGACGCGGCCTCCCGTCTGGAAGGATTACGGAACAGCGTCGCCATAGTTGCTTTCCGACCCTCAGATCCAGTATGGCGGGAACGCCCCTCGGTCTGAGGAATTCGATCCTTACATACCCTTCTAAACTCAGATTATGGGGGTGGGAATGACACCGAAGGAGCAGCACTCAAAGCATCTTTCCAGCCTCTCATCCGGGGGACTACATAGCGTGTTGTTCCCCGGACATCTCCGGCTAATCCCAGGGATAAGCGACGTGTACGAGCTTGAACTTGCCTTCTTTGAAAGCAGACTTCTCACCGACGACGAAATCGTCCGTCGTGGCGCTTACTTCGCACACGTCGGCGAACGCCCGACCTACCATGCCCAGATATGCAGCGGAGAGGCGTTGAGGCTTCCGAGTTTCTCTTCAGCGAGGCTGCGGTCATTTTTTGAATCAAAGCAGTTCAAGACGAGCTACGCTACGCACGGGCTGTTTCCCTATCGGGGCAAGTTTCACCCACAGATGGTCAAGGCATTGATCAACGTCATGGGACTCAAGCCGGGTGAGACGATCCTCGATCCGATGATGGGCTCGGGAACGGTCCTCATTGAGGCGAGCCTAATGGGAATAAGGTCGGTCGGCACGGATATCAGCCCATTCTGCCAATTCATGGCCCAAACAAAACTGGCTGCCCTTAGGATGCCGCTAGACCCCATACGCATCGCCCTGAGGGACTGCAAATCAGTTTTCAGCTATTTTCAAGAAAACATCGGGACCTCCAAACCCGGCTCTAAAATAAGGCCACGGCATTCAAATCCGTTTTTTCATGAGCCTGCTTCGGATTACATCCATAGACCCGGAATGGCCGCGGGTCTACCTGCAGCATGCGTCTCTAAGCCGACCAGGGATTTCCTCGTCCTCGCGTATTTGGACAGTGCCGGCTATTCTGCCAGGACCACTCGGAATACACCTTATGATCATTTTCGGGGCATCCTCCAGAGATATCTGTTCGCTGCAGAAAAGATTCAAAAAGTTCTAGGGAGTGTAGACCTGGAACTGGCGCCGGCCACTCCTCTAGAAGGTGACGCCAGGTGTCTACCAGTCCAGGATTCAAGTATTGACGGAGTTCTTTTTTCACCTCCATACAGTTTTGCTATCGATTATCTCAAAAACGACTCTTTTCACTTGGAGGCTCTGGGCGCCAACTTAGAAGCCTTAAAGGAAAAGATGATAGGCCTCCGTGGAGGGATGCCGCGGCAGAGGTTTGAGTTTTACAAGTCCGACATGGGAACAGTGCTGTCGGAATGCGCCCGTGTTTTGCGCCCGGGTGGGTATTGCACCATTGTGGTTGGCACCAATGACAATCAGATTGGGAGGATGCTCGGGCTTCCTCCCAGCAAGGTTCCAGGCATTGACGAGTTGCTCTTAGACATGAGCCCGCTTTACGGATTTCACACGATACTCAAGCTCAACCGGCAAATAACCGGGATGGCAAACACAATGAGAACTGAGCACATCATAATTTTGAAGCTAGAGTGACACGCTGGACTATTGGAGCGCCCTGCCGTCCGTACCCTTCGGAATGCGCGGGGCCGAAACACTCACCGCGTCGTGCTCGACTGCAATTACGGCCAATAGGCCATCCTTCACTGTTAACGCTCTCCAGAGATCGAAATACGGCTCGATTTCAGCGTAATTGCCAACACGGTCAGTGAGATATCTGTACATGGTCCGAGTCGGAAGGACCAGGGCGCCACCGATAAAGACGCCCCGTAGCATTCCGAGAGCCATCTTGTTGAGGGCACGATGGCTTGAAGAGATATTGCCCGTCTCCCATTCCAGACAAAAAAGTCGGTTACCAACCGGTATTGTTGCGTCAATAGGCCCGGGCCGACTCAGGGTAGCGACGTCGATACGAGTTTCCAGCTGCCAACCCAACGAACGAAGGTGCTGCATGCACGCGCTCTTTATTGGCTTGACCCCGCTGCCCTCGCCGCGTTTTTTGCCCGGCTCGTCACGAAGAGTGAAGGAACCGGAATGAGGTGGCCACTGGATGGAGCGGATGGCGCTCATAATATGGTTTTCTATCACCTCCCATTGATAGGAAGAGGAAAATTCACCCACATCAATTAGTCGCTCTACCCTGATCACCTTCACGAATCACACCCATCAAACGGCTCGGGGGGTTGCCCCGACCTGCTTAAAATGCGCTCCACACTGGAGACGATTTCGGCCGGAGATGCCCTCAGTGCTGCAGCCAACTGGAAGACCGTTTTCAGGGACGGGCTCTTCTGGCCTCGCTCAAGTTGGCTGATGTACGTACGATGATATCCGCTTTCGAAGCCAAGCCCTTCCTGGGACATCTTTCGCGCCTTGCGAAGGCCCTGCAGGGTCAGTCCGAACGCTTCTTCGACGGTCAACGGCGCCCCCGAAATTTTCCGGTTTGTTGGAGTTGCATTTGCGTTTATTATTATGTAGACTAAAAATCTACAGACTATAGTATTAACTTTTCGAGATTAACTGATCGAGGCACTGCGGGTGAGTTATTCTGAATTCTTCAAGGCCCTGGGGATAAGCGCAGCTGACAGATTCGCTGTGAAGCGGTTCGCCGACGCCTCGGGCGTGCCGGTGGAGCGTCTTTGGCATTACAATGGAAGCAATGCGGTGCCGTCGGGGTGTGACCTCGACAAAGTTTGCTCCGCATCAGGAGTATCGCCTATTGAGCTGATGCTGAAAATGGGTGTACTGGACCGCCGCATAATAAAGGCATTGAAGTCAAAGGCCGAGGATGTTTTTGCGTTAATTCAGGACGATGTCGAGCGGCCGCGAGGTCGGACAGAACCACAGCCTGCCGTTTTTCAAACGAAGCTAGGACGACTCTATCAAGGTGACTGTTTAGCGGTCATGCAAAGTATGGGAAGCGATACCGTCGATCTGATATTCGCCGACCCCCCGTTCAATCTGAAAAAGCTCTACCCCTCCGGGGTAGATGACGACCTTAAGGAAGCAAGGTACCTGGAATGGTGTGAGAACTGGGCGGCTGAATGCGCCCGCCTGTTGAAGCCTGGCGGTAGCCTGTTCTTTTGGAACCTACCGAAGTGGAATACGCACATCTCCGCCTATCTTAACGGCCGTCTGACATTCCGGCATTGGATAGGCGTAGATATAAAATATAGCCTCCCTATCCCTGGGCGGCTCTATCCGTCGCATTACTCTCTTCTCTACTATTGCAAGGGTCAGAAGCCGAATACTTTTCACCCGGATCGGCTCCCGATGGAAGTTTGCCCGGCATGCAGGGCTGATTTGCGTGACTATGGCGGGTACAAAGACAAAATGAACCCACTGGGGGTGAACATGACGGACGTTTGGATGGATATAGCTCCCGTACGTCATTCGAAATACAAGAAACGCAAGGGATCGAACGAGCTATCGGTCAAGCTCCTCGACAGAATCATTCAGATGGCCTCCGAGGAGGGGGACGTGGTTTTTGACCCGTTCGGCGGGTCAGGAACCACATATATGGTGGCCGAAATCAAAAAGCGTCGCTGGATCGGGATCGAGCTTGGGCCTGTAGACGACATCGAGAGACGTTTCAGGGAGATCGACTCCGAAGCTGATTATATCGAAAAAATCCGTCGTAACTATAATTCCCTTTTCACAGAGGAGACATTGGGCATACGCCGGCAATTGGGCCTGTGGACATGTGAGTCTGTCCGCAAAACGAACAGGGGCGCCCACTAGGCCGCGCATGACTTCTATTTCCGAAGCGCGCCGTCCTCAGGGCTAAAATCCATCGCGATATGGTGGTCGCCAATCGATTCCGTGCTCAGATCTCCACCATGCTTTCCTGGAGCAGATCTATGTCGGCTATTTCCTCTTCGAGGTAGGCCTTGAGCTTCTTTTTCAGCCGGCTTTCGATCTGGCGCACGCGCTCCCGGCTGATCCCGAACTTGTCTCCGATTTCCTGCAGGGTCATGGGCTCCTCGGTCAGAAGCCTCTTGTCAAATATTACGGCCTCCTTGCCTTTGAGCTGCTGCCTGAAGAGCATGAGCTTGTCATGGAGGATGGTTTTCGCTTCCCGGTCGGCTATCTGATCGTCGACCGGCAGATCGTCGGAGGGAAGAAAGGACTTGTGAGTATCCTCCGAGTCTTCTTTGAGGGGGCTGTCGAGCGAGATCTCCCAACTGTTGAGCCTCTGGTCCATTTCGATGATCTCGGACTCCTTCACATCGAGACGGCGGCTCAAGAGTTTGGGAGAAGCTTCGATGCCCTGGGCCTCAAGCCTTTCCTTTTCCTTGCGCAGGTTGAAAAATAGTTTCCTCTGGGCCTGGGTGGTCCCGATTTTGACCAGTTTCCAGTTGTCCATGATAAACTTGATTATGTAAGCCTTGATCCAGAAAGAGGCATAGTAGGAAAACTTGTACCCCCTGTAGGGATCGAATTTCTTTACCGCCTGCATGAGCCCTACATTACCTTCTTGGATCAGGTCCATGAGGTTTTGCATCCAGTATCGCTGAAAGTCCATGGCGATTTTCACCACGAGCCTCAGATTTGCCGTAATCAGCTTATAGGCCGAATCAATATCGCCCTTCTCGCGATAGCGGATGGCCAGCTCCGTTTCATCTTCCCTGCTAAGAAGCGGATAGCGCTTGATCTCGTCGAGGTAGAGACGAAATGGATCGAAGGAAATAGGCTGATGCCTCTCCTGAGCATTCCCGGAGGAAGCCTCTTCGCTTTTCCGGGCGTCTGCGGAATTCTGACGCTCGACCGCTGAAGATTTCTTTGCTTTAACGTTTTTTAGCATTAATCAATCATCCCTTAAGAAGCGGGAACAAAATAAGGCGGCTCCCGGAAACCATTTGCTCACAACTGCTTGATATTATAACATCTCCGTCAAGGATGCAATTTTTTCCGAAGAATGCTTGATTTTTCCATACCTTTTCATTATAAAGCGGCAGCTAAAAAACGAGAAGGGACAGTAGACCCGCAATCATATGAAACCCTCCGTAGCCGAGCACATAGCAAACATCGTTCCCTACCCTCCCGGCAAGCCGATAGAAGAGTTGGAACGCGAATACGGCATAAGCGGTTCGATAAAGCTTGCAAGCAACGAAAACCCCCTGGGGCCGTCGCCAAAAGCTGTTGAAGCCATTGTTGCCGCGACCTCCAAACTGAACCGCTACCCCGACGGAAGCGGATTTTATCTGCGAAAGAGGCTGGCTGAAAAACATCGCCTCCCCTTCGACTCCATTTTGCTGGGTAACGGTTCAAACGAAATCATCGAATTGGTCATCAGGGCCTTTATGAGCCCCGGCGACGAAGTGATGATGCCCGAGCCGTCTTTCCTCCTCTACAAGCTGGTCGTTCAATGGATGGGCGGCAGGGCGGCGCCCATACCTCTCAAGGAAGACTGGGGGATCGACCTGGACAAGATGGCCGAAGCGGTTACTGCGAAAACGAAAGTCATTTTCCTCACCAACCCGAACAACCCTACGGGCAAGGTAATCAGCAAGACCGATTTCGAAGCGTTTCTCTCCAGGGTGCCCCAAAGCGCGGCGGTCGTTCTCGACGAAGCCTACATAGAATTCAACACCAATCCGGATACGCCTCTCGGGTTCGATTACATAAGCGGCCAATCGCCGGCGGTAATCGTTCTGAGGACATTTTCCAAGGCCTACGGACTCGCCGGACTTCGCATAGGCTTCGGCGCCATGGACCCCGAGATTGCGGGCTTTTTGAACCGTGTCCGCCAGCCTTTCAATACCGGGTCTCTTGCTCAGGCAGCCGCTCTTGCCGCCCTCGACGACGATGAGTTTTTGAGCAGGAGCCGGCAGACCACATGGAGCGGCCTGCAATTTCTTTATAAAGAAGTCGAAAAAATGGGTCTCCGGCACATCCCCTCAGAGGCCAATTTCTTCCTGATAGAAGTTCCCTGTGAAGCCAAAGAACTCTACGAAGCAATGCTATGCCAATACC
>JAJYTC010000034.1 GCA_021793275.1 Deltaproteobacteria bacterium | reverse complement strand
TTCCGATCTCCAATCTTTGCCGCGATAGTAATAGTCTATAGTAAAGCCACCTTCAAGAATCCTCTTCCAATAAGGATCGCTACACATACCCTTACGGAGTATAGGTGCCTTCTCAGCAAATAATTTGGATGAATCGAACTCTGTGGAATTATACTTAATAAATGTGTAAAAAAATGTTAATCTTAAACCTGGGCCAATCAGGGTTGAATCTACTCTGGTCTGTCCATTCACCATCTTAGGGAGTGTCTTATTAAAATTATTTAATGTAGTCTGTAGTGAGTTAATTAAGTCAGCTTGACCGGCGTGAACAATTGGACTCCCCAAGTGATAAATAATCATCAGTAAGCTTACAACGATGTACAAATAGAATTTGGCGATGTCCATGTTAACCCTTCGCAAAATAGGGGCCACAGAAAAGGGCAGAGTCTAATCATGTTCCGCACGTTGTTGCTAGTTTGGACGCTTCGCTCGTTTTAGCGAAGCCCCAATTTGTTCATGTATCGCTCGCCCAGCCCAAGCTCCGAGTGCGGCAAATACAAATACTAGGTATGATAGCCCCCCACCTCCTTTAATTCCAAAAAGCTCTTGGATGATCGCGTCAAAAACGAAACCTACGATGAATCCTAATATGCCACCGCAAATAATAAAAACTCGGCCAGAGACACTCTTTCTAGCGGTTGGCCACCCTATACTAGTAGCCAGGAATCCATTACGTTTGCCGTATTCAGCACCTGTGAAATCACCCAAGATAGTGTCCATCCACTTCTGGAAATCGGCCCATCTTCGCGGATAATCCTCGGCGCTTCTACGAGCCTTCTCCGCCGCCGTCGCTGCCTCCGTCTTAGCGGCAGTTGAGGCGTTTGCTTGCCTCGCAAGATCATATTTGGAGCGCAATGCCGGGTTTGAGAGAATTTCCCACGCTTCGTTTATGGCGACCATTCGTTCATGCGTACCACCTCGATCCGGGTGATACCTTAATGCTCGATCTCGGTATGCCTTTTTAATAACGTCTATACTTGCTGATGAAGGTACTCCGAGCGTTCCATAATAGTCTGAAAGCATGGCCTTCGTTCCTTCGCTACGTAAAATTAGAATTTACCTCCGCCACCTTGTTCACCTAATCTGCGATCTATATCAATGCGAGGATCAGGGTTAATGCTGTCCCTAAGTTGTGCGTCAGGATCGACCGAATACTCTAGCTGGTCACTCGGATCACTAAGATCATATTGATATCTTTCACCGGAGCTTCCTTCGTAGCGGTAATTCGGGTTGCCTTGCTGGTCGTAAGGTTCTTGGTTGTAGCCATCGTCATCATTGAACGCCAATGTAGTTCCTGGCCGGAGGCAATTGGCGAGCTTGAAGTCGCTGGTGGGAACAAGTGGACCCCTCTCGCGCTCACGTTGCGACACATGTTGCAGCAGCAACGTATCATTCCGCTTTTGGAGGGCCGTAAGCCGGGCACTGCTGTCACAAAACTTCATTGCAAAAGCAGCGGGTGAGGTAAGGACAAGTACGACTAAGAGTGCTATGGCAATCTTCATGGCACGTTCTCCTTATCTGCGTCGAGGCTTGCAGCATGATTATTGAGTTACATACACCCGCGGGACATGGGCCGCCCCCCGAGGGGCTATATAGACATTTTCAGAATGGACCTCATTGCTCGACCTCTGAACGTGATGGTCGATTCGTCATGGTGCGCTGGGGTACGGTGAAGATGTGGGCTGGCTGCCCACCGCAAATAAATAGATTACCACCGTTTCAGGGGGTGTCAATAACGAAATTTGCGGATTCCGTTACATTATGCGCTGATCTGCGCCCGCCATGCCGACGCTCAGGACCGGGGAGAGTATTTTCAAAAAATCAGTCGCCGGTCTGTACGCGGGGATAGCGCCACCACCTGCCCGCGCACGGCTGACGATTATGAGGGGTGCCTGGGTCAGACGCGCAGATGGCTTGGGAGGTAAGGCATGCAGTGCTTTCATTTATCCATGGTGAGAGCGTGCGGTACGTACCCGGCAGCGGGAGATGCACGCGCGACGCGGTGGACGGTCCGACGTGCACACTGACGGACAACATGCACACATGCGCACAGCGGCAAGATCGTCCGCGCCAGCGTCCGCGCGTTTGTTGATGGTGTGCGCCGGGACGTGACAGAGGCGAGGGATGTGGACGCCGTACACGCGTGCATGGTCGGCGTGCGCACATGCGCATAGTGAGTGCGCCCCCTTCCGGCTTTCGCGCGCGGCGCGGTGTCCCGGCGGGTGCACGTACAGCATGCAACCGGCGCGCTGCATAGCCGGGCTGCGCGCATCGGCATTGGAGTGTGGCGACGCCAAAACGGCGGTGAACGGGGGCAAACGCACGGCTGCGGCGGCCGGGCGCGTGTGCGTATACAGGCGGAGATACTGCACGCAGTGACCGCATGCAATCGGGGCGATCTGCATCCGGGCAGGCCAATCAGGACACCTTGAGGTGGCGCTACCGATTCCTTTATTCCTGTAGTTGCGAAATTATTTCGCGCATGGGTTTATGGGAACACGGGCGGCCGGGAGCAACCTGGTCGATCAGTCGTGCAATATTTTCATTGGGATCAAGAGCACGGGGATAAAGCGCACTCAAATGGCCCGCATGTAGTTTTTTCTTCCCGAAATTTATTTGCACCTGTCCAGTTCGGGCATTTGACTCAATTCTATAGCCCTGCTCACGCGCAACCCGGATAATCTCATTTATGAATTGTTCTCTGTCGATCATGGTCTAGACCTCGAATTCCTCCCTAATCCGCTGGGATGTGACGACGGGGCATATTATCGGGGATAAATGTCAGTACGTAAAGAAGTATGATGTGGGTGAGGGCGCGGGGGTGTCGGTAGCAACCGCGACAATGCGGACGATTGACGATCCTAACCGTGGCGTGTCATCCATCGGCCACTGTGGGGGCGAATGTGCGGGACGCCGACCGACGTGTGGAGATAAAGACGTGCTCGACTACGTGTTGACCCGAGATCGTCGATTGTGGGGCATCCTGGCGCGTCCAGCTTCGGCTTCGGTAGGTAGAGATAATGCCTGCTAAATCGTCCTAGGCTTTGCCGGGGGGGCGCGGATAGCCGGGTAAAAATTAAAAAGTCGGGGATAGAGTCGGGGATAAAAGATCGGCAGTAAACCAAAGGACTCAGCGGCAACCCCGCCAAGTCCCTGATTTTGTTAGTACGCCTGGAGTGATTCGAACGCTCGACCTACGGATTAGAAGTCCGTTTAAAAGCCTTTTTACAATTTTTCAGTTCTTAAGATAAACCTTTACAGAATAAGGGTTGTAGGGTATTTATGTCGTTACGTTGGAAGACGGTTTTTGACGCCTTTTTCCGCATCCGTGGACACTATGTGGACACCAGGAATCAAGAGGTTAGCTATGGCAATCGAGATTTTCTGCACCGAGTGCAAAACGTCAAACGGGCTGAACTCTAAGAAATGCTCGAAGTGCGGGACGACCTTCACACGGGTTAGGAAATATCGTGTCCGTGTCCAGGTGAAAGGCAAGAGGATAAGCCGCGTGGTCGATAATCTCACCATAGCCCGCGAAGTCGAAGCGGCGCTCAAGGGTGATTTGGTCCGGGACGAATTTGACATTGCCGACCACCGGGCACAGGATAGGCCGATTACCCTGGGCGACGTATGGGGGAAATATCTTCCTTGGGCCAAAGAGCATAAGAAGTCATGGCGCGACGACGAATATTATTACCGGGCGCATATTGAACCGCGCTTTGGCTCCAGAGCGCTTGCAGATATTACCGCATTCGACATCGAGAAGATGAAAACAGAGCTTAAGAAGGGCAAGAGCGTTCGCGGGACACCTTTTGCGGCGCAGACGATAAAGCACCAGATTGTCATTATGCGGCGGGTATTCAACCTCGCCCGGAAGTGGAACCTCTATGACGGCAAGAACCCGGTTGATTCTGTTTCCATGCCGAAAGTCGATAACCAGAAAACAGAGATGCTTTCCGATGATGAGGCGCGGCGGCTGCTCGATACCCTGGAGAACTGGCCCTGCCGGGAATCGGCGGCTTTCGTCAAGTTCGCCATGTTCACAGGTATGAGGCGCGGCGAACTCTTCCGGCTTGCCTGGAATGATGTTGATTTTGAGCGCGGCTCTGTGACTCTAAGGAATCCGAAGGGCGGCAAAACGACCACGATCAGCGTAAGTGCTCAAGCCCTTGATACGATCCGGGATCTCTCCGTCACATGTGACTTGGTTTTTCCGGGCAGGAAAGACAAGCAGCGGACAGACTTCAAGGGACCGTGGGAAAGAATCAGGAAGGCGGCGGACCTGCCAGCGGACTTCCGGCTTCATGGTCTGCGACATCATTTCGCCTCGATGCTAGTTTCCAGTGGTATTGACTTAACCGTGGTCCGGGAACTGCTCACACACAAAGACATGAGCACCACGCAGCGTTACGCGCATTTAAGGCCGGATGCGGTAAGGGAAGCCGCTTTAAAGTCCGGCGAGCTGCTCACACCGAAGCAGGCGCAGGTATTGAAGATTGTGAAATGATAATCCAACTTCCAGGGATAGGGTGGGCGTCATGAACCTGCTCGAAAAGCTGGGACTCCTGACCGGCCTTCCCTGGACCACTTCAGGAGCTGCGCACAGGAGGCGCAATAAAATGTCCGAAGAGAAACGCGAACTGCCAAGTACTGGTGATACTCATCCAATCCCTCCACCAGATACAGAGATGTCTCCAGTGTTCAATCCCGAGCCCGGATTACTAAGGAAAGGCTGGATTTCGGGAGGTTTTATAGTAGGGTTTTGGAATCTTTTGGAAGCGGATTTTCTTGCGTTTGTCCTGGACAACCATCTTCAGACTTACGACAGGAATGCAAAACCCTGCAAGCCCGAAAGGAATAAAGAATACCTGAATTGCTTATTCAAACTCGAAGAAATCGTGAGGCTTCTCCCGATAGATGAGATACCTTCCCTATCCAGAAGAAATCAAGTTTTTCAGTGCCTTTCAATGGATTTGCGGTTGAAGTACCCCAGGAAGGCTCTTGAGAATAGCGCGGAACGTACAAAGGCTGCATCCGAACCAGTGGCCGAAGCTTCAGAGCAAGATCGGGAAAAAGAACCGATCGGTTTCAAGCCTCAGCGTCTTACGACAGATGCAATCGAATGCGGCAGGAAACTAAAGCCGATTGTGGAAAGCCTCTACAAGCTTACAATGAAAGAGCACCCGTCTCTTAAGTCACAGAAAGCTGAGGACTGCCTGCAAACGGCGTTGGCTGTCTTCGACGATGCACCCAAAAAATATGAACCTATCACCAGGGATGACCTGACTTTAGACCTTTTCAATATGGACCCTTCGCATAGCCGCAGAGATTTTGTAAGCCGTTTGTTGCAAAAGCTCTTGCAAAGGGAAGGATTCACCGTTCCGAATTTGCAAGACTTTTATGATGAACTCATAAAAAAATAGCACCTACGCACAACCTATGGGCACATTTTCCTATCTTTTTCGAAGCCAAATCAGGCAGATAAAAAAATAGCACCTACGCACCACCTATAGGTTGGATAGGTGCCCTTTCTGTCTTTGCCTTTGGTAAAATTTCCCATGTCGAACAAAATCGACAAATTCTTACTGAAGAAAGGCGAAGCCATGAGCAACCTACTTGCAGTCAAGGCAATCAAACCAGGCGAAAACTTCCCATTCACCAAAAGCTGGGCTTATAAGCAAGTCCACTTACAAAGACATCCGGGCTTGTTCGTGAAAATCGGAGGGAGTTTGTTTATCGACTTGAGCAAATTCCAGGAATTGACCGAAAAGGGCAGGTTGCAATGAATCCGCCACTTGTCGGTAACATCCCCAGCGAAATGAAAGATCGGCGGCAATGGGTAGCCTGGAAGTACGAAACCCGGAAAGGCAAGCTCACCAAGACTCCGAAAGACCCTGCGACCGGCGGGAATGCAGACCCTACGGACCCGGCGACCTGGGCGAGCATTCAGGAAGCGCTCATTAGAATGGACAACGACAAGCTTGACGGTATCGGCTTTGTGTTCAGCGAATCGGACCCGTTCACAGGAATTGACCTGGACAAGTGTCTCGACCCGGAAACCGGCGTACTGGAACCTTGGGCGCGGCGATGGGTTGACCTGCTCAAGTCGTACACGGAAATAACGCCCAGCGGGACCGGCCTGCACATTATCGTCAAGGGCCGGAAGCCGGACGGCTTCACCCATTGCAGGAAAGGCCATATCGAAGTTTACGACGGGGACCGCTTTTTCACATTCACAGGAAAGGTGTTCAATGCGGACGGCGATTAGGGAATGTCAGGCGGAACTGGGGCTTATTCTGGCCGAAATATGGCCGGACGAAGACCAGGATGATAAACCGCGTCCGGCTTTGCCGGCTGAACCTTTGGATCTTGACGATGGAGAGTTGCTCGCACGTGCCCGAGGCTCAGTGAATGGCGGCGTGTTCGCGCAACTCCACGACGCAGGCGACTGGAAAGGCGCGGGATATGCTTCACAGTCAGAAGCCGACCTGGCCCTTTGCAGCATGTACGCTTTTTGGGCCGGGTGCGACAAGGAGCGAATGGACCGGCTTTTCCGGCGATCCGGACTTTACCGGAAAAAATGGGACCGGGCGGGCTATCGGAATCGTACCTTGGATAAAGCCATTGCGGAATGCCGGGAAGTCTACAAGCCGCCCAAACCAAAGGCGGAATCCCTTGACGATGGACCACCACCGATTGAACGGGAACCGGGGCATCTTACGCAACCGCCCGCACAAAGCACTAACGGGAGTTTCGCTCACCACAAAGACAATCGGCTCAAGCTTCCACCTATGCCGGGAGTCATTACGGCGGCGGCGCTGCAAAAGAAGCAATTCCGTGATCCTGAGTTTATAGTCGAGGGGATAATCCCGCAAGGGACATCCCTTTTCACAGGTAAGGCCAAAGTCGGAAAGTCCTTCGCAATGGCCGATATTGCCCTTGCTTGTGCATGCGGCGGAAAGGCTTTCGGCAAGGTCACAGTCAAACAAATCGGCGTCCTTTATCTGTGCCTTGAGGATCACGAACGGCGAGTACAGAACCGAATAGGCGGACTCTGCATAGGCGAGAATTGGCCCGAGAACCTTCACATTTGCACGTCATGGCCGCGAATTGACCAGGGCGGCATCCCGCTACTTCAAAAATGGCTGGAAGAACACAGGGATGTGAAGCTGGTAATTGCCGATACCTTGGCGAAGCTCAAAAGCCGCAAACCCACGAATCAAACGCTTTACGATGTTGATTACCAGTCCGTCGAGGGCCTTAAAGGATTGGCTGACACGGGGGACGTTGCAATCATAATCGTTCACCACCTGCGGAAAATGGCCGCCGATGATGACCCCTTTGACTGTATATCCGGTTCGACCGGATTGACCGGTGCGGTGGATACCGCCCTGATACTCAAGAGGGACCGAACCGGTAAGGGCTTGCTCTACGTCCGGGGCCGCGACGTTGAAGAGCAAGAATTTGCACTCGACCGGGATTCATCAGGCGGCTGGACACTCTTGGGCGATGCGGGGGCCATAATAGTTTCCGAAGAGCAAAACTTGGTCATTGAAGCGATGGAGGACGGCGAACCCACGTCCATAAATCACATTGCACAAATTACCGGAAAATCACGGCAAAATGTCTATAGGATACTTTCTCGTTTGGCACAGAATGGATCTGTGAAGAGGGCGGGAAAAGGGAAGTACCTAAAAATATGCTTTTAGAGTTTACACGGTTTACAGAGTTTACAGGGTTTCATGGGTTTACAGGGTTTACAGAGACACATGAAGCGCGAATCCCTTTTGTAAACCCGTGTAAACTTCGGGGGAGTTTACACGCAAACCTTTACCGTGGGCCATTCTACGGGCCGTGTAAACCGTGTAAACCCTACATGCTCAAAAGTGAGATTTTGTGCATGAAAGTTCTAGTCGATTCAAGGGCACAACGTCCGTTCGACTTTTCCCGCTTCCCTGCGTGGAAGTCGAGCGGGCAACAGTGCTGAAGGGATAGAGCTATGACCCCGCTTGAAGCAATCCGCCAAAAATGCCGTTGGTGCTGTCTGGACCAGCCAAAGGAAATCGAGCTTTGCCAGTCAGAGAAGTCGTGTCCGATATGGCCGCTCAGGTTCGGCAAGTCAGTGAAAGGCTTATCGCCATTGAAGGCAATCCGGGCCAAGTGTCTTGATTGTGTCGGCGGCTCACCATCGGATGTTCGGGAATGTGATGACATGGAATGCAGTATTTGCCAATTCCGCTTCGGGACCAATCCGAATATATCCGAATCAACCAGACAGAAGCGCAGGGAAGCCATATTCAATTCCTTGCAAAAAAATGCCGCACCACGGGGCGATTCACGGACGAACGGTATGTGGGCAGGGTGATTGCGTGGGCGCGAGGCGCTGTAAGACTTGGGATTAGCTTGACTATCCCGCAGGTTTTGGCTATTTTCCTTCATGAATCATGACTGAAGTCAGAACGGCAATCGCTGTGATCGTCAGCCTGACTTATTCCCTTTCTCCCCTGATAATCTCCATTTTGTCGCGGTTCCGGATGCAACGGTAGACGCGCACCATGCCACTTTTGTTTTGAATATGGCTGCGTGACGTCTTTGGATGGAGGGTAAAACAATGGCCCTTATCAAGTGTTCGGAGTGCAGAAAGAAAATATCCGACCAAGCAAGTGCCTGTCCAAATTGCGGCAACCCTATTGGCCATTTTGAGCAAAACTTAATGCACCACACTCGGAACCCCTTATCCGGCGTGACTCTTTCGGGGCGCGTGTTTTTCGCAGTCATGGGGCTGTTAACGCTTGTTGCAGTTTGTGTTTCAGCTTTTAGTCCCGGTAGAAACAAGGGCAATAATTCCGCTGTGCCTTCAAAACGGACACCTACTACAGCGACTCAGGCTACCGTTGCCTCGCAGTTGGCGGGTCTTACATACGGTGATTTCTCTGAATCAACCTTGACCGAGGTAACGGAATCTGGGGCAGGTAGGGTGACCGTGGGATATCGTGCCGAAACGTTCTGGAATGAAACTGGGCTTGTAGAGGATGCGATTGACACTGACATGCACGTGATGAGAGCTCTCTTCCGATGCCCGACGGTGTCTGCTGTTGAGATGAAAACGATGGTCGATATGACCGACCCATACGGTAATACTACAATCGAACCCGGCGTGATATTGGTGTATAGCCGGGCCACATTTCGAAAGCTTAACTGGAAAGGCTTTGAAGACACCCTGATAACTGACCCAGCGGACGCCCTGAACATCGCAGACTATTACAGGATTGAACCAGGCATTTATAAAAACGTCCACATGGACAACCTCCATGGCGATTCGGGCGGATGGTGGCAAAAATAGTCCCTGTGCCGTTGACGCATTGCCATTCTATGAGGCGGAAGCGAAGAAAAGGCAGGGGGCTAGAAATGACCTAAAGACAGACATTGTGGAATTAATTCCACCAAGTTCAGACCTTGGCAAAGCCCGCGATCATGCGGCCAATTACATTTTTTCCGGAAAAATTTTTTTGCGGGGATTCTCCAGTTACAACAACAATCCGGTTTCCCGTGTAAAAAAGGCGGGCCTCAAACTCCAATGATTCCGGCATCTTGGCCGGAACATCCGTGGTATCGGGGGCTTAGGGGTAGCTTTGCAACGGTGGATGGTTTGGGACACCATAATGGCACGTTTATTGCTGATAACGTTTGTTCGGAGATGCGAAAAACTCATCACTAGAAACGATTTCACACAATAGGGAATCGGTTTCTTCGATTCGTAGTAACCTGTCCCCTGTACGCCTATTACATACCGTTCCCCTTGTAATAAAAAATCAAATATAATCAAATAAAGTCAATGAAAGTGTTTGACAGTAAGACAGAGTGTGCTATCTTTGGATCTACATCGAGGACGGAACAAACCCCAAAGGGAGCACAGACCATGAAAGCAACCGGCTACATCAGAGTGAGCACAGAGGACCAGGCGCGGGAAGGCGTGAGCCTCGAAGCACAGGAAGCGAAAATCCGGGCATGGGCTGACCTGAACGGATACACGGACCTTGAGATATTCACCGATGCCGGGATTAGCGGTTCCTCGATGGATAAACGCGAGGGCCTTCAGGCGGCATTGAAGGGAGTCGGTAAGGATGACGCTCTTGTGGTCTACAGCCTTTCACGTCTTGCCCGCTCCACAAAAGACACTCTCGAAATTGCCGATATGCTCATGGAGCGGAACGCAGACCTTGTGAGCCTGTCGGAGAAGATCGACACCACCACCGCAGCGGGGAAGATGGTTTTCCGGATGCTGGCCGTACTGAACGAGTTTGAGCGGGACCAGATAGCCGAACGGACCAAAACGGCAATGGCGCATAAGAAAGCAAAGGGTGAGCGTGTTGGCTCAATTCCTTACGGCTACTACCTGGCCGACGATGGCAAGGGCCTTATTCCGAATCCCGATGAACAAGCGGTAATCAGCTACATCCGGGAATGCGACAAATCCGGCATGGGATATAACGCCATTGCCAGAGCGCTTACCGAGAAGGGCAAGAAGACGCGGACAGGCAAAGACTTTCAGGCCACACAGGTTATGCGCATACTGGCGGCATAGGAGTTTACTGGCGACCTGGGGGATTTTCCCCCAGGGGGAATTGAAAGAGGAAAGACCATGACCAAGAAGACTATTAACCTGGAAGGAATCAGACGGGCAAATGCCCGGCTTGACGCGTACCTGGCCGAACACCCGGATGCATTGGACGCATTAAGTGAAAAGACAGAGGCCGAATGGCGTGAAATCGTAAGGGGGGTGATTGTGGGCAAGCAGGTGTTTTCCGTGAGAGAAGCGGCGGAAATGCTCAACCTGAATGAACAAACGATCAGAAGAGCTATTAAGAAGCAAGCTCTCAAGGCGGCGAAGATAGGGAAGGATTACCGGATTTCACGGGCGGACCTTGAGTCTTATTATCGAGATCTTGGCGGCGGGGAATTATTCTCAGAAGGTGAATGATGAATCATGCACGCCGAGGGGCTTCAAATTGCATCCGTGGACACTATGTGGACACCAAAAAGAAAAGACTCAAGAGCCATGCCGCTAAGTCCTTGATTTTGCTGGCGCGCCTGGGGCGATTCGAACGCTCGACCTACGGATTAGAAGTCCGTTGCTCTATCCAACTGAGCTACAGGCGCGCTAACTACTTAATAGTGATTTATTGCCCCCAATGTCAACAAGCTTTCGATGGATCGAGCCTCAAAGTCTGTTTTTATCGGGCAGGAAAGCCGATAGGAGGGCGACTTTTTTCAAAAATGGCGATCCGAGTCTTTCGCGAAAATTCTTTTGTTTTGCCTTTTTAACAAAAAGTCGCTAGGTATCGTAAACTTTAGCGAAGCTTCGGAAGTCTCATGCGGCATTTGGTCCGGTGTTTTCCCCCCGAGGCAGGAAAAGTCGGGCAGGGGCCGGGCGCCCGACCTGAGATTTTGCGGATCGAAACCCGGGAGGTAAAGTCATGGGTCCAGCGATGCAATGGCTCAGCTTGACAGGCGGAGTTGTAATTTTTCTCTATGGGCTTTTCAGGTTGGACTGGATTCCCTTGATTCTGGGGATACTGATCGTGGCGTTTTCCATTTCGAAGATGATGAGGAGCAAGGCCGAAAAAGGGCAGTCGAAAGGCAAAGACGGACCCTGAGGCCGTCGCTCGCCGAGCCCTGGATTTTGGCGGCGCGAAGGGGAAAATGGCCTGAGAGGCAGTGTGTGTGGGGTGAACAGGGCACAAAGACAGAAGAAAAGATAAGGCCCTTGACGCGGCAAGCCAAATCATCTACCTTTCCTTGTTTCCGGTTGACGGAGGGATATCGGGAGCGGCGGACTGTGCCAGGTAAGTATTCGCAATGACTCGACAAAGAGATCGGTAGGGGCGCGCGGCGCTTCTTTTGAAGGTTTCAGGCAATGGAAGATTTGAATATCGTAGTGCGGGAGCGGCTCGAGAAAGCCGCCGAATTGGAACGGCAAAACGTAGCCCTCTATCCCAATGGTTATCGGGTGCCGGACAGGATCAAGCACCTTTTGGCGAATTCGGGCGGGAAGAAAGCCGAGGAGCTTGAATCTGATCAGAGGACCTATACGATTGCAGGCCGCGTGCTTTCGGTGCGTTCTTTCGGCAAATCCACCTTCATGCATATCTGCGATTCGGATGCGAGGATTCAGGTATACGTCCAGAAGAACCTGGTCGACGAACAGAGCTACTCACTGGCCAAACGGCTCGACATCGGGGACATAATTCGTGTGAGCGGTCCTCTTTTCAGGACCAAAACCGATGAGTTGACGCTGCTTGTAAAAGATTTCGTTTTGCTTACAAAAAATCTGCGACCGCTGCCCGAAAAATTCCACGGTCTCAAAGACATCGAACTGCGTTACCGGCAGCGATACGTTGACCTGATGGTAAACGAGCAGGTAAAGGAGACTTTCCGCAAAAGGGCCCGGATAATATCTTGCCTCAGGCGGTTTTTTACGGAGCGAGATTTCCTCGAAGTGGAGACTCCGATGATGCAGGCCATCGCCGGGGGGGCAACAGCAAAGCCTTTCAAGACACATCACAATGCTCTGGACATGGAGCTCTATCTGCGAATAGCGCCTGAGCTTTATCTGAAGAGACTCCTTGTCGGGGGGTTCGAGCGCGTGTTCGAACTCAACCGCAATTTCCGCAATGAGGGCGTTTCCACTCAGCACAATCCAGAATTCACGATGCTCGAATTCTATCAGGCCTACGCAACGTATGAAGAGCTTATGGAGTTGACCGAGGAGCTTTTCGGCCAGTTGTGCATGGAGGCTAACGAGGGTAGAATGAGCCTCGAATACCAGGGAGAGGTTATCGAGTTCTCTGCGCCCTGGGCTCGTTACAGTTTCCTCGAATCTCTCAGCTCCCTTGGAGATGTGCCGCAAGAGGCGGTGGAGAGCCTGGAAGGCGCTGTGGATTACGCAAGGTCTCTGGGCATAGGCATCGAGCACTTCGAGGGTCACGGGAAGCTGCTCACCAAGATTTTCGACCTGGTAGTCGAGCCAAAGCTGATTCAGCCGACTTTTATATACCAGTATCCGCTCGAGGTATCGCCTCTTTCGAGGAAAACGGAAAAGGCCCCTGAATTTGTGGACCGATTCGAACTTTTTATCGCCGGCCGCGAAATGGCCAACGCATTCTCGGAGCTAAACGATCCGAGGGACCAGCGCGAGAGGTTCCAGCGGCAGCTCGCGGCGTTTGAGGCGGGTGACGAGGAAGCACACCAGATGGATGACGACTATATCCGAGCGCTCGAGTACGGAATGCCGCCGGCGGCTGGTGAGGGCATCGGGATCGACCGGCTGGTTATGCTTTTTACCGACTCGCCTTCCATAAGGGATGTGATTCTTTTCCCTCACATGAGACCTGAAAAGAAGGGCCGGTAAGCACGATCATGGGTTTCGAGTTTTTTATAAGCATCAGATATCTGCTGGCCAAGCGAAGACAGACCTTTGTGTCTTTGATCTCTTTTATTTCCATGGCGGGCGTAGCGGTGGGGGTTACCGCTCTGATTGTCGTTTTGGCGGTTATGAACGGGTTTCACGCCGATCTTCGCAAACGCATCCTTGGCGTCACAGCCGATGTAGACATCACCAGCTATGCCGGATCGATATACAACTACAGAGAAGCAATGAGAAAGATCGATAAGCACGAGGGCGTGGTGGAAGCGACGCCCTATATATATGCTCCCGTGATGATGTCGGCAAACAGGAGTTCGGGGGCCATCCTGTATGGAATCGATCCGCTTTCGGCTTCCAGGGTGATAAGGCTTCAGCAGAATCTTATCGCGGGCAAGCTCGCCGACCTGGCGCAGTCGTTGGAAAAAAAGGGCGGAAGTTCTTATCCCGGAATCATACTGGGCTGCCAACTGGCGAACAATCTCGGGGTGGGGGTGGGAAGTTACCTGACGGTAATCTCGCCCACCGGGAGATTGACTCCTATGGGGCAGGCGCCGAAAAGCGAGCTTTTCCAGGTGGTCGGACTGATACGCTCGGGGATGTACGATTACGACAGTACGCTTGCTTACGTCGATCTGCCTGTGGCGCAGCAGTTCCTCGGCATAGGAAACTGTGTAACCGGCCTGGAGGTTAAGGTTCATGACATCTACAAGGCGGGGGTGATTTCCGAGGCTTTGAAAAAGATTCTTGGCTATCCTTTCTATGTGACCGACTGGATCAATATGAACAGCAGTTTTTTTTCGGCGCTCAAGCTGGAGAAGGCTGTAATGTTTGTAATCCTTACCCTTATAATACTTGTGGCGGCTTTCAATATCGTAAGTTCTCTCACCATGCTGGTCATGGAGAAAGGCCGGGACATTGCGATACTCAAAGCCATGGGAGCTACCACGGCCAGTATAAGGAAAATTTTTGTCCTGGAAGGATTTCTCATAGGCACGTGCGGGACGCTTTTCGGGCTTTTGGGCGGCAGCGTCTTATGCGCGCTGCTCAAAAAGTACAAATTCATCGAGCTGCCTCAATCGGTCTATCACATATCCACCCTTCCGGTAAAAATGGAAGCTTCCGATTTGACGATAATTGCGCTTTCGGCAATTTGCATAAGCCTTGTGGCGACTCTTTACCCGTCGCGCAAGGCTGCCGGAGTCGACCCGGCAGAAGCTCTCAAATATGAGTGATGTCAAGCAAAGCATAGAAGTCCACACCTTGGGACTTACAAAAGTATTCGAGAACGGAACCCATACGATCGAGCTTTTCAGGGACCTCGATCTTGTGATCCGCAAGGGGGAAAGGGTGGCCATCGTCGGGAGTTCGGGGGCGGGCAAATCGACTCTGCTCAATATTCTCGGCACCCTGGAAAAGCCCACCGCCGGAAAGGTTTTTTACGGCGGGGCGGATATATTCCTGCAGAGTGAACGCGAACTGGCCAATTTCAGGAATCGCAACATAGGATTTGTATTTCAGTTTCACTGCCTGATGCCGGAATTCAATGCTATCGAGAATGTGATGATGCCTGGTTTGATCTCGGGACTGCCCAGATCGGAAGCCAGGTCGAGGGCTGCGGATCTGCTCGACAGGCTGGGTCTGTCGCAGCGGCTGAAACACCGCGTGGGAGCGCTTTCGGGCGGCGAGCAGCAAAGGGTTGCAGTGGCCAGGGCGCTGCTGCTCAAACCCAGACTGTTTCTGGCCGATGAACCGAGCGGTAACCTGGACAGCCGAACCGGCCAGTCTCTTCATGAGTTGCTGGTCTCCCTCAACGAGTCGGATGGCTTGACCATGGTAATAGTTACGCACAACCAGGAACTGGCCTCGATGATGCACAGGGTCTTGAGACTTAAGGACGCCCATCTCAAAGAAGAACGGGATCGGCCCGAGGAGACTCTGACGATCACCATATGAGCTGCGCGTTCGGGGGGACGTGGAGCGCTATTGTCGAGCCGGAAAAATTCTGTTGGGCATGCGTCGAGAAGGATGGTATTAGATAGGCCCTGTAAAGCTGCCTTGGGGGGATATCCTGGATGCGGGGCTTATTGCGCATGGATTTGCCGGGAAAGCGCACTGAGGGGGGGCGATATAAATGGTGTGTAAGAGAAGAAGGGCGGGGATAATAATATGTCTTCTGATTCCTTTCGTGTTGGGCCTTTCGACGGCGTGGAGCGATAGCGGGCAGCCAAATGTGGCGATCCTGCCTTTTGTAATGCACGGCCCGATAAATGCGGCCAACACCCAAGGGTCTCTCGATGAGCTTTTCACCACCCTTGGGGGTCGAGCGGGCTTGGGGCTGATCGATTCGGCGCTGGTTGAAAAGGTTGCGGGCGGTCCTGTGGGTTCCGAGGCGCAGGCCAGGTCGATCGGGCAGAAACTGGGCGCCTCCTACGTAATGTTCGGTACGTATAGCCTGGTGGGCAACACCATCTCTATCGAAGCCACGCTGGTGGATATGTCCGGCGCCAAAAAGCCCGTGGATCTTTTGGCCGAACAGCAGGGGCCGGCAAATCTGGCTTCCGCTGTCGAGCAAATAGTGGATCAAAGCTCGGCTTATGTGCTGGGCAAATTAGTGATCGCTCAAGTCAGGGTTAAAGGCAATGTGCGCATAGAAGCCGCTGCTATATTAAGTGTTGTTAAAAGCAAGAAGGGGCAACTGTTCAATCCGGAGCAGGTAAGCGATGATATTCGCGCTATATTCGGGATGGGGTATTTCGAAAAGGTCGCAGCCGAGGTCAAAAACACGCCTGCCGGGAAAATCCTGACGTTTGTCGTTAAGGAAAATCCCATCGTCAGTAAACTGGTACTCAAGGGAAACAAGAAGGTAAAGAAGAAGGACATCCTTGCTGCAATTACAACGAAACAATATTCGGTTTTAAAGCGCAGCGAAATCGCCGGCGATGTTCAGAAGGTACGGAAACTCTACCAGCAAAAGGGCTATTACAACGCCGTAGTTACTTCCGATATCACCTTTCCAGTAAGTCCGCGCGAGGCTGTAGTTACTTTCAATATCACGGAACACAAGAAAGTTTACATAAAGTCTATAAAGTTTATAGGCAACAAGCATTTGTCTACGCATACACTCATGGGTGAAATGGAAACAAAACCATGGAGCTTGTTGTCTTATATATCGACAAGAGGCATCCTCCAGCGAGATATTCTTAATACCGACATAGAGCGTTTGGATCAATATTATCATGATCATGGATATATGGATGCAGTGGTCGGATCTCCTGAGATTACTCTTAAAAAGAATGGTTTTCATATAAGGATACCAATTCAGGAAGGTAAAAGATACAAGATAGCGTCGTGCATTCTTTCCGGGGACCTTATCAAGGGATACAAAAAGAATATTGAAAAGAAACTCGAGACGAAACCAAATCAATATTTCAGCGGCGATAAAATCCGCCATGACCTCAACCTGATTAGAAATTACTACATGAATAAGGGTTACGCAAAGGTTGAAGTCGAGCCTCGGGTAAAGCCCAATGTCGCATCACATACTATCGACGTCGATCTCCACATTAAGAAATTCGGAATAGTCCACATCGGCCGAATTTTCATTACCGGGAATATAAAAACGCGCGACTATGTCATTTTGCGCGCGATGACGATAGCCGAAGGCGATGTTTTCAGCGCAAAGGGCATTCGGGATAGCGAGGCTGCGCTAAAAAGGCTCAATTACTTCAAGAGCGTCGAGATTATCCCTGTCAGCACGGCGCAAACAAACGTGATGGACCTGAACGTGAAGATAGTGGAGAAGGAAACCGGTACGATAAGTTTCGGCGGCGGCTACTCTACTATGGATGGTCTTTTCGTTACCGGTCAAATGCAGCAGACAAACCTGTTCGGGACGGGGCAATATTTTGCAGTGCAAGCCATGGTGGCTCAGCAAGCGCAGTTTTACACAATTAACTATACGCATCCGTGGATTTTCAACACGCCTATGTCTGCCGGGTTCGACCTATATGACTGGATAATGGCTTATGAAGATTTTATGTCGAACTCTTACGGAATGAAACTGCGCGCAGGCTATCCCCTTGGAAATTACAGCACCGTTAACGCCTACTATGTTGTGGAAAATGGTCAAGTCTTCGGCTTGGATGCGTATGCGCAGCGCGATCCGGTCTTTCAGCAGGCGGTAGCCAGGGGCTGGCAGTTGAAGAGCGGTTTCGGCGGCTCTTTTGTAAGAAATACCACCGATAACCCCTTTATGCCGACCATCGGGACCTATTCGGGCGTGTCGTTCCAGTACGACTCCAAGGCCATGGGCAGCGACTATAATCTTTTTAAGCAAGAGTATCACGCGGGCTATTATCATCCGCTTTTCTGGAAATTTGTCGGCCATGTTCGGGTGGAGGCAGGGTTTGAAAACGGCTCGCAAAACATTCCGATATACGAACGCTATTTCCTTGGCGGTATTGATAATATGCGCGGCTGGATGTACGACTTCCTGGGGCCCAGGGACAGGCACGGCCTGGTGGTCGGCGGCAACAAGTACATGGTGGTCAATTACGAATTGCTCTTCCCGCTTCTGGAGCATTACGGCGTGCGCGGCGTGCTCTTTTTCGATTGGGGAAATGCCTTTGCTCCGGGCCAGCAAATCAATCCTGCGCAGTTCAGGGAGGATGTTGGTCCCGGTATTCGATGGAATTCACCTTTCGGACCGCTTCGCATTGAACTGGGGTATGTACTTAACAGGAGACCAGGTGATCCAATATATCAGTGGCAGTTTTCTGCCGGAGCATTCTTTTAAGGAGACGAAAATGAAAAGGTTTTGGGGATGTGTGCTTGTGGCTGCCGGAATTACTTTTGGTTTTTGCACGCATGCAGTTGCTTACGGTGAAAAGATCGGCTATTTGAATGTTGCCAAGGTAATTGCTCAATCGGACTGGGGCAAACAGATCACCAGTAATTTGAAAAGTGATCAGGAACAGCTCACCAGCGCCGTACAGCAGAAGAAGGATGAATTTACGGCAGCAAGGAACAGCTACATGAAAGAAAGAGATATTCTGGATGCAAAGGCCAGGAGTCGAAAGGAGCAGCATTTGGAACAATTGGCCGGCCAATTGCAGCAGCTTGTGTCGAGTTCACAGATGAAGTGGGAGCAAGAGAGAAAGCAGGCCATGGAACCTCTTTTCCTGAAAATGTATAAAGTGGCCCGCAAGGTTGCCAAAGATGACAATTACGACATGATTGTCGACAGGAGCGCCCTCATTGTCGTCAACCCCAAAGACGACATTACTTCACGGGTGGTTGCCGAACTCAACCGCACGCCGCATTGATGTGGCGCGATGCCGGATGTTTACCCTGATAAGGCGGGATATTGTCCCGCCTTTTTGACACAGATCGAGCCCGAGGTTGTTTGTGAAGGGAAGTGGACATTGCCATAATGTCACGGTTGTTCGCGATTTCTCGGCATTGTTTCGATCCGGATGGAAATTGGCGTGAGCTATAATCAAAAGCATGAGGGTCCTTTTTCACTGGCCGAACTTGGCCGCCTGCTGGGCGCTGAAGTCAAAGGCGATCCGCAGGTGAGTATAAGCGGCATCGGGCCGCTTGATAGCGCAAGCGCCGGAGAGTTGAGCTTTTTGACTGATTCGCGCTACACTCATCTGCTTTCGGGTTGCAGGGCGTCGGCCCTGATTGTTTCTCCGAAATTCCGGGAAGTTGAATTCAATCTGCTTATTGTTGAAAATCCGTATCTCGCTTTTGCCAAAGTCGCCCAATTGTTTTCGCCGGCCTCGGCGGAGGTTGCAGGGGTCCATCCGGCAGCCTTTATTGGTGAGCGGGTATTTCTCGAAGATGGGGTTTCGGTGGGGCCTTTTGCCTACATAGGAGACGATTCCAGAATCGGGAGCGGAACGACTATCGGGCCTTCGGCATACGTGGGCAGGAAGGTTCAAATCGGCCAGGGGTGCCTTATACATCCGAGGGCTGTCATTCTCAACGGGTGCATCGTTGGAAACCGTGTCATCATTCACGCGGGCGCGGTTATCGGTGCGGATGGCTACGGGTATGCCCGGGAGGAAGGGGGAAAGCACATAAAAATCCCCCAGATCGGTATCGTTCAGATCGACGATGACGTCGAGATCGGGGCAAACACCACCGTTGATCGGGCAACTTTCGGCAAGACATGGATAAAGCGCGGCGTTAAAATCGACAACCTTGTCATGGTCGCCCACAATGTGGTGGTTGGTGAAGACACTCTTCTAATTGCGCAGGTCGGCATATCGGGCAGCACTCAGGTTGGGAAAAACGTGGTGTTGGCCGGACAGGTGGGAGTAGCCGGCCATGTCGAGATAGGTGATGGGGTAAAAGCTGCCGCAAAGGCGGGCATTCATCATTCCGTCAAGGAAAACCAGGTTGTTATGGGCGGCTATCCGGCTGTCTCTTACGATGAATGGTTCAAGACATACGGCGATATCAGGCGGTTGCCAAGGCTCAAGAAGGCTTTGAAACTACTGGATGAAAAGGTAAGCAGAATCGAGGAGGTCCTGAAAAAGGATGATGGACGTTGTCCGGATTAAAGAAATCCTTCCCCACCGCTATCCTTTCCTCCTTGTGGAAAGGATCGTCGAATGTTCCTCCGACGCGATAGAGGGGATTAAGAACGTATCGGTGAACGAGCCTTTTTTTCAGGGACATTTTCCGAACGATCCGATCATGCCCGGCGTGCTCATATTGGAAGCCATGGCCCAGACCGGCGGTATTCTTGTCTTTACGGTATGGCCTGAACTCAAGGGCAAGCCTTTTTATTTCGCCGGCGTGGACAAGGTTCGGTTTCGAAAACCTGTGCGCCCCGGAGACCGGTTGGTGATGAAAGTGAAGCTTCAAAAACAGCGCGGCGGCTTTTTCAAAATGTACGGGGAAGCTTTTGTCGACGATGTGCTGGTAGCCGAAGCTGAAATGATGGCAAACGTGACATAATCCTGAAACTTCCCCCGTGCCCTGTGGAAATCACGGCCCGGATGTCCGTGCGCCGATATGCGGGGTTGTGTTTCGCCCCCCGGTGTCTGCGCGCGCGGATTGCCGCATGGAGGAATATGGAGAAGAAATGCCGATCCACCCTACTGCGATAATATCCCCGAATGCTGAACTTGCCGAAGACGTTACTGTCGAGGCATACAGTATAATTGGTCCAGACGTAGCGATTGGCGCCGGGACCGTCGTGGGGCACCACGTAGTGATTGAAGGCAGGACTACGATAGGAGAAAACAACCGCATATTCTCATTTGCCTCGATAGGTCTTCCTCCGCAGGACCTTACGTACACTGATGAGAGTACAGGCGTATCTATTGGAAACAACAACATCATTCGAGAATACGTCACTGTTCATCGAGGCACCGTGAGGGGCCATGGCGTCACACGGGTCGGCGATGGGGTTTTTCTCATGGCCTATTCTCATGTGGCTCACGACTGTCAGATCGGAAACGGGGCTTTGCTGGCGAATGCGGCAACCCTTGGCGGTCATGTGGAAGTGGGCGAGCATGCCGTGGTCGGTGGAATCGTCGCCGTCCACCAGTTTGTAAGGTTAGGCGAATACAGTTGCATAGGCGGATTTTCCGGCGTGCGCATGGACATTGCCCCCTACATGCTTGCCACCGGCGCGACGGGCGCTGCGCTCTTCGGGCCCAATCTTATCGGCCTCAAGCGTCACGGCTTTTCTCTAAAATCGATCCAGGCGATCAAGAAATTTTATAAAATATTTTTCCGCTCAGGGCTCACTCTCAATGAAGCGGTCCTAAAGGTGCGCGAGGAAATTGAGCCGCTGCCGGAAGTGGAAAGGCTGATCGAGTTCGTAACGGCTGGTTCCAAGCGAGGTCTGACCAGATAATGTCTTTGGAAAATGATCGGGATTCGGAGGGCAGGATCAGGGAGGTCGGGCTTATTGCCGGAAGCGGGCAGTTTCCGCTTCTTTTTGCCCACGCAGCCCGTCAGGCTTCGGTCCGGGTGTTTGCGGTAGGTTTTGACGGGGAAACCGATCCCACGCTTGCCAAGTATGTCGATGAATTTCACATGCTCAAACTGGGACAGTTGAACCGGCTTGTCAGGGCTTTCAGGAGCGCGGGAATAACCCACGCGGCGATGGCGGGGGCAATCAACAAGACCCGTATGTATGCGAAAATACGGCCTGATTGGAGGGCTGTCCGGTTTATCAACAAGCTTAGAAACAGAAAAGACGACTCTCTTCTGCGGGCGCTTGCCGAAGAGTTGGAATCCGAAGGCATATTGATCCAGCCTTCCACGATTTTCCTGCCTGAGCTTCTCGCGCCCGAAGGGATACTGACGAGACGAAAGCCAAACCGGCGGGAACAGGCGGACATCGGTTTTGGATGGACCCTGGCAAAGGCGATCGGAAGGCTGGATATCGGTCAATGCCTGGTTGTCAAGAACCGGGCCGTGCTGGCAGTTGAAGGCATAGACGGCACGGACGCCACCATTATGCGTGGTGGACGGCTCTGCAGGGAAGGGGCGGTAATCGTCAAGGTGAGCAAGCCCATGCAGGATATGCGCTTCGATGTTCCATCCGCCGGTACGGGCACCATAGAGGTAATGAAGAGGGTGAACGCGCGCGTGCTTGTTCTCGAGGCAGGCAAAACGCTGCTGTTCGACCGTGAAAGGACGATAGACGCCGCCGATGCCGCTGGAATATCCATTCTGGTGCAAAGCGACGCGTTTGACGCGAGCGAACATCAGGACGACGATGGGCTAGCCATCCTGGAACAGAATCAGCCGGCTGCGAACCGATCGCGCCCCGCCGAGCACGCGAAAGAAGAGGCAGCGGTTTCGAGGGGTGTTTTGGTCCGCGGCCCGCGCCCGGGGGCAATACGTACGGCTGTAATCGGAGTCGGCTACCTGGGTCGTTTTCATGCTCAAAAATATGCCAGACTTCCCGAAGCCGATCTCGTTGCCATTGTGGACATCGACGGCGGGCGGGCCGAGGAGGTTGCATCAGAAGTGAAGGCCCGGGCCTCGACCGATTACAGGGAACTTATCGGCCAGGTGGATGCGGTCAGCATTGTTACGCCTACGCAGCAGCACTTTGCCATTGCGCGGGAATTTTTGTCCGCGGGAGTGCATGTTCTTCTGGAAAAGCCGATGACCAAGAACCTGGAGGAAGCCGACGAGCTTATCGCCATCGCCAGGAAGAGCGGGGCGCTTCTCCAGGTTGGACATCTCGAGCGGTTTAACTCGGCGTTTACGGCCATTCGGCATCGGCTGTCCAACCCGATGTTCGTGGAAGCCGACAGGCTTGCGCTTTTTAATGAAAGGGGCCTCGAAGTTGACGTTGTCCTCGATTTGATGATTCACGATATTGACATCGTGTTGAGCATCATTAATGCGCCACTTAAAAACGTGCATGCTTCGGGGGTCTCCGTGCTCAGCCGCCTTCCGGATATCGCGACGGTGCGAATGGAATTCGAAAACGGGGCGGTGGCAAATCTTACCGCAAGCAGAATTTCGATCAAAAGCATGCGGAAATTGCGCATCTTTCAGGAAAATTGCTATTTTTCGGCCGACTATTCCGAAAAGCGCGCCTATGCTGTCTACAAGGAAGCCGAGCCGGGGGAGGACGGATTTCCCCAGCTTTCGCTGGAAAACTTCGAAATAGTCGAGAAGGATTCCCTCGAAGCGGAGATCACTTCATTTATGAAGGCCGTGATGACCGGCAGCCGGCCTGAAGTCGACGGGGAGCAGGGGCGTCGGGCGCTTTCCGTGGCCCTGGAAATATCGAGTCTTATCAAGGAGCAAATGCGCGCAAAACAAGTTTTGCCGGAGACAGTGAATTGGAAATTTTCATAAGCGCGGGGGAAGCCTCAGGAGATCTTCACGGCGCTAATCTGGCCCGCGCGATATGGGCAATCGCCCCCCAAACGAACCTTTCCTGTCTTGGGGGACCGCATATGAAATCCGCCGGGGTTCCGGTCATCGTTGACAATCGAAAAATTTCCGTTGTCGGCATCTCGGAGGCGGCGGCGCAAATACGGTCGATCTATGGGGCATGGGTGAAGATCAGGTCCTATCTTCTTGCAAACCGTCCCTCTATAGTCGTTCTGATAGACTTTCCCGACTTCAATCTTTTCCTTGCCAGATTCGCCAAAAGAATCGGCGCCCGGGTTTATTTCTACATAAGCCCTCAAGTCTGGGCGTGGCGGAAAAAGCGTGTAAAAAAAATTGGAAGGCTCATGGACGGGATGGCTGTCATTCTGCCTTTCGAAAAAGATTTTTATGCCTCTTATGGAATCGAGGTCGACTACGTTGGTCATCCTCTGGTCGATTCGATGAAGAACCTGCCGGACAAGGCCCAGTGCGATCAGGTGTATCATGGTTTTGACGGCCCTCTGGTCGGGCTTTTGCCCGGAAGCAGGCGCAAGGAGGTCGAGCGCTTTTTCGACATGCTGATGGAGGCTGCGCGATGTATCCTCAAATCAATGCCTGAGGCCAGGTTCATAATGCCTGTAGCTTCTTCGATCGATGCGCGGGAGCTGCAAAGCAGGGTAAGCCGCCGGTCGATGCCTGTGCAGGTTGTGAGCAACGACACTCACAGTGTCGTAAGGGCCTGCGACCTGATCCTTACAAAGACCGGCACGGTGACGCTTGAAGCCGCCATTCTGGAAACCCCCATGATAGCTTTCTACAAGGTTTCGAGGGTGACCAGACGGATCGTCGAGGCGCTTGTTACAACAGAGTTCGCAGCGCTACCGAACTTGATAGCGGGCAGGGAAATAGTGCCGGAATTTGCACGGCAGGAGCCTACGGGGCAGCTTTTGGCCGAATGCGCCCTGAGACTTTTAAAAGACCCGGGCCTGCTCAGAGAGCAACGGCTTGAGCTGAGGCGAATTCGCGGTCAACTTGGCTCATGCGGCATATCCGACAGGGTGGCGCGGCTCGTCCTTGATACCGCGTTACAGGTTGAGAGGAAAAGACAATGAGTAATTCAAAATCCTGTAAATCCTGTAAATCGCCGCGACAGGGCCGCGATCTCCTCGGCAATTTGCATAGGCGGTTTTCCTTCGGTGTCGATGACAATATTGGCGACCTGCGAGTAGAGCGGGTCGCGTTCGGAAAGGATTTTCCCGATTTCCTCACCGGGGGGCAGGCAGGAAAGGGCGGGGCGAGTGAGCGGCGAGTCGGGATCCGAGCTCAATCGAGCGTAAATCGTTTGCTGTGTCGCTTTGAGCCAGACGGTGAAAAAATCCTCCCGGAGCGTTTGGCGATTGAGCGGGTCGAGGACGATTCCGCCCCCGGTGGCGACTACAAGACCTTCCCGCTGGCGAATGACCTCCAGAAGACCTGATTCGGCCCTTCTGAAAGAACCCCATCCGTGCTGTTCAACCCACGAGGCTACGTCGCGGCCGGCATCCTGGACAAGGCGGCGATCCATATCGATGAAGCTGCGGCCCAGCTTGAGGGCGAGAATTTCTCCTACCGTGCTCTTGCCGGTTGCACGAAATCCAATAAGTGCTATATTGCGCTGTTTCATTTTTCACACTTGTCCATACGTTGCAGAGCATTATGGTTGCCTGGATTTCAAATATACACGATAAGCCGAAAAATCGCCGCAATATTGCGGCCCTTGCTCCGGTTTTGCCTCGCCTTGCCGCTGCAGGTCTAAGGCTTCTTCACCGGACCTGCCGGTTCGTAAACGTGGGGGAGGAAAACCTGCTGCGCGGGTACAAGGTGAAAGCGCCCATAATCGCCGCCTTCTGGCATTTCTCGTACCCGACCATCCTCTACGTTTTTCGTGATAATGGCTACCTGACTATAACCAGCCGCAGCCGGGACGGGGAGTTTGCCGCCAGGATGGCGCAAGGTCTAGGGTTTTTCGCTTTTCGCGGCTCACCGAGAAAAGGGGGGGCAGCAGCGTTAAAGAGCATGATTTCGGCCTTCAAGAAAAGTCCGGGAGGCGGGTTTGTGGCAGATGGGTCTCAGGGGCCGGCGCAAATTGCCCAAAAAGGGCTCCTGGTCCTGGCTATGTATTCCGGTTCTCCGATCATACCTGTAAGCGTCGCCGCCGACAGGTGCTGGCGGTTGCCAACCTGGGACAAAACGGTGCTCCCGATGCCTTTTTCCAGGGTAGCGGTGTCCTATGGACCCTTGATATGGGTAGAACGCAACGCTTCGTCCGTTGCAATCGAAAAATACAGGGTCCAACTCGAGCGGACTTTGAATGAAATCACCTCTCAGGCCGAGAAGGAGGTGCGAGCGTTTGCATAACGCTGCAAATCTGTTAAGATGTTTATTGATAGTGATTGAGAAGAAAGTGAGTGCGCTTAATACACCAAAGAAGTGATCCGGAGCAGGGCGGATGATCGCCTGCCGCCTTAGAGCGGCTGGAGGAAAGTCCGGGCTCCATAGGGCAAGGTGCTGGGTAACTCCCAGTCTCGGCGACGAGGAGGAAAGCGCAACAGAAAGCAGACCGCCTTTCGCGCTTGCGCGAGGGGTAAGGGTGAAACGGTGAGGTAAGAGCTCACCGGTCCCGGTGGCGACATCGGGAGCCAGGCAAACCCCACCTGGAGCAAGACCGAATAGGAGAGCGTTCGAGGGCTGCCCGTCCGATGCTCTCGGGTTGGTCGCTTGATCCCGCCGGTAACGGCGGGGCTAGAGGAATGATCATGCCTCGTTCGTCTTCGGGCGTTCGGGGAACAGAACCCGGCTTATGCCCTGCTCCGGATCCTTTAATTTTCTTAAGCTGGTTGTCTTGGATCATGAATAAAACGTGCGCGATTGTGCCCGCCGCCGGGAGCGGCGTCAGGATGGGGGGGACCGTACCCAAACAGTTTTTGAATCTGGCCGGAAGGCCTATATTGTCTCATACGTTGAGCGCTCTTTCGAAGCTGCCGTTTGTGTCGATGATTCTCCTGGTAGTTGCGCAAGGGTACGTGGACAAGGTTCGGGAACTGGTGACGGAGTGGCGTTGCGGGCAGGAGTCGAGCCTGCTGCCTGAAGTTTCCATAGCGGCGGGCGGCAAGGAGCGAAGCGACAGCGTTTATAACGGGCTCGGGATGCTGCCCGAGGAGTGCGAGTGGGTGATGATTCATGACGCCGTGCGCCCCTTCGCCTCGCCCGGCCTTATCAAGGCGGTTTGGGAAGGCGCGAGGGCGACGGGGGCCTGTATAGCGGCCGTGCCTTCGACCGACACGGTCAAGCTTGTCGGCGACGGTATAGTACGGCAGACCCTTTCGAGAGATGAGGTCTACCTTGTGCAAACGCCCCAGGTTTTTCGTAAGCAGATCGTTACGGAGGCTTATAAAAGGGCTGTCTCGGAAGGGTGGACCGGGACCGATGACGCCTCTTTCGTCGAACGTGTGGGCTCTGCCGTGTCGATCGTTGAGGGGGAGCGCACCAATATCAAGGTGACCTCGCCCGAAGACCTGCGGTGGGCTGAGTGGTATCTTTCGGTGATTGGATCGGGGAGGCGGTGATGCGGGTAGGCTTCGGCTATGACGTCCACAAGCTTGTGCCGGGGAGGCCTCTTGTCCTTGGCGGGATTGAAATCGAATACGAACGCGGGCTTCTTGGCCACTCGGATGCCGATGTGCTTCTGCATGCCATATGCGACGCCATGATCGGGGCCGCAGCTCTGGGCGACATTGGCGTTCATTTCCCGGATACCGATCCGGAGTTTAAAGATGTATCGAGCCTGGTTCTGTTGGTCAGGACTTTCGAGCTTATTAAGGGGCAAGGGTTTAAGTTGAAAAACATCGACTCGACCATCGTGGCCCAGAGGCCCAGGCTTGCACCTTTCATCCCGCGTATGGTCGAGAGGATTTCCAGCCGGTTGGGGCTCAACCCCGGTTGTGTCAATATAAAAGCCAAGACGACGGAGACACTGGGTTTTGCGGGCCGTGAGGAAGGTATAGCAGCATATGCCGTTGCGCTGGTGGAAGAGTCGGCGGAGCGGCGGATGGAGCCTCTTGTGGAGGTGTGATTACAGTGAAGAGTGAACAGTGAAGAGTGAGCAGGATTTTTCTCATCACTCTTTTGAGGGGACCGGCGGCAATGGCGTTGCAGATATATAACACTCTGACGGGCAAAAAGGAGGAATTCGTCCCTTTGGAACCCGGCAGGGTCAAAATGTACGTGTGCGGGATCACCGTCTACGATTTGTGCCATATTGGACATGCGCGCTCCGCCATTGTCTTCGATGTTATATACCGCTTTCTGATGAGCCTCGGCTATGAGGTTTCCTACGTGCGCAACTTTACGGACATCGATGACAAAATCCTGCGGCGCGCGACTGCCGAGGGAGTCGATTACCGCACGATCGCCGAGCGTTTTATCCGGACCTTCCACGAGGATATGGAAGCCCTGGGGCTTTTGCCCCCCACCATGGAGCCGCTTGCAACCGAACACATTCCCGAAATGATCGGGATAATCCGCACCTTGGTGGAAAAGGGCGTGGCATACAAGGCCGGAACTGACGTCTATTTCAGCGTTGAGCGGTTCTCCGGCTACGGGAGGCTTTCGGGGCGAGAGCTTGAAGATATGGTGGCGGGCGCAAGGGTCGAGGTGGATGAAAACAAGAGCAATCCGCTGGATTTTGTTCTCTGGAAAGGCAGCAAGCCGGGGGAGCCGGCCTGGGAAAGCCCCTGGGGGCCCGGCAGGCCGGGCTGGCATATCGAGTGTTCCGCCATGGCGACAAAATACCTCGGGACCACCTTCGACGTGCATGGGGGCGGTAAAGACCTGGTCTTTCCTCATCACGAAAACGAAATTGCGCAAGCCGAAGCGGCCTTCGATGCGCCTTTTGCCCATTACTGGGTCCACAACGGATTCGTTAATATCAACAACGAGAAAATGTCCAAGTCGCTTGGAAATTTTGTCACGATCCGCGACGTGCTCGAATGTGTGCACCCTGAATCGCTCAGGCTTTTCGTTATAAGCAAGCATTACAGGAGCCCGGTCGATTTTTGCGACGAAACCGTCGGGGAAGCCGAGCGAGGACTCGAACGCCTCTACTCCACTGTTGAAACCGCCCTGGAAAGAACTGCCAAAGACGGGGGCGCGGATTATCCGGATGATGTCCTGAAAAAGCAGGATGTCGAGCTGTATGAGAAGTGGGAGTCGCTTCCGGCCTTGTTTGCCGAAGCCATGAACAACGACTTCAATACAGCCCAGGCCGTGGGCTATATTTTTGCGCTCCAGAGAAATCTTCAGCGCTTCCTCGATAAATTCGGCAGGAAAAACCTCAAAGGTCCCGCCGCACGGCTTGCCGCGCTCGCGGCAGATTCTCTTTTGAAGCACTGTCGGGTAATGGGGCTTCTGATGCTGGAGCCGGAAGTCTTTTTTGACCGCCAGAGGAAGCTTAAATTGAAGACGAGCGGCGTAACCGAAGAAGAGCTGAACGACCTGATCGCACTGCGGCACAAGGCCCGGCTTGAAAAAAATTTTGCCGAAGCCGACCGAATCAGGAAGGAGCTCGAAGAAAAACGTATCCAACTTGAAGACTTTCCCGAAGGAACCAAATGGCGGGTAAGTCTTCAGCCTCCAGTCGGCTGACCTGACGGAGAAAACTGTCGAATTGACTTATCTTCGGCCTGCCGGGTCGAGCCAGGGGGGCCAGCTTCTCCATCCTTAGAACAATGCGCTTGCGGGTAGACTATTTACCCGTCCACCGGACATATTTTTTGCATTGCCGCTTCCCTGGTCTTCAGCCGAAAACTCCGCTCGCTCATCCGCCAAACAATCGGGGAAAAACGGTTACGCCGTGCAAACGAATCGAGACTGGATTTCAAGCCACTGGGCTGTGTATCGGGTTTGGAGCGAAAAGGTGATCCCGGCTCGGGAGAAAATGTGGGATGGGAAAAAATAGTGCTTACATTACTAAGTTGATGTGTTTTGGATAGCAACGAACTGTCTGGTCAAAGTTGGAAGAGGGGGAAAAATGGCGGAAAAGAAACCTGAAAGACAGCAGAGTTCTTCTTGGGGCGCTCAAGTCGAGAAAAACCTCAGGGTCGCATTCGATGCGCTTCCCAATGAGGTCCCCGTGATGCTCTTTACCGAGAAGGGCGGTAACGATGCCCTCAACATGGCCGCTCGGGAACTGCTAAAAAGTTTCAGCAAAATATCGAGTAAGGTAGTGTTTAGCGAGTTCGATTTGAAAAGTGAGGAGGCGGGCAAGCGAAATGTGACCAGCGGTCCGACGCTCATTTTCGACCCGGATCGTTATTCGATAAGGTATCTTGGGGTCCCGTACGGCGAGGAGGCCAGGACGCTGGTCGGGATGATGCTGCTTATCGGGTTTCGTACGGGCAATATGAGCGAGCAGGCGCTCAAGGTCATCAAAAGGATCGGTTCGAGAAGGGAAATCAAGGTTTTTGTCAGTCCGACCTGTCCTTATTGTCCCGAGCAGGCGATCAACGCGGTCAAGACGGCCATCGAGAGGCCGGATATCGCATCGGTGGAAATAATCGATATCCAGTCAAACCAGGAAACGGCGAATCGGTATTCTGCGTTCAGCGTCCCGCAAGTCTTTGCAAACGATGTTCTCATTGCCCACGGGGCGCAGGCCGAAGAATTGTTTGCCCTCTCGCTCGACAAGCTCGAACAGCAGACCGTCTTCATCCCGGAGACCGACGCAGAATTAGTCGAAACGGATGTCGTTATCGTCGGGGGCGGTCCGGCAGGGCTTGCTGCAGGGATTTACACGGTGCGCAGCGGACTGAGGACCGCCGTGATCGAACGCGGACCGCTCGGAGGCCAGGTGGCCACAACTCCCATTGTGGAGAACTATCCGGGGTTTGCGAGGGTGCCCGGAAAAACGCTCGTCGATATTTTGGTGAGCCATGCCCTGGAATATGTGCAGATATTCCAGGGAGAAGAAGTGGTAGAGATTCAATCCGGCCCGAGGATAGAAGTGCGCACGAGCAGGAGAAGATTCACTGCCAGGGCCCTTATACTCGCTACCGGCGCCAATTACAAAAGACTCGGGGTCCCCGGCGAGATGAACTTCATGGGGCGGGGAGTAAGCTACTGCGCGACCTGTGACGGTCCGTTATTCAAAAACAAGAAGGTAATCGTGGTTGGAGGGGGCAACAGCGCGGTAACCGAAGCGCTGCATCTCTATAACATCGGCGTACAGACCGTCCTTGTGCACAGGCGAAATACCCTGAGGGCACAGGAGCACCTGGCCAAAAATATCTTTTCCAACAACATCGAGGTCCTCTGGGATACCGAAGTCCTCGAGATCAGGGGCAAGGAAAGGGTCGCAGAGGTCGTTTTACAGAACAAAAGGACCGGCGAGGTCTACCCGTTCCCCGTGCAGGGAGTCTTTGTGGCGATCGGATATGAGCCTTCGGTCGATCTTGCGAAAGCCCTGGGCGTCGAACTTTCACCGGAGGGTTTCATAAAGCATGATTCGCATCATAGAACCAATATTCCGGGAATATATTCCGCCGGGGACGTGGAAGGGGGCTACAAACAGATAGTGACCGCCATGGGGCAGGGGACCGAGGCCGCCCTGTCCGTGTTCGAAGACCTTGCTCATCCCTATTGGACCTCCGAGCAGGGGAGGCAGAGCGGTGTCGCAAGAATGTGACCGTCGCGCAAGTCCGCCGCCTCTAACCGCGATAGTGTTCACTTAATGGCCGGCGCGAGGGCGGGCGCCCAATTCTTTTATCTATTGAGATTCCGCCTCGTCGCCGGAGTTTCCGGATTTAAGCGTGGGCATGCTGTCGAACTCGATCAGTTCCCCGGTTACGGTGAATATTACGCGTTCGCAGATGTTGACGACGCGGTCGGCCGAACGTTCCAGGTTGTGAGCAACCCACATGAGGTGGCTCGCGTCGTCGATGTTTCTCGGGTCGGCGAGGACGTAAGTCATGAGTTCGCGGTATATCTGGTTATAGAGGTCGTCAATCTGCTGGTCTTCGCCAGGTATCGAATAGGCGGCCCGGGTATCTCTATCGACGAATGACAGGAGCGCTCTGTGGAGCATGTCGGATGCCAGCGCAGCCATTCTAGGAATATCGATCAGAGGTTTTAGCAGGGGCTTTGAGCCGAGCTGGATCACGATTTTTGCGATCCCTTTGGAATAATCGGCAATTCTTTCGAGCTCTGCGGCAATTTCCAGAATGGCCGCAAGGGTCCGAAGGTCTTTCGCCATAGGCTGCTGCCTGGCTATGAGAACCAGGGTATCGGATTCGATTTGATAGCGTCTGCGATTTATCTCCGAATCGGCCTGGATCAGACGCTTAGCCTCCTCGATTCGCTTCCGGCTAAGAATATCGACCGCATCGATCAAGCTGCGTTCGACCATCACTCCGAGGTCGACCAGCTCATCCTGAAGCCTCTCCAATTCCTTTTCCAATGGAGTTTTCATTATGAAAGCCCCCCTTACCGAGTGAAATCATGTAAATACGGCTGCATTTACGAATGCGGATCTTTTGTCGTTAAATCCGAGGTTCCATTTTATAATCAGTGCGGCCGCAATTGCAAGCAAACCGCCCAGCCGACCATGGTCCCGACATCTATTTGGCCTCAGACCGCAAACACGTTGATGCTCACAAAACGGCGCTCATTTCACCAAAAATCGGCAGCGGCTTATGCGACCTGATAAATGACAGGACGGTAACGAGGTTCGGGGATAGGTTTTCCATGCTCGAGTGCTGCCTCAAGCCATGCCTTTTTGGCTTTTAGAACTTCCCGCAGCGCGTCCTCCGGGGTAGAGCCGAAAGCGGAACAGTGTCTCAAATCCGGTATATCTGCGATGTATCCGTCATCTTCATCACTGTAGAAGAGGTTGATGTGATAGTCTTTCATTGCGTATCCTCCATTACGCTTTATTTTAGCCTGATTCTAGCCCAAGTTTAACATTTTAAGCTCCACAATGGTCGTTTAGCGCTTGCTGCGTCAGAAAATACCAGCAATTTCAGGAGGACCATAGTCCAAAGCCTCAATGTAGTGCCATGTTTTTTAGAGACCTCTTGACTTC
>JAJYTC010000206.1 GCA_021793275.1 Deltaproteobacteria bacterium | reverse complement strand
CTTAAAGGCAATTGCCGGGAGCGTATCCGCGTGAGGCATGCTATCTCCGCGGCTCTGCGGCTCTGCGTGAGACCCGGTTTTCAGACAGGCCCGCGGTAGTTGTTAACAATCCTCCGCAGTCCATCCTTTACGGTTCCTGCGCCAAAGTTTATCAGCAGACCCACGGGCAAGTTCAGCAGCCGAAGGTATGTCAGGACCTGTTTAGAGTGAACGGGGGCCAGGAACTCAACAGATTTCAGCTCGACAACCACCCGATTCTCGACCATCAGGTCAATGCGAAAGGCATCTTCGAAGCGGAGGCCGTCGAATTCGAAAGAGCACGGCTTTTGCCGTTCGACCTTCAGACATCGGCGATGAAGCTCTCGGGCCATGACAAGTTCATAGACGGACTCCAGCAGGCCGGGGCCAAGGCCCTTGCTTATCTTAACCGCAGCGTCCACCACTTCACCGGTGATCTGATCAATTCCGAGCCTGTCGTTCATTTGCCATCCCTGCCTCACACGCAAAGCTGACTTGGGTTAAAAGCTTTTTCTCACGCAGAGACGCTGAGGCGCAGAGAAATCTTAAAGGCAATTGCCGGGAGCGTATCCGCGTGAGGCATGCTATCTCTGCGGCTCTGCGGCTCTGCTTGAGACCCGGTTTCACACGCAAAGCTGGCTTGGGTTAAAAACTCTTTCTCACGCAGAGACGCTGAGGCGCAGAGAAATCTCAAGGACAATTGCCGGGAGCGTATCCGCGTGAGGCATGCTATCTCTGCGGCTCTGCGGCTCTGCGTGAGACCCGGTTTTACACGCAAAGCTGACTTGGGTTAAAAACTCTTTCTCACGCAGAGACGCTGAGGCGCAGAGAAATCTCAAAGACAATTGCCGGCGGCCGCTCTGCGTGAAGCATACTGTCTCCGCGGCTCTGCGTCTCTGCGTGAACACCGGTTTTTCACGCAAAGCCGGCTTGGGTTAAAAGCTTTTTCTCACGCAGAGACGCTGAGGCGCAGAGAAATCTCAAGGACAATTGCCGGGAGCGGCTCTGCGTGAGGCAGGCGTTTATTTGAGCGCCATGGCCTTTTCCGGGCACATCTCCTGGCAGCAGAAACAACTGATGCAAACGCCCGGATCTACAACGGGTATGGCTTCCTTCATCGAGAGGGCCGACACCGGGCAGTGATCGACGCACGTGCCGCAGCCGGTGCAAAGCTCTGGGTCGGCCTGCGGGCGCAGGACCACGCGGCTCTCGATGAGCTGCTGCACATGCGGGTTATCGATATTGGCCTCCCCGCCCAGGGGCGGGAGTTTGAAGCCGGGGATCGGTTTGAGATCCCCGATCACTTCGATGGCCCCCGGGTCGAAGTCGCCAAGGCCTAGTTCTCGGGCCTTTTGAAGGAAACGCAGACGGGAAGGATCGCAACCCATCAGGGCCGCTACGACCGAGTCCATCGCGACGCCGTTATCGGAGGCAAGGATCAGGCCAATGTCTCGCAGTTCGGTCGAGGCAGGTCCGTTTCCCTCCATTCCGACAACGGCGTCCATGATGAAAAGGTCCGGGACCCTGAGGCGGTAGACATCGACAAGCATTTCGTGAAACCGCGCGGGATTTCCTGCGGCCTTGTGGAGCATGGCTTTTTGCGCGCCGGGCAAATACCCGTAGCAGTTCTTCATCGCCCCCGTGATGACGGTCAGGCCGTGGGTCTTGAACTTGGGGAGGCTGATGACGACATCGGCTTCCATTACGATTTTGGAGACGCTCACCGCCGGCATGAAATCGGGGTTGAAATCGACCTTCAGCGAATCGAGTCCGATGTTTTGATACCGGCCCAGGGACGCTTCCATAAGGCCGGTCCGGGTGAAGGTTTCTTCGTTCGCCCCGTAGTTGAACATCCCCGGGTTATCGCCGACGACAATCGAAGCGGGGGAAAGCGTTTGGACCTTTTCGACCACCGCGCGAAGCACCGACGGATGGGTCGTTACGGCTTCCCCGGCTTCCGAGGCCCTTAGCGCATTGGGCTTTATCAGGACTTTCCGGCCCGCAATCGGGACCGGAAAAAGCTCGAACGCCCGGTCGACGGCCTCACGGACATTGTGATACCCGGCAGGATGAATCATGACTTTCGACATCTTCGCTTCTCCTCTCATCACGTTAGCTGTGCCAATGCGGTCTTTGCTGCAACCAGTGCGAAACCGTTTGCTCTATCCAGCCTTCCAGGGCCCGGGCCCTGTAGAAGGTCGGGCGCAGGAGGTCGTCTTCGGCCGAGATGGTCCCATCTTCCACCGCCGCGGCGGCCAGGGCCGTATGAGGATAAATCCGAATTCCGGTCGTGACCTTCATCGCTTCGAGTTCGAGAGAATCGGCAAACTCGAAGCTCTCTTCGACGGTTTGCCTCGTTTCCCCCGGCCCCCCAAGCAGCAGGAAGCCCATCCGATTTATGCCGTATTTGTGCAGCAGCTTCGAGACGGCGCGCACATCTTCGGGCTGGTACCTCTTGTTCATCGAACGCAAAATCTTTTTCGAACCGCTTTCAAAACCCAGGCTCACTTCCACGCACCCCGCCCGGGCCATGCTTTCGACCAGTTTCTCATCGACCAGCCAGGGATAAAGAATGCAGCGCCACTCGATTCCTAGCTTTCGCGCGGCAAGGAGGTCACAAAGCTGCCGGGCATACGACGGCGGGAAATTGAAGGTATTATCGACGAAGAAAAAATTCGCAAACCCTGCTTCAACGAACCGGCAAACGGAATCCACGACAATTTGCGGGGACCTCTTTCGCAAAATAGTGCCCTCTATGGCCGCCGTCGAACAATAACTGCATCTCATGGGGCAGCCTCTGCGGGTCTGGAAGGGAAGCCATATCTTCTGAGCGCCGAATTCGGTGGAAAAGGGAAAAAGGCCGTTCGGAACGGGGAGCGGCAGGTCGTCGAGCCTTTCAAAGGCAGCGGATGTGCCCCCGCAGCCGGCGCCGGGAAAAACGAGGTTGGGAATGTCCGAGATGTCTTTTTTGCGGGAAAGCCTGTCCAGGAGCTTTACAAAAGCCGCTTCCCCCTCGCCCTTTATGCCCATGTCCGCCCCCAGGAAGGCGAGCGCGCTTCGCGGGTAAATGCTGTACCCTGCGCCCCCAAGCACGATGGGGACCGAGGTGAGGCTACGGCAGGCGTCGACGACCTTTTTTACTGCTTCCAGAAGAAATTTCGGGGCCTTCATGGACTGATCGTCGATGTTTCTGACCGAAATGCCTACAATCTCGGGATCGAAGCCGGAAAAGGCCCCTTCGAGGTCGATCCTGTCGAAATCGTCACTGCTCATGAGGTTCAAAACCCGGACCTCATGGCCTGCCTGGCCGGCCGCCGCGGCTACACAGGCGAGGCCCATCGGCAGAACGGGCATCTGAAGCTGCTCGGTGTTGGCCGAAATAAGGAGTGTTCGCATGGATCGCCCTCTTCTATTGGAATTATCTACCGGACGCTTATCGTAACATTTTTAGAAAACCTGCCGCCAGAAAAACCGGATGCAGCCAAAGGCCAGGCATCAGGCAGGGCCGGGGTGCATGTTTTTTTGGAAAACAGGCGCCGATATGATATAAATTTTGCTCGAACCTATCTCAAACCGGCAAAGGAGCGAAATCAGCCTCGATGAAAGTCGCATACTTCAGCATGGAAATAGGTCTCACTGAAAACATACCAACCTACAGCGGGGGCCTTGGCATTCTGGCCGGCGACCATATCAAATCGGCAGCCGATCTGAATATTCCCGTGGTCGCCATAACGCTTTTGTACAAACGTGGCTATTTCATCCAGAACATAAACCCCTTCGGGCAGCAGGAAGAGATGTATCCTTATTTCGACCCGCGCGCTTTCATGGAGCCTCTTCCCCTCAAGGTGACGGTAAGACTCGAAGGGCGTGACGTCCACGTTGGCGTATGGAAGCATAACGTGATTGGAATGCACAACGCAAACGGCCGCTCACGGGTCCCGGTCTATTTTCTGGATACCGATCTTCCGGACAACGCCCCCGCCGACCGGCTCATTACGCAATATCTCTACGGCGGAGACCAGCATACGCGGATATCGCAGGAAGCGATTCTGGGAATAGGCGGCTACCTTGCGTTCAAGCGGCTGGAGCCCAATATCACGACCTATCACATGAACGAAGGACACGCGGTTTTCCTCACCCTGGCCATGCTAAGAGATTTCGGCGGAGACGTCGAGAAGGTGAAGTCGAGGTGCGTATTCACCACGCACACGCCCGTTGCCGCCGGCCATGATAAATTCACCTACGACCTTGCGGGGAAGGTGATCGGCGAATACCTTCCGACGAACATAAGGCAGCTGGCCGGAGAAGAACTTCTCAACACCACGGTGCTGGCCCTCAATTTGTCGCGTGCGGCAAATGGAGTGAGCCAACTGCACGGGGAAATATCGAGGCTCATGTTCCCCGGCTACGACATCGGCCACATCACCAACGGGGTGCACCACGTGAGTTGGACCGCCCCCGAATTCAGGGAAATCTACGACAAATATATCCCGACCTGGCGCGGCGACCCGCAACAGATGGCCGACATTTCGCAGATTCCGGACAGCGAAATCGTGGAGGCCAAAAAACGGGCCAAAAGACGGCTGATCAGCTACATAAATTCCCTGTCCGGCGTCGGCTTTACCGACGAACTGCTAACGATCTGCTTTGCGCGGCGCGCAGCCGCCTACAAGCGGGCAACGCTGATTTTCAGCGATCTGGAATTTCTCTTCAACCTGTCCTACGACCGGGTTCAGTTCGTATTCGCCGGCAAGGCGCACCCGCAGGACGCGGCGGGAAAAGAGCTGATCAAGCAGATAGTCAACATCGGCCAGCAATACGAAAATCAGCTCAGGCTGGTCTTTGTGCCCAACTATAACATTTGGGTCGCTTCTCTTATGACCGCAGGCGCCGACGTCTGGCTCAACACGCCGCGCCGGCCGAGGGAGGCGAGCGGCACCAGCGGCATGAAAGTCTGCTTCAACGGCGGCGTCAACATGAGCGTGCTGGACGGATGGTGGAGGGAAGCTTGCAAGAACCGTGTGAACGGGTGGGCCATAGGCGACGATGAAGACCAGGATGACCAGTTGGCGGCCTCCGACTTATACCGCGACCTGGAAGACATGGTCACGACCTATTATGCAAACCGCAGGAAGTGGGTGTCCATCATGAGGCACTCCATCTCCGACATAACCCCGTACTTCAATACCCACAGGATGGTTCTGGAGTATTATCGAAATTATTACAGGTAGTGAAAATCAACCTTGAACATATAGCCATTGTGCTCGACGAGCCCCACTACCCGGAAAATATAGGCGCGGCGGTTCGGGCGGCCAAGAACATGGGCATTTCGCGGGTCCTGACGGTAAATCCTTCCGGATGCGATCTTACCCGTATCTTGAAGACGGCCACGCACCATGCCGCAGACCTTATCCCGGGCATCGAGGTTTACGACCGGATCGAAGATGCGCTCAAGGGGTTCCAATACGTCGTTGGGACCACCGCGCGCAGAGGTTCCCACCGGCAGTCGGTCAGAAATCCCCGCCAGCTTGCCCTGGACCTCATACCCATAAGCCACAAGAACCATGTAGCGCTTCTTTTCGGCCCCGAGGCGAGCGGACTGTCCAATGAGCATATCCGGTACTGCGATGTGCTGGTCACGATTCCGACCGCCGAGTTTTCTTCCATAAACCTGGCCCAGGCGGTCATGATAATGGTCTACGAGATTTTCACGGCAGCCTCCGGCGAAAAAAGCCACTTCGTCCCCCGCCTCGCGACCCGGTTCGAACTCGAATCGATGTACGCTCACCTCAAGGAAACGCTGACCAAAATCAATTTCATAAGCGCGGACAATCCGGATTACCGGATGGAGAGCATACGGCGGTTTTTCAGCAGGATGCAGGTCCGGGGACGCGACGTGCAGCTCATCCGGGGTATTTGCAGGCAAATCGACTGGTACACTTCCAGAAGGCAAAAGTAAAAAGTCGAAAGTCCAAAGTCGAAAGTCAGAAGGCGGAAGGCGAAAATAAGAGACAACAATCCAGCCTATACTTTTTACCTTTCACTTTTGACTTCGCGAAGCGTTACTGTTCGATCAATATCCTGTGCTCTACGAGAGACATGCTGCGAATTCGCCCCTGAATGACTTTCTGCTCTCCGAAAATACTTTCGATTTTGATGCGGCCGTCATCGTTTTCCACCTTGTCAACCGCCTCCAG
>JAJYTC010000205.1 GCA_021793275.1 Deltaproteobacteria bacterium | reverse complement strand
CGGTTTTGATAGATGCAGTAATCAGGCAAGACGATGAAATTCTTAAGAAATATTCTTTTGTCCAAAGACATGGAGATATTCTTTTAGCCGAAACCGAAGTGTGTTTAAGGGGTGGGGAAGATCGTGTTCTCTGGTGCAAAGCCAGGCCCCTTTATGACAGTACCGGCAAGATTATCGGCGCTATCGAATCCATAAGGGATGTGACTGAGATCAAGAAAACGCAGGAAATGCTCCGCGACAGCGAACAGCGTTACCGAAGCGTGGTTGAAAACATACAGGACGTTTTCTACCTTACCGATAAAGACGGCCTCATAACTATGATCAGCCCCTCCGTATCCAAGATTTTGGGGTTATCCTGTGAAGAAATAATGGGCAAGCCTGTTGAGAGTTTTTGGCTGTATCCATCCGAACGCGAAAAAATGCTGCAAAAGATCCGGCAGGATGGCGTCGTTCTGGATTACGAGGCAACGCTTCGAAAAAAGGACGGTTCGCCGGTCCCCGTTTCCGCCACGAGCAGTTTCCTGAAGGATAAACATGGCGATATTCTCGGGGTTGAAGGAGTAATCCGCGATATAACCGAGCGCAAGCAGGCGGAGGCAGAACGCACGCGGTTGGCGATGGCCGTCGAGCAGGCCGGCGAAGGAATCATCATCACTGACGCACACTGGCGTATCGAGTATGCCAACCCCGCTTTCGAGCGCATTACCGGCTATGCCGGCGATGAAATTGTCGGCCGGCACGCCTGGATCTTCAAGGGAGACAAGTACTATAAGGTTTTGCACAGGCAGTTGAGCGACGCTCTATTGAAAGGGCAGGCGTGGTCGGGGCGCATGACCAACAAGAAAAAGGACGGTACTCTCTATGACGCCGACGTCACGGTTTCGGCAATCCGGGACAACTCCGGCGAAATAAGGAATTATGTCGCCATTCACCGGGATATCAGCCGTGAATTATTACTGGAAAAAGAACTGCGGCAGGCCCAGAAGATGGAGGCGCTGGGCACGCTCGCAGGGGGCATAGCCCATGACTTCAACAATATTCTCGGGGCTATCATGGGATATTCCGAATTGGCGAAGTTGGAATTGGATGAAAAAAGTCCCGTTCAGGACAAGCTGGCCGAGGTACTCAAGGCAACCTGCCGTGCGAAGGAATTGGTGCAGCAGATCCTTGTTTTCAGTCGGAGGTCGGAGCAGCAAAAATTACCGCTGGAACTTGGGAGGATCATAAAAGAAGCAATGCGTATTCTGCGTCCGTCTCTGCCGTCCACTATCGAAATAAAGAGCGCTGTATCGAGCAAAAACGCTGTTCTGGCCGACCCTACTCAGATGCACCAGGTCCTGATGAACCTTTGCACCAACGCCGCCCACGCGATGCAGGATAAAGGCGGCGTTCTGGAAGTGAAACTGGCCGATATAATGATAGAAACCGAGGCCGTCGCCGCTTCGGAAAGTCTTCCCACGGGCCATTACGTCGAGTTGAGAGTCAGTGACACAGGCCACGGTATCGATCCGTCGATTGCGGACCTTATATTCGACCCTTTTTTCACCACAAAGGGACCCAATGAGGGTACCGGGCTTGGCCTCTCCGTTGTTCACGGAATTGTAAAAAGCCACGGAGGAGCCATCTCTTTTGACAGTGTCTCAGGGAACGGAACCAGTTTTCGAGTGCTTCTGCCCGCCCTTGAGACCGATAGTGTGCCCGAGAAGACAGCGGTTGTCACAGCTCTTCCCCCGGGGCGGGAGCGTATACTTGTAGTGGATGACGAACCCGTCCTGGCGGAGATGATAAAGCGTATGCTCGAAAGGCTCGGGTATGAAGTGGTTTCACGCACAGACGGGAGGGAAGCCTTCGAGGCATTTCGAAACCAACCGGCGGATCGACCTTTCGACCTGCTCATCACCGATATGACCATGCCGAGTCTTACGGGGATGGAACTCGCCCGGAAGCTCGTCGAGCTTCAACCTGAAATCTTCGTGATACTAATGACCGGCTTTAGTAAAAACATCCACGCAGAGGGGATAAAGAAACTCGGGATTGAGGAACTCTTGATGAAACCTGTGACCCTGGAGAAGCTTGCCAAGACGGTACGAACAATTTTGGACAAAAAATTGCGATAGAGAGCGTTGCCCACGGTTTTTCAGCTTAAGTGAACACCATCGGGGCTACAGGTCTTTACTCTCCCCCGCCCCGCCCGCTCCCAGAGGAAGGTCCCAGAGCGGATACCAGCGCTCGAGTTCGGGTTCGATCGGCATCTCCTTTTCCATGAGGGCGCGCAGCCTCAGTTCGTAAGCGTTGTCACGTTTCTGGTTCCCCAGGGGAACGAAGGGATAGAAGGACCCGCGTTTGTAGTTGTATATCCAGTAGACGTCCCGGCCATGCCTGTCGGCGAATTGAAAAACAGCCGCCAGGAGTTGCTCTTCGAACCCGTGCTCGCGAAGCGTCACGCTCGTCATGTGCATGGCCGCCACGAGATCCTCGAATTCCTTGTCCTCGAGAAGGACCCATGCGTAGTTGAACCTGTCTCTCACGATCCGGGACCGTGTTTTGCTCTCTTTCGCCGTTATCTCCAGCAGGCCTTTCAGTTCATTTTCCGCGGCGTCGAAATCGGATGCCTCGACGGGCTTGAAGGTAATCCCGGCCCGGCCCGTGGGGTTAGCGTCAAAGGTTGCCGCAAGGCTTATCTGCGCGGTAGAGATACTGAAAAGGTTTTCCACGCTGGAGGCCACCGGCTTGGTCCGGCCGAACAAGATATCGAGCAGCTTCATTATGCTTTCTCTATCTCCTGCTCCATTTTCTCGAGCTGTTCGAGGCGCTTTTCAAGGGAGGGATGAGTAGAGAGCAACTCAACCAGGGAAGCGCGCCTATGGGCGGGCAGAATGAAAAATGCGTTCATGCCCTCAACTTTGCGCAAATCACGGTCGGGAATTCGCTCCATTACGCCGCTTATCTTCACCAGGGCGGAGGCAAGCTGCGACGGGGCGCCGGTAAGAATGGCCGAACCGCGGTCAGCCGCATATTCCCGGTAACGCGACAGCGCGCGAATCAGGAAAAAGCTTATCACCCACACGAGCATGGACACAAGCCAGACCGCCATTATGCCCATGCCTTCCCCGTCGCGGTCCCCGCCGGAATCGAATCCAAAACCGAATGAAAACAGGAGATTGTGCACCAGGAAGCTGGCAACCGCCGCAAAAAACCCCGCCACGGTGATAACCATGACATCGCGATTGCGCACATGGGACAACTCGTGCCCCAGGACCGCTTCCAATTCCGGAGGGTCGAGCCGCCGCATGAGGGCAGTTGTGACGCAGACCACGGAGTTTTTCGGACTCCTTCCGGTTGCGAAGGCGTTGGGCACATCGCTTTCGGCTATCGCCACTTTGGGCTTGGGCAAATCGGCCATTTGCGCAAGCCGTTCGATCATGGCATGGAGTTCGGGCGCCTCATCGCGGTCCACTTCCCTCGCTCCCATCGACCACAACACGATTTTATCCGAAAAGAAAAACTGGACCACAAGCAGGGTCCCTGCTATGACCGCCATTCCCATGAACCCGACGCCCGCATTCCAAAGAAATGCCAGGAACAGAAGATAAAGGGCGGCGAGAAGAAACATGACAAAGAACATCCTCGCTGAGAGTCCCCAGTCTTTCCCGTACCATCTCCTTTGCATCAGACCCCTCCGTAACCTCTTCACTGCAAACTTTTTAAATCTTTTTTCAGTATAACGCCGCCACGCAGGGATGTCTAACGATCTTCGGCATCGGAAAAAAGCAAAGGAGACAAGCGCGGGCAGCCACTCACTCCCTCAAACAACCGCATTACCTCGATCAAACGGCCTTTAAAAACGGGCTCTTTGCTTCAAGCGCCCGCTCGACTTTGGCCTTCAACCCGGTAAGATCGAATGATTTGACTACACACCAATCCGCCGCCGCCGTCCCGATGTCCCACCGGCTAAGATCGTAGACGCTGCATATCACAACCGGAAGCTCCGGGGCGAAGCTGCGGATTTCCCGAAGCAGTTTGAGCCCGTCGACCTCACCCGGTTTGATATCCATAACGATCAAATCGGGGAGAAATCCTTCGAGTTTCGCCATAAGCTCGAAGCCCGACGCCGCAGTGAATACTTCGTAGCCGATTTCCGAAAACTCGCAGTAATACAATTCTCGAATGTGCTTATCCTCGTCAATCACAGCTATCCTCGCCATAGACCTATCCTTTCAAAGAAATTTCAGGTCACTCAAGGGCCGCAGGGAAGGCGGTTTCAATGGCCCTTTTTTCGATTGATATGAGCAAGTATGAGGGAGTTTCATTACGCAAACGTGTCAGGAGGGTGGAAATTACGTTAAGGCAGCGCCTGAGGTTGGCAGCGAGGTTGCCGGCGCCCGCCGGCAACTGGCGGTTGGAAAGATGACGGCCGAGGAATAACAAGAGTTCACACATGGAATGGACATAGGTAGGCCTTCACGAGCTTTCCCTGTCACACCACCGTGCGTACGGGTCCGTACACGGCGGTTCGCCTTTTATATCGAACTCGATCAGCCAGTCATACCGCCAACACCGCTCCCGCGTTACTGCCACTGCGTTGATCGCTGACTTTCCTGGTCTGTAGCCGTATGAGTCGGGGAGGAAACAGGGTTCCACCACAGGCTCGAAGTACAGCTTTGCTACCATCTGGGCGATGCGATCACCCACTGTTGGCACGCCGAGAATCCTTATCCCACCGTTCTTTTTCGGTATTTCCACTACCTTTACCGGAGGTGGAAAATAGCATCCCGATGACATCCGATTCCAGATTTTGTAGAGGTTATCCTTAAGGTTCTCTTCAAAAGCCGCGATCGACTCGTCATCGATTCCCGCCGCACCTTTGTTCGCTTTTACTCGCTCGTATGCTTCCCATACGACATGTTTGGAAATCTCAAACGACTTTGTTTTGTCCACCGGCTCCTCCCTCGCCTTAGCGCGGTTGACCAATATTCAAAACCGGATGACACAGCCCCTTCGCTCCACCCCCATTACAAGGGCTTCTGCGCTACTACGGGCTGTTCCGCCCCTATGCTCCGCATCGGTACTCTCGTCCTCGTGGGGCCTCCACTTGGACTTCTCCCTTACCATCGGAGCCGTAGGTTCCCACGTTCCACACAGAAGCCTGTGCCATGTTCACGCCGCCTCCATGCCGGCCACCGCCCGGACAGTAAACAGGTATCCTCCGGACTTATCCCAGATTAACGACTCCCCCCTGGTTTTGATGGCGTCCCTACGCTTTCGACACTTTATCAGCGGTTCACTTGTGTTCGTCTCCATGACACCCACCTGATCCCGTCAAGCGGGACCTTTTCCTTAACGCTCACCACCACAACTTTTGACCGCAGCAGCTTAAGGTGGTTTGGAACCTTCACCTGCATGACGGTTCCGAGGGGCCTTCCCTCATCTTCCGTGCAGCATGGCTGCATGAAAGGAGTTAGTTTACACGCTCCTTTCCGCGCCTTCGTGGCGCACAGTCGTCAGCGTAACGGACGAAACGGTGGCCTCCTCGGGCAAGTTCCCTGTCCAGGTCATCGAGCAGCCAATTGGAAAGCAGTGTAGAGAGTGGACCACCTTGGGGAGTACCCTCCTCCGTTGAACTGATAAGACCGTTTTCCATAACTCCGGCATTCAGGAAAGCACGAATTAGTCGCAGCATTCGTTTATCCGATATCCGTTGGGCCACGCGACTCACCAAAATGTCATGGTTTACCCGGTCGAAAAATTTCTCCAGGTCAATATCCACAACGTACCGGTATCCCTCGAGATGTACCGCTGCGCCTGTCGTACCGCCTGGTGCACAGATCGCCCGTGGCGAAATCCGTAACTGTGTTCGGAGAATGTTGGGTCCCATTTACCTTGCAGCACTTGCAGGACCGCCTGCTGAACAAAGCGGTCCACACAGCAAGGCACACCTAACTTGCGCACCCCGCCCCCCGGCTTGGGAATTTCCACCCGCTTCACCGGCAGCGGTGCATAGGTTCCGTTCAATAACTGCTCACGTACCTGCGGCCAATGGCCCTTGAGATAGCTCGGGAGGTCTTCCACCCTCATGCCATCTATTCCAGGGCTGCCTGGGAGCATTACCCGTTTATGACAACCCCGACTATCCTATAAAAAGAGCTGGACATTCTCCCCGGCTTCCCCTATCCTACATTGGGAAACCAGGAGGGGAACGAGATGGCACGGGACAGTGG
>JAJYTC010000033.1 GCA_021793275.1 Deltaproteobacteria bacterium | reverse complement strand
CGCGGAGGGAGTGGAACTCAGGGCAGGCCGAGGGGGACGTGCAAAACTGCCATGCCTAGCCCGCCTTCACGGCTTGGAAAAGTTTCTCACGCAGAGGCGCAGAGTCGCGGAGGGAGTGCAACCGCAGGTCAAAAGCAGAGGAGCGTTTTGTGGCCAAACCCGAAGAGAGAGGAAGGAAATTCTTCCATCCGACAACGAAGGAGCGGACGGCGTTTTTGTTCCCGTCCGCCCGGACATTTCCAGAACTCTATCAGCCGGCCTCGACTCCGCACTTTTTAAGAAGCTTTTCGTACTCCTCGTCCACCCTTTGCTGGATAAAGTCGATCTCACTATCGGTCAAATGACGGAACCGGCGCTGGGGCTTGAAATACTCGGAAACAGGCTTGGGCCTGGCAAGCTTTCGCGAGAGGATATATTGGCCGTCGATCACCTCGTAGAGCGGAAAGACTTTCGACTGGACAGCAAGCCTCGCCACTTCGATGCTCTCATCGACCGCGCACCGCCATCCGGTGGGACAGGGTGAATAGATATGGATGTAAGCAGGCCCGGGGACCAGTGAAGCCTTCTTTACCTTGTTCATAAGATCCACCGGAAAGGCCGGCGCGGCCGTGGCCACGTAGGGTATTCCGTGGGCGACGGCAATCTCGGCCACGTTCTTCTTCCAGGTCGCCTGCCCCGAACTTTTTCTGCCCGGAGGCGATGTGGTGGTCGAAGCCCCGAAAGGCGTCGCAGAGGAACGCTGGATTCCCGTATTCATGTACGCTTCGTTATCCAGGCACAAATAGATGAAGTTGTGGCCGCGCTCGAGCGCCCCCGAAAGCGACTGCAATCCGATGTCCGCCGTTGCGCCGTCACCGCCGTAAGCAAGAAAGGTCACATCGGGCCGGTCGATTTTCTTCTTGCGGTTCATCGCCTTATAGGCCGCCTCGACGCCGCTCACCACGGCAGCCGCATTTTCGAACGCTACGTGAATCCACGGCACCCGCCACGCGGTCTGCGGAAAAGGAGAGGAGATTATTTCCATGCACCCCGTAGCGCTGCATACCACCACGTTCGTGCCGATCGCCTTCATCGCCTGGCGCAAAGCCAGCACTTCCCCGCAGCCCTGGCATGCGCGATGACCGGGCGAGAGCGGTTCCACCTCGGGCATATTCTTAAGGCTGAATCCCTTAAAATCCTTCAAGGCCTCGGTTGCAGTTCCCATTTATTCCCTCACATTGATGAATTCGTATGGTGGAAGATCGCCGTTTTTCGCCGTGACCACCCTTTCGACCATTTCCTCGAAGTTCTGTTGCGTAACGTCACGACCGCCCAGACCGACCAGGAAATTTGCGACCTTGGGAGAAAGCCCCCTGTCGAAGAGGGCGGATTTTACCTCCAGGGCGACCGGTCCGGATATTTCTCCGCCGGCAAACACCGTGGCCCTGTCGAGCAGGACGAGGTTTTTGGCCCTGCCGATCACACCCGCCAACTCGGCTGCGGGAAAAGGTCTGAAGAGGCAAATGCTTGCCATGCCGACCCGGAGGCCTTTTTCACGCATCGCATCGACCGCCGTCGAGGCCGTTTGAGAAATGCTCCCCATCGCAACTATTATGGTATCCGCATCCTCGACCCGGTAGGTCTCTATAAGTTCGTACCGGCGTCCGAACTGCTTTGCAAACTCGTCGAAGACTTCGAGGATTACCGCCTTGGAGGCCTTCAGCACTTCATCGTGGGCCTTGCGGGCTTCGGTGTAAACATCGGGCATGCCCACCGGACCGATTGTGATCGGCCTGGCCGGATCCAGGCGCAAAAGCGGCTGGAAGGGCGGAAGGAACCTTTTTATTTCCTCCGCATCGGGCAAAAACAACGGCTCGATCACGTGGCTCATGATGAAGCCGTCGAGGTTCACCTGAACGGGCAGCGACACCCTTTTGTCTTCAGCGATCCGGAAGGCCATAACGGACAAATCGACGGCTTGCTGACCGCTTGTGGCGACCAATTGGATCCAGCCCGAGTCCCGGGCGAACATGAGGTCCGCATGATCGTTCCAGATGCTGATCGGAGCGCTCAGCGCCCGATTTGCCACCGCCATTACGATCGGAAGCCTGAGTGTGGAGGCTATAAAGCAGACCTCGGACATCAGGGCGTAGCCCTGGGAACTCGTTGAGGTAAACGTGCGCGCCCCGGCGGCCGAAGAGCCTACGCAGGCGCTCATCGCACTGTGTTCGGACTCGACGGGAATGAACTCCGCATCGAGCCGCCCCTCCGCCACAAGCTCGGACAGGTGCTCGACAATATGCGTCTGGGGAGTGATCGGGTAAGCCGCCACAACGTCCACATCGCACAGTCCTACCGCTTCGGCAACCGCCAGCGAGACCTCGATACCAACTCGTTCGGACATCTCAGTCGACCTCCTCGATCATCTTTATCGCCGCGACCGGGCATTCCCTGGCGCAGATTCCACAGCCTTTACACCAGTAATAGTTCTGCACGTAATAGCCTTCTTCGTCCTTCGCATAAACCATGTCGGGACAAAAGATATAGCATTGCCCGCACTTGATGCACTTGCCGCGGTCCGTTTCCGGATGCATCGAACGCCAGTCACCGGTTTTAAGCTCCGCCGCGTTTCCCGGCTCGGTAATGGCCGTACCGGGGTTCAGTTCTTTCCAGCTAATGATTCCGCTCTCCCTGGCCACGGCTATTCCTCCACTATCCGAGTCTCTTCGAAGGCCCGCGAACATGCACTGAGGTTCTTTTCGCCGATCGGTCCAAAACGGCGCTTGATCGGGCCTTGCAGGCAGCTCATCGAGATGATCCCGGTGACTTTTACCAAAGCGCCCAACATGGTCGTATTGGCGATGGGAACGCGCATGGTCTCCACTGCTATCCTCGAGCCGTCGACGGTCGCGAGCCTGGCCTTGATTCCGCTTTCCCTTCGAACCTCGCTCGCATCCTTCGGCGTATTGAGGATCACGATCCCGCCATTTTTAAGGCCATCTTCGACATTGACGATCTTTAGCAACGTCGGGTCCAAAACGATGACTATGTCCGGTTCGTAAACCTTTTCCCGCGTAACGATCGGCGCCTCGCCAACCCGCACGAAAGCCATAACCGGGGCGCCACGCCGTTCCGGACCGAAGCTCGGGAAGGCCTGGGCAAATTTTCCTTCCTCAATGGCGGCCTGCGCGGTAAGTTCGGCTGAAGTCACAGCCCCCTGGCCGCCACGCCCATGAAATCGAATCTCAATCATGATTTTTCTCCACACCGGCCTTGCAGATCAACCGGACAGCGAGCATCACATTTTCGAAACAAATGTTTGATTATCTTTATTTACGAACAAATGTCAATAATTTTCAAGCATTTATCATTTAAAGCCGACTGTGCAGGCATCGGTTGCCGAGCCATTGCTTCCGGCGGTTAATTAACCGGGCGGGATTTTTAAAGAAAAGACCAATATCGCGACATCACTTCCTGCCTATCGATCGAGCCCCAACCCGGGCGTGACCTAAAACGCCTGCCGTCCTTTCAGCGCTCTTTCCAAAGTCACGCGGTCGGTGTATTTGAGGTCTCCTCCCATGGGTATTCCGTAAGCTATCCGCGTTACGCGCACCTGATGGTCTTTCAGTATTTGAAGAAGGTAATGCGCGGTCGCCTCCCCTTCGCTGCTCGGGTTGGTCGCTATGATGATTTCGTTGATTTCCTCGGACTTTAACCGGGCAAAAAGCTCTTTTATGCGGATTTGATCGGGGCCGATCCCGTCAAGGGGCGCCAATACGCCCTGCAGGACATGGTATCGGCCTTTGAAAGCCCCGGATTGCTCGATTGCCAATAGATCGGCCGTACCTTCGACGATACAGACTTGCCCGATGTTTCGGGCCGGATCGCTGCAAATGGAGCAAACCGGCTCGTCGGTAAAATTAAAGCAGATCGAACAGGTTCGTATACTGGTTCGAAGTTGCCGGATGTTTTCCGCAAGCGCTTGAACATCCTTGTCCGGCGCCTTGAGAAGATACATGGCGATCCGCGTGGCGCTTTTCTCCCCAAGCCCGGGGAGCCTGCTCAGTTTGCGGATGAGGTCGCTCAATATCGGTGGATAGGGATTCATAAACGGTCAAAAAAGCCCCGGTATGTTCAACCCCGGGATATTGAGCCCACCGGCGAGCTTTCCCATTTCAGAAGCGGCCATTTCCTGGGCACGCCGCAAACCGTCGTTAACCGCAGCAACGATAAGATCCTGCAACATCTCAATATCTTCCGGGTCAACAACCTGCCGGTCTATCTTAATGCTCAAAACTTCCTGCCTGCCGTTGACCTCGACGGTCACCATGCCCCCGCCCGCGCTCGCTTCCACTTTCTTTAGAGCCAGCTCCTCCTGCATCTTGGCCATTTTCTCCTGCAGCACCTTTACCTGCTGCAACGGATTGAATCCCTTCGCCATTGTCTTTTTCCTCCGATGAAAATCGAATACTTTTGCGAATCAGATTAATTTGATGGGTTGCGCCTTGCTCCACCCATCCTACAGTTGTCCTTTTCCTCCGGTCCAAATCATATACCCGGATCTTAAGATAACACACCACGGCGCCGACGGCATGCCGGTTTCCCGCTCTCGGGTTTATAACCTTAAACCACGGCCCGACACCGAAACAATTTATTTTCTGCGACGTTGCTCCGGATCGCCCCCTGAGGATTTAACCTCGATCAGTTCAGCCCCCAATATCTCTATGGCCTGCTGAACAGCCGGATGGGCGGCAACCTGTTTTGCGCCCGATGTTTTCCCCGCTTTACCGGCCTTTGCCCCGGGGCCTCGCGGACTTGCGGCCTGCCTCTTCGTTATGGTCCATTGCAGCCTGGCGCCAAAAAAAGCCTGCGAGGCCTCTTCGAGCTTGCTGATAAACTCAGGCCCGTTGGCGCTGTTCTCAAAGATGTCCGGGACTTCCAGCTCGATCGATTCCCCCGAAACCCTGACGGTGGAATGGGAAACTTTTGCCCACAAAATGGGATTGTGGTCTTGAAGGAAAGAGACGAACATCGGCCAATTGGCTACGGCTTGCGAAGCCGATGGCGGAGAGGCGCCAGGGCCTGGAAAAGCCGGGTCGCGGCTGGAAGCCGCTCCTGCGGATGGAAGGGGGGCGTCGGGTGCGGCTATTGGCTGCCCGGAATCGGCGGCAGACCCGGAGGCCGGAGCGATTGGTTTTGACTCGCCCCTATCTTCGGTCTTCGGCGCCCCTTCCCTCGTCCCGAAGGCGGGCCTGCTTTCCGAAAGGATGCAATCTGAAGCGAACCGCCCACTTTTAAGACTTTGCTCGATCGTCAAGAGCCTGTCCAGCAGGAGATCGATCGATTCAATCTTGGGCAGGCGGGACATGCGCAAAAGAAGCATCTCGAGCACGATTTTCGGCATGCTCGAACGGCGGATGTCCTCCTCGCCGCGCAGGAGCATCTGGAAATAAACATGGAGGGATTCGGCAGTGGTCTTGGCCGCCAGTTGCCTTAGAAGCTCATTTTCGTCCCGGGGCAGATCGATCCGCGCTTCAGTTCCCTCGGAAAGGGCCACAAAGAGAAGATTTCGGAAATGGTCGCACAAGTGCTGGCAGAAGCGTCTGCTGTCCAATCCCCTGCGGTACACATCCGAGGCCAGGTCCAGGCAGGCCCGGGCGTCTCCCGACAGGATCGCTTCGGCGGTGCGCATTACGCTCTGCCTGTCGATAACTCCCAGGATATCGAGAATTTCGGATTCCGCAAGATCGTCGCCGCTAAAGGCCAGGAGCTGTTCAAGCAAGCTTTGCGCATCGCGCATGCTTCCATCGGCTTCACGGGCTATGGCGTATAGAATGGACTCCGAAAAATTCGCTCCTTCCTGCGAGACGATCTTTTTCAGATGCTCCACAATGAGTTGCAGGCTCAGGCGACGGAAATCAAACCTTTGGCACCTGCTAAGGACCGTAGCAGGTATCTTGTGAGGTTCGGTGGTGGCGAAGATAAAAACGACATGGGCCGGGGGCTCTTCGAGAATCTTGAGTAGAGCGTTGAAGGCATCAGTGGACAACTGGTGGACTTCATCGATTATGTAAACCTTATAGCGTCCTTTGGCCGGCTTGTAGCGCGCGGTTTCCCTCAACTCGCGAATACTGTCGATTCCGCGGTTGGAGGCGCCGTCTATCTCGATAACGTCAACCGAGTTGGTATGGGATATTTCCCGGCAGTTCGAACAGTGATTACACGGCGATGGGGTGGGCCCTTTTTCGCAATTAAGGGCTTTAGCCACGATGCGGGCAACCGAAGTTTTGCCGACTCCCCTGGCGCCCGAAAACAGATAGGCGTGGGCAATACGACCGAGGCGGATCGCATTTTGAAGCGTCCGTGTCGCATGCGGCTGGCCGATGACATCCTCGAAGATCTCGGGCCGGCATCTGCGGGCTATGACTTGATAGGACATAAATGACTACGACGGCCTGAAGGCAGTGGGCCAGCAGGCAGGATGGCGGAGAGAGAGGGATTCGAACCCTCGGTACACCTTTTGGGCGTACACACGATTTCCAGTCGTGCTCCTTCAGCCTCTCGGACATCTCTCCGCAAGGTACTTTCACCGGTTTGCGCACACAGGGCCGGGCGCGAAAAATGGCGGAGAGGGTGGGATTCGAACCCACGTGCCCTGCTCTTCACAGGACAACTCGATTTCGAGTCGAGCCCGGTACGGCCTCTTCGGTACCTCTCCGCAACAGCAACCCTTCTTTACCTCAATACGGGACGAAAGACAAAACGCAATTTTAACGCAAGCGCAAAAGAATGCAAATGGCAATCGCCCCAAAAAGACTTTTCATTTATTTTGCGGACCTGCGGTCCTTAAAGAATGTGCGCAACATCTCAGCACACTTCTCGGCCAGGACGCCTCCGGTTACCTCTATGCGATGGTTGAAACGAGCAACGTTGGTGAGGTCCAGCACGCTCCCCGCAGCACCGCTTCGAGGATCGCGAGCGCCGAAAACCAGGCGCCCGACCCTGGCGTGAAGCATTGCACCAACGCACATGGCGCACGGCTCCAGGGTGACATACAGGACGGTCCCGCTCAATCTATAGTTGCCAAGGCTCGCGCAAGCTTTCCTGATTGCCACCACCTCGGCATGCGCCGTCGAGTCATTGGAGCTGATCGGCATGTTGTGGGCTCTTGAGAGCACCAGCCCATCGGCAGCGACCAGCACCGCTCCGACCGGAACTTCGTCCAGCCGGTAGCCCTTCTCGGCCTCTTCCACGGCAAGGCCCATGAAAAAATCATCTGTTTCCAAAACCGCTCTTTATCCATCCTTTATCGCATGCCGATTGCCAATAGCACAGTTTTGTTATATAGGAAAGACCTTTCGGTGCATGCGGCTTTGGCGGGTAAACGGGCCGCGAGCAGGTGAGCGAATCCGATTTTATTTTTAAATAATGCAGGTTAGAGACATTATTGTTTGGGGAAAAGTGTTAGATGAGTTCGATACGAGCCTTGTCAGGGATAAGGAGACTTTCCATTCTCACGGCGATAGCCGCGCTATTGGTCACAGCCCTTCCAGGGATTGGCGCGGGGCAAACGCCAGGCTTCGGCGACTCGCCGCAGGCGGCCCGGAACAGCGCAAATTCCGCCGGGCCTTCGAAGGTCTCCACGCAAAATCAAAGCAGCAACATTGCATTGCAGACACTCTGGTCCGACTATATTTGGCACTCCATTCCGGTTCGTGCCCTGGGAAGCCTTACACCCAGCCCTCTTAGCAGAGCTTATCAGGCGAATAACTGGCAACCCGTTTTCATAAACTCCAGGTTCGGGTTGAACAGTAAAGCGAAGAGTCTGCTTGTCAGTCTGCGCACTCTTGATAAAGACGCCATCGACCCCGACCCGTTCGAACTCCACAGGTTGTCTGAAGTTCTCGAAAATCTCAAAAGATGCCGGTCGGCCCTGTGCGCCGTATATCCACAATACGATGCCGCCACGGCGCAATCGTTTTTGGATTTGCAACGGTCGACTGCCCCCGCTGCCGACGCATCTCATTCCAATGAAGCGTCGATGAGCGGGACAACAAACCTCGAAGTCGTCGCGAAGGACTACCGTCGTTGTTTCCAGGCGGCCAGTGAAGCCGATATCCGCCTCACTACCGACTTTTTCCTCTTTACAAAGGATATGGATCCCTTCTCACCGGTTGCAGACGGCGTGAAAGTCCTTTTGGGCAACGAGCCGATTTCGAAGTACTTCGCGCAACTGCAGCCGAAAGGATTCGGCTACCAGGTGCTGCTTTCTGCTTATAAGAAGTACCAGGAACTCGCAACCCGAGGCGGCCAGATCTTCGTCTATTTCCCTTCCCCGGTACATCCGGGCGCTTCGGGAAAAGATATCCGGCTCCTGCAGGAAAGGCTCGGGCAGGAAGGGTTCTATTCCGGCCGTATCACAGGTGTCTATAACAGGGCAACACAACGCGCGGTCAGGCGTTTTCAGACCGCCAACATGCTTACACCCGACGCGGTCATAGGCAGGTGGACCCAGGCACGGCTCAATCTACCTTTTGATCAAAAGGCGGCGATGATCGCTTTCTCCCTGAGGGCTATTCGCAACAGTCCTTCACGCCGGTACAAGCGGTTCATCCTGGTCAATATTCCCCAATTTATGCTTGGCTATTATAAAAACGGCAAACTCGCCAAAGCCGAGAAGGTCATCGTAGGAATGGCCAGAGGCAAGAAGGTGTTCCGTCAAGGCAGATTAGTCGGAGAAAACCAGACTCCCACCATGGTCAGTCAGATCTACCAGATCATATTCAACCCTCGATGGTATGTCGACGGCCGTATCAGGCGTGAATTGAACGCTGTGGCCAAATCCAATCCCGACTGGTTTCAAGAACACGGCTACGTGAAAATGGAATCGAAGTACCGATTTGGCGAACACAGGATTTTTCAAAAATCCGGCCCCAAAAACGCTCTTGGCCGTGTCAAATTCGATTTTCCAAATCCCTACGTCGTTTACCTGCACGATACCAACCAAAGATACCTGTTTGCCAGGTCGCGCCGCGATTTTTCCCATGGGTGCATTCGAGTCGACAATGCGCTCACACTTGCTCGCATTCTGCTGCAGGACGATCGAAACCCCTACGTCAACCAGATCCACACGATCCTTGAAGGGACCCGCACGACATTCATTAAACTCTCAAAACCCGTTCCCATATGTGTGGACTACATTCCTGTGGTTGTCCGAGACAAGGGGCAGATACTTTTCGCCGGCGATCCTTACGGGCTTGTTTCCGAACCGAGTCAAATAGCCCAAAAGCGGCCAATTCGGAAGAGATCCTGAAATAATTTTCGTTGTACAAAGGATTTCGGATTCGCTTTAAATTATTATTTTTAAAAAGGATATCTGTCTGTACCCTTATCCACGATTACCACATGCAATTTCATTGATTGGTTTTGCCCTGTAATTAACACGACTTACAGTTGTTTCTGAAATAAATCAGGCCATTGATCAAAAAACCGTTTGACATCAACGTCTATGTTTTGATAGGGAAGTCTATCTTTTCAGGATAATTGCCAAGTAGTACTTCGGCAAAAAGTTAGGGACACCGCTAAGCTAAAACATGGGGGGGTTATGGAGGGAGCGAGCTCTCGACGGGTATTGTATTATACCTTAATTCTGCCGGCTGTATTCGCCATCTCTTCTTTGGTTTTTCTCCAGACATGTCATGCTCTTACAGCTTCTTACGGTCAACCGTACCACGGTTATCTCGTAAATGGTGTCGTCTTTCCAGATATGTTTCCGGGCTACGATGTCCGGGACTATAACGCGGCTTATACCACCCCGGAGCTTGCAGGAGCTTTGCTCGATGCGATAGAAGCCGTAAAGAGGCAGTTTCCCGGGAGTTGTGATGTTTTCATCGGAGATTTTTCAAAAAAAGGGGGCGGCCCTTTCGGAGGTCATGTTTCCCACCAGAACGGCAGGGACGTCGATGTCGGTCTCTATGCCAAGGACAACCAGGAGCTTCACAGCCTCATTCCGATGAACAGGGACAACCTGGATCCCGCAAAGACACTTTGCCTGATTGCAAATCTTGTGGCCTCCCAGCGTGTCCAGTATATCTTTCTCGACAGGAGCATACAGAAGATACTCTATGATTACGGGCTGTCCCACGGCTACAGCCGGGCCTACCTGAACCGTCTTTTCGGAGACGTGCCCGGCGCCCTTGTGGAGGACATCCCCGGGCATTTGACGCATATGCACGTGCGGTTCTTCACTCCGTGGTCGACTCTTGCGGCGAATATAGGGCCTGATGCCACCAAAATGAGATCGATTATCGCGATCGCCCAGGCGTCGTATATGCCCAGAAAGGTTGACTACTTCGTAAGCGGCCACGAAAAAGGAATCGCCCAACTGGCCAAGAGCTTCGGGGTTTCGGTGGGGGAACTTTGCGCGTGGAACCATATCACTCCTTTCAGCGTACTTGTTCCAGGCAGTTGCCTCGTTTTCTATAAGAGGAGTTTCGAGAGCGGCCCGGTGCTTCTGGCGAATTCTCTCCAACCGGGCTACATTGCCCAGGCCGCAGCCCCTCCTGTAAGGGTGGCTTCCATAGAACCGCAGTCCGCGCCGACCGTCATGTCGGATTCGGTCAACGACGATCAGATTTCCAATCAGGCGCAGGCCCCGCCCCAACAGGCGAGCGCATCGGGGCATTCCGGCAGGGCGTATAGGACTAATAGGACCTATAAGGCAGATAGGACCTATAAGCCCGATAGGACCTATGAGGCAGATAGGACGCATGAGGCGCATCGGGCTGAAGCGCGAGCCAGCGTCCGGCCTGCCCTTTATTACACTGTGAAACACGGCGGGACCCTGAAGGATGTTGCCAGAGAAACCGGAATGTCCCTTTATACTCTTTCCCGGCTTAATCATGGGCTTTCCATAAACGCTCCTCTGCGACCAGGCTACGAAGTCAGGCTGGCAGATGCGGTTTCGGTGGGCGCAATCAGGAACACGTACAGAGGGGGATCTTCCCCTATCTGTTTTGCATCCGAATCCGGAAAGGCCGGCATGACCGCTGCGTATTATCGAGTGGCTAATGGCGGCACATTGAAAGACGTCGCCATGAGGACCGGGATTCCCCTCAGCTCGCTTTGCCGGTTGAATAGGCTAAGCAGCAACGCCCCCCTAAGGCGCGGCCAACTGATAAAGTTGGCCCAAGCGAACCTTCCGGTCAGACCCGCCCTGGGAAGGTCTGCATGCGGGATCAAGTACCCCGTCCGGAAAACCTTTGCTGGAAGGCACGAAAAATACCGGAAAAGATTTTTGAAATCGGCCAAGGCGAAATTTCGTCGCAAGCCGGTCGCTGCCTCGCGATCTTTAATACGCCGTCCAGCTATCCGCAGGCGAGTTGAAGCGGTTAAAACATACCGGAAACGGGCCGTGCATTCCAGGACGAAGGCGAAAACCGCGGCGAGGCGGCATAGCAGGTATAGACTTGCAAAAAGGTAGGTTGCCGGGCCTTTTACAGGGAATGTGAGTAAAAACTTTCCTGCAAGGGCCTTTTCTTTTTTTGAAGATTGAGTTATACAGAGAGGCTCAAACGGGCACTTTTGGTGCCCGTTCTTTTTTGTAATGTCAGGTGTTACTAATTTTGGAGTCCAAATGGCCAGCACAATCTCGGAAAAGATCGCACGGCTGAGAAACATCGGCATCAGTGCACACATAGATTCGGGCAAGACCACTCTTACGGAGAGAATCCTGTTCTATACCAGGCGTATTCATGCCATTCACGATGTGAAGGGCAAGGACGGCGTCGGGGCAACCATGGATTTTATGGAGCTCGAAAAGGAACGCGGCATCACCATCCAGTCCGCTGCAACATTTTGCTCGTGGGACGACCACCCGATCAACATCATCGATACGCCGGGCCACGTTGATTTCACGATCGAAGTGGAACGCGCTCTGAGGGTCCTCGACGGCGCCGTGCTTGTTCTTTGCGCCGTGGGAGGGGTCCAGTCCCAGTCAGTCACAGTAGACCGGCAGATGGTTCGCTACCGGGTGCCGCGGATCGCTTTCATAAACAAATGCGATAGAACGGGGGCGGATCCTTTCCGCGTGGTCCGGCAGCTCAAGGAGAAGCTGAATCATAACGCCGTTATGCTCCAGGTGCCCATGGGCCTTGAAAAGGACCACGCCGGGGTGATCGATCTTGTGTCAATGAAAGCGCTGATCTTCGATGGCGATCACGGCGAGGAGTTGCAGGAAACTGAAATTCCGGCCGAATATGCCGAGCTTGCGCAGGAAAAAAGAGATGAAATGCTCGATGCTCTCTCTTTGTTTTCCGACGATTTGACGGAGGCGATCCTGGCTGAGGAGGCCATCCCCGTGGAATTGGTGGAAGAGGCGATCAGGCGGGGCACCCTCGCCCTCGAAATGACCCCGGTTCTTATGGGTTCGGCTTACAAGAACAAGGGCGTCCAGCCGCTTCTCGACTCTATAGTGAAGTATCTGCCCAGCCCGCTCGACATCCGAAACGACGCCCTCGACCTGGACAAGGACGAAGAACCTGTCGTTTTGGCGGGCGAACCGGAGCTGCCTCTGGTGATGCTTGCGTTCAAGCTCGAGGTGAGCCGCTACGGCCAGCTCACTTACGTTCGCATCTACCAGGGACGTTTGAATAAGGGCGACACCATAGTCAACACGAGAACGGGCAAAGAGGTGAAGGCCGGGCGTCTGGTCCGGATGCACGCCGACGAGATGGAGGAAATCGATTCCGCCTCGGCGGGCGATATCGTGGCCCTTTTCGGCATTGACTGCGCCTCCGGAGACACCTTCACCGACGGGCGAGTGCGCTACGCGATGACCTCGATGCACGTGCCGGCGCCCGTTATTTCGCTTGCCGTAAAGCCCAAGGACAAAAAGGCCGAGATGAACCTCAGCAAGGCGCTCGCCCGCTTTACCAAGGAGGACCCGACCTTCAAGGTCTATCTCGATGCGGAAACCTCCGAGACAATTATCTGCGGGATGGGAGAGCTTCACCTCGATGTCTATGTGGAGCGGATGAGGCGCGAGTATAACGCCGAAATAGAAACCGGGATGCCGAAGGTCGCCTATCGCGAATCCCCCACCTCCAGGTCTGAATTCAACTACACCCATAAGAAGCAGACCGGAGGCGCCGGCCAGTTCGGACGGGTTGCCGGTTTTATGGAGCCCTTTGCGGAAGGCGAGTTCGATTTCGTCAATAAAGTCGTTGGCGGAGCAATTCCAACCGAATTCATTCCTTCCTGCGAAAAGGGATTCAAGGCTTGTCTGGCAAAAGGAGGCTACGCCGGATTTCCGGTCGTCGGAGTCCGAATGACCATAAACGACGGCGCCGCCCACTCGGTCGATTCCTCAGACATTGCCTTCCAGCAGGCGGCGATCGGGGCTTTCCGTGAGGCTTACGAAAAATCCAAGCCGGTGCTTTTAGAACCCATCATGCGCGTGGTGGTCGAAACCCCTTCCGAGTTTCAGGGGGCGGTGCTCGGCAGTCTTAACCAGAGGCGCGGAATAATCCTTTCCACCTCCGAAGACGGCGCTTTTTCCGCTGTGGAGGCCGAGGTCCCGCTTTCCGAGATGTTTGGCTATTCGACCATCCTTCGGTCGTCAACCCAGGGCAAAGCCGAATTCACGATGGAATTCTCCCGCTATAACACGGTTCCGAGGGCACTGGCGGAGGAGATCATCAAAAAAGAGAAGGAAAACCGAAAGTAGATTCTCCATTGGCAGCCGCGGAGGGGGTTCGGGATGGTCGAGTCAAACTGGTTTTTGCTTTGTTTCCTCCTTCTATATGCAGCTCAGAACGCTTTCAACATCTGGCTCGATCGGTTGAACCAGGTCTATTCCGAGCAGCGGTCCGGCAGTGCCCCGGCGGGGTTTGAGGAGTTCATCGACAAGTCCAAACTTGCCCAAACCGCCAGGTACGAACGGGCAAAAACCGGTACGGGCATTGTCGAGGAAATCGTCTCGGAAGCCATCCTGCTCGCTATCCTGCTCTCAGGATTTCTGCCCATCCTTGTCCGGTTGTCCGGCAGGATGGGTCTATCGATGGTGCCGGCAGGACTTTTCTTCTTTTTCGTTCCAGGACTTATTCTGTTTCTGGTCGAGCTTCCCTTCGATTACTACAAGACCTTCGTCGTAGAGGAAAAATTCGGCTTTAACAAGTCTACCCTGAAGCTGTGGATAGTTGACCACATAAAGGGAGGATTGGTCGGGACCTGCCTTTTCGCCGCCGTTTTTTCCCTGCTTCTGCTATTTATCGAGTGGTCGCCGCGTTTGTGGTGGTTATGGGGCTTTTTGCTTCTCTCAGCCGTGCAATTGGTGATGGCGATTCTTTATCCGGTGCTCCTCGCCCCGCTCTTTAACAAATTCGAACCGGTCCGTGACGATGAACTTGCCGCCAAAATCAGAGCCGAGATGGAAAAAAGCGGCATTCGGGTGAAGAAAATTCTGCAGATGAACGCAGGAATCAGGAGCCGGCACACAAACGCCTATTTCACGGGGATCGGGAAAACCAAGCAGATCGTGCTCTTCGACACCCTGATCGAAGCCCACACCCATGAAGAAATTCTTGCAGTGCTCGCACACGAAGCCGGGCATTTCAGGAAAAAGCACGTCCCCAAGCAGCTTGTCCTATTCGCCGGCTTTTCGCTCGCGGCATTTTATGCCACATGGTTGTTCATTAAGTGGCCTCTTCTTTTTTCGACCTTCGGATTCAGTACGATGCCGCCTTACGCAGGACTATTTCTGGCCTGGGTGTTCTGGAGCAAGGCCGGTTTTTTCCTCCAGCCGCTCTACATGGCGATATCGAGGCGATTTGAAAGACAAGCGGACATGTTCGCGACCGGAATGCTTGGAAGCGGCGAGGCCATGGCAAAAGCCCTCAAACGGATTGCCGCCGATAACCTGTCCAATCTCAACCCGCATCCTCTCTACGTGCGGTTTCACTACTCCCATCCGCCCGTCGTACAAAGAGTGGCCGCACTGGAGCGGAGCGCCGGAATCTCATAAAAGAGCAAGGGGCAAAGGCGCGGGGAGCTGTGCCCCCCACGGGGTTCGCATCACAGGCCGCCTACAGGCTGGACAGTCACCTCCTCGTGCAATTGTTCCGCAAGCACCTTTTCGCTCTTTTCCTGAGCGAGCAGCGCCGCTTCTATCTCGGGAGTTACGAAGGCTGAAGCGAGACCCCAGAAAAAGAAGCCGATTGCGCCGATCACAACCACCAGCAGGTCTTCGGGATATTTTATCAGATTGTGGCCGCCGAAGCGCCTGGACCCTGCGTAGGAAACGGCCAGCAGGAAGAGCATATAAGCCACCAGCCAGATACCGGCCCTGATGTTCTTGCCGAGGTCCTTTCGCAGGTTCTCGTGAGCTACCATAAAATAGGCGTAAAGCACCAGGCTGCACAGATCGACCGTTACAACCACCCAGTCGGTCTCCCATCCGTTCCAGTAAATGAGAAGGGTCCCGACGATGAATGCTGCGAGGGCGATCACCGGCAGTCCTTTAAGCGGAAGCGGCCGGTGCATATCGGCCGCGGTTGTGCGGAACGCGAGCACCGACACCGGTCCGACCATGTAGGTGAACACGACCGCGCCGGAGACTAAGCCGACCAGCTGATTCCAGCTCGGAAAAGGAGCGGTCCAGATTATGGACAAAATAAGAGTCAGCCACAGGGCCGCCCGAGGCACACCCGACTTTTCGTCTATACCCCTGAAGATATTCCACCAAAGACCATTGTTTGCCTGGACGAGGATGAGCCGGGCGGTCGAGGCGGTGAAGATATTGCCTGTACCGGCAGGTGAAATCAAAGCATCGGCAAAAAGGACAGGCGCCAGCCAGGTGAAACCCAGCAGCAAAGCCAGGTCGGCGAATGGCGCCTTGAAACCGAAATGGCCCCAACCTTTGCTCAAAGAGGCCGGAGTGAGCGCCCCGACAAAGCAGGTCTGCAGCAGGGCAAAGAGGACAATGCCGATGGCGAGCCCAATAATGATGGACAGCGGGACGTCGCGCCCGGGGTTTTTTGCCTCGCCCCCCAAATCGACCGCTATCCGGAAGCCAAGAAAGGCAAACACCACGCCGCCCGAGGAGACCGCCGAGAAAATGCCCGACAGGCCGAAGGGAGCGAAACCGCCTCCGAAATGAAAATTTGCCGCATGAAACCTGGTGAAAAAGACGAATACCACAAGGAGCGGCGTGATAAATTTCAGGAGTGTAACAATGGTATTGACCTTGGCAAAAATTCTGACACTGAAGTAATTGAGCAAAAAAAACAGGACAATGAATAAGAGGGTAACAAGCCAGCCGGCCAGGGTCATGGCATTGTGGACATAAAGCGGCGGGATATAGGCGCTCATGTACTGAACCACCGCCTCGGCCTCGATAGCTATTACGGTGGAATAGGCCGTTATACATGCAAACCCCATTATGTATCCCACAAAATTGCCGTGAGAATACTGGGGATAACGGACCAGGCCGCCCGCCACCGGAAGCATGGCGCCCATTTCCGCGTAGACAAGAGCGATAAATGTGATTGCCGCACCGCCGATAATCCAGGCGATGATAGCCGCCGGGCCGGCCAGGTTGGCTGCCTTCTGGGAAGCGAAAAGCCAGCCGGAGCCGATTATTGCGCCAAGCCCCACCATTGTCAAATCGAGCAGATTCAGCTCGCGTTTAAGTCCTTTTGCCGTGGCTTGAGTCCTCCTTTTACGTGAGGAAATGTCTACACCTTACCGCTAAGACGGTCCGTAATCTGCTCGCAAGCAAAAAGGAGCGACTCCAGGTCGAGCACCTGCAGGACCCTGCTGTCGAAAAGGAATTTGACCCGGCACGCATAGCCCTCATCCCTGACTTCATCCCAGAAGAGCAAGCGGATTGCAAGCTTGGGGAAGACGGCAAATTCGGCGGCAAAATCCACCCCCTGGTCCTTGAGACAAATCTCGCGCCCCCGGGGAAGAACCGCTTTTGAAAAGGCATCGATTCTGCCACCGTAGAGTCGGGCCAACGGCTCTTCGCAGTGGGCCTTCAAACTTTTGATCTTGGAAACCGAATTGGGCAGGCTTTCCATCCCCACCCATACGGTGGAAGGCTCGGTTCCCCCGGCGATGACGTAATTGAAGATGAGAATTTTTTCCCAAGCCGATAACGCGCCGCCGGACAGGTTTTCTATATCGGACTTCGTAACCAGAACGACTTCGTTGAAATAGGGCAAAATAAGGTCGAAGCCGCCCTGCCCTTCTTTCACCTCAGCCCCGATGGTCTCGGCCTGCACGCGGAAATCGCACTTTTTGATTTCCCCGGATAGAAATTCCATTGTCTTTTCGAAACCCTCACGGCTAACTCCGACACCCGCTGCGAGCTGTTCTTCAAGCCGGTCCCGCAGGGGTTTGACCTGCTCTTCATCCAGGTAGGGGCAGGCGGTAATCTTCTCCTGTCCGGTAACGACGAGAGTTGCGAAAGCAAGACAAGTCTTGCTGCCGCATTCCCCGCAGTTGGTCCGGGGCGTACATTTGTACAGCTCCAGGGGCGCCACCCTGGTCTTCAATACATCCCGATCCATGGTCCGAATCTCCCGGCCCGGTTTAAACTCCTAGTTTGACGGCAATCTGCCGCTGCGCTCATAGAGCTTCCAGTCTTTTCTTTTCAGCACCCTGACTTTAGATTCCAGGCACTCCGGACACCCCTCGTAGCGGCCTTCCTGCGACTGTCGCCACATGGTATACAGTATACCCGGCAAAAGTAAGCAGCACCAGAGCGCAATCTCGATTTTCCTGGAGCCTTTGGCAATTGCCTTGCTTTCTCCAACGTATTGACATGATGGGCAGATAATCTTCATTTCACACCTTTTCTCACCGAAAATGAGCGCTCTTTATAAAGCTTTTCCCGCCTGCCAGCAACCCCCGGAGGCCCTTTTTCGAAGTCGCGTCCACAGGAAAAAGCAAAGATGGGCAGCAGGCTTTGCGGGATTTTCTCTCCATCTTTTTGGATCAGGGCCAAAAAAAGAAAAAAGAAAGCCAGGGCGGGGGGCCTGGCTTTCCGGGGCAGGTAGGTAAGCACGTAAAACGAAGAATCAAACAGGTGGGATAATCTATAGGGAAAATTAGACAAATTCGTCCTCTTTTGAAATTGGGTGGGAACAGTATTTTTGAGCGACCTGACTATTATGTCCGGATTTACCGTACGAGGTTTTTCAGCACGCGCGCCAGCCGTTGTGGAATCGATAACAGGAAGAAAACAAAGAGTTGCTCACAGAAATGTTTCTAGAAGGGATGTATTCGGGTTTTTCGGTAGCTACTCCCGCAAATCGAGGTTGCATTTGAATTCGATGGGAAAGTAAACGGGCATCGCATCGCGCCGGCGGGCTGAAGGGCTTTATGGGGAAGGCAAGAGTAAAAAGGCAAAAGTTTAAGAAAACAGGTAATCAGGCAATCAGCCTGTTCGCGCTTATCATGTCTACTTTGCCTTTTTGTTTTTTGCCGCCGGCCACAACGTTGCCCAAAACGAAGGCGAGATCGCGCATGGCGACGGGTTTCATGAGAAAAGCCTTTATCCCCAAAGCTTTTGCACTATTCTCGTCAAAGCCCTCGCTAAATCCCGTGGAAAGAATTATCGGAATATCGCTGCGGATCGCGAGCATTTCCCTGGCAAGGTCGGCGCCCGTCATGTTAGGCATGGTCATGTCGGTAATTACCGCATCGAAGCCTTGCGGATCGGACCGGAAAGCATCGAGGGCATCGGCGCCGTTGTGCCTGGTGACCACTTCGTAGCCAAGAGTTTCGAGCATCTGCCTGGTCATATCCACTATTGCCTTTTCGTCATCGACCAGGAGCACCAGGCCCGATTCTGCCTGCGATGGCACAGGCAAGAGCGACTGAGAGGCCTGAATCGTTTCGGTCCCGGGGAAGTAGACGTCAAAGGCGGCGCCTTGTCCTGGCTTGCTTGAAACCGTGATTGTCCCGCGGAGGTTCTTTATGATCCCGTAGACAACGGCGAGGCCGAGTCCGGTCCCTTCATCGGGGCCTTTAGTGGTAAAGTAGGGGTCGAAAATCCGCTCCCTTACCGCCTCGTCCATTCCGTGACCCGTGTCTGCAACCGTCAACCTGAGGTAAGGTCCGGGCTCGATATCCGGCGCCCCTCTTTGGGCGGGCCGCCCAACCTCGGTGTTGGCCAGGCCCACGGTGAGCGTGCCGCCTTTTGCGCGCATGGCATGCGCGGCATTTGTACAAAGGTTCATGAGCACCTGGTGGATCTGGGCTGGTTCGGCCATGATCGTGCTGTGGATCGCGTTCTTTTCTACGGCCTCACGGATCTCGATGGTGGCCGGCAGCGAAGACCTGAGCAGATCAAGGACTTCTCTTATGACGAGGCTGACCTGCACGGGCTTTCGCTCATGCCCGGCCTCGCGGCTGAAGGTTAGAATGCGCTTTACGAGGTCCCTTGCCCGATTGGCGGAAAGCAGGACCTGTCTCATGTTGTGGGCCAGCCTGCTGTCTTCGGGGGTCGACATGAGAGAAAGTTCGGTGTAGCCGATTATCGGCGTAAGGATATTGTTGAAATCGTGAGCGATGCCTCCGGCCAGCGTGCCGATGGCCTCCATTCTCTGCGCCTGGTCCAGTCGTGCCCTGAGGAGCTTACTGTCGGTAATGTCCTGCATCGCTCCCTCCAGGTAAGCGGTCCTTCCGTCTGTTCCTTTAACGATGCTAAGGTTCAGGCTGCCCCAAATGACGCTTTTGTCCTTCCTGAAAAGCTCGACCTCGAATTGCTCGACCAATCCGTGCTTTTTTGTAAGGCTGAGAAGATCCACATGGCGTTCCGGGCGCACGAAGAGCCCTTTTACATTGCCGATTTCTCTCAAGGCAGCCTGCGGTGATTCATACCCCATACCACGGGCCATGGCGTGATTGAGGCTCAGGAAATGTCCCTCCCGGCTGATCTGGAATATGCCGATTATGGAATTCTCAAATATGTGCCTGTATTTCTCCTCGGCCTCCGCGGCGGCTCTTTCCATGAGATTGCGCTCGGTAATGTCGCGAAAATGCCACACCCGCCCATAGTACTTTCCATCCGCACCATTGATCGGCGCAGAGTAGCCTTCAAAGACCCTCCCGTCTTTGAGATCCATCTCCTCCAGGCTGGTTTCGCCCCCGTCTGAATCAACGCGGAGCATAGGTTCGAAAAACTCCTCCGATCCTCTCACTTTTTCAGCAATCGCTTCGAGCACAGGACGGCAGTTGAGCCCTTCGGCCGCCAGTACTCCGGGAAAACCCCACATGGCAGGAAGCCGCTGGTTTGAAGATATGATAACTTCGTTTTCATCGATCGCCAGGATACCGCCGATCGAAGCTTCCTGTAGAGTTCGCAGCAGGATGTTTGCACGTTTGAGTGCATCCTCAGCCTGTTTTCGCTCGGTGAGATCAATTCCTACGCTGAGGATTTCTTCGACCCGCCCATTTTTACGAACAGGCTTATTGGTCCATGCGATCCAAACACTTTCACCGCTGCGCAGCATATTTTCGCAAACATTTTTAGCATGGCGCTCCGGGTCCACACAGATCTGCTCGATCTTCACTTTCGGGTCCACGGAGGTCGTGGATTGCCTTTCCCGAACGATGGCGCCTACAACGTTTCTGCCAAGTAATTCTTCCTGGCGATAGCCGAAAAAACGCAGGCCGTACTCGTTGACAAAAGTCAGATTGCCTTCGGTGTCCATCCTCAGGATAATGCTGTCGGCATTTTCAACCAGTTCTCTATATTCAGCCTCGCTCTCGCGCAGCGCAGCCTCTATATCCATGAGCCGGAAAATGTCCCTACGGATCATGATGTAGAGAAGGATTGCCGTGAACAGGACGAACGCCAACCCTTTTATTATGGAGATGCGCACAAGGAATGCAGGGTCAGGTGAGATCATTGCCGTCAATTTATCGGATAAAAAAATCCAGATCGATCCCAATACGGCGTAGACCAGGCTGACTTTAAGCGAAAGCCTTTTTCTCTGCTTCAACATAGGGTTTTGTGAGTTACGCTTCATTTGCACGCTACACACCCTTCGCGCCCCCCGTTCGGGCGCAGGCGATCCCGAGGACCGGCAACCTTACTTTTCAATATCGTCAAAAAGTTACTTTATGATAAAAAATACGCCGAAAAATCAATTTGTAACAGGAGAGAATTATCAACATGCGAGAAAGGAGCTTCCATGGGTTGTAAAGTCGTTTTCCATCTTGACTGGAATGATCCCGATCGAATGAACATGGCGCTTAATAACATTTTAAACCTGCTAAAAGACCCTTTCGGGAAAGACGCCCAGGTCTGCGTGCTGGCCAACGGGCAGGCAGTCAGGCTTTTCGAAAAGCGTTCCGCGCTCTCCACAGATGCCCGGATCGCGGAATTGCGCGACAAAGGCCTGCGCTTGCTGCTCTGTAACAACTCCCTTACCGGCCTTCACATCGGGCGCGATGAGCTGATCGAAGGCTGTGAGGTGGTACCCGCGGGAATTGTGGAACTGGTTCGTCTCCAGCAGGATGGATTTGCCTATATAAAACCTTGATTGGTGAACGGGTTAGCGATCACGTTACAATAGTCGAGGCCATTAAGCCGCCGCATAATCGAGCGACTGTTGCTGTTTGTCGATACCTGCCGCTTTTGGTTCGGCTTTGGCGTCCACCACGACTACGGTCAATCCGTGCGCTTTTAGAATCAACCGTTCGACGACCGTTTTTCGTCCGAGCAGCCGTTTCCATAACGAAAGAGGACCCGGCCTGCCGATCACGATATGCCCCACACGGTATTCGGCTGCGAAATGGAGGATGGTGTCGACAATATCCTCGCCCTTATAGGTAAAGACAATGGCGCCAAGGGCGTTGGCCAGAGTAAGGGTCTCGGAGAGATAGCGCTGGGTGGTGGCATCGATGGCCGTAGGAGATTCGGAAGGCCGCTGCACATAAACGGCGTACCAGTTGCGGTTCAAGCGACCGGCAAGCCTCGATCCGTAGCGCAAAAGACCTGCGCTGTTAGGGCCGCGCGAACTGAGACATACCATCACCTGGTCGGGGGCGGTCGACTGCTCCTCCTGGGGAGTGCTCCGGCGCTTGAGGTCGATCTGAGATGCAAGCTCCCGGAAAGCCAGTTCGCGCAACTCATTCAAGTTATTGCGCTTGAAGAAATTTTCCAGGGCCGTGGACACTCTTTCCCCGGGATAGATTCTCCCCTCTTTCATACGCTGATGAAGGTCTTCGGGCGCAAGGTCGACGTTTACTATCTCGTCTGCTTCGGCGAGAATCGAATCGGGCAGCCGCTCGTGCACTTTAACGCCGACCAACTTCTCCACCGTATCGTACAGGCTTTCCAGGTGCTGAACATTCATGGTGGTGATAACGTGAATGCCGGCCGCGAGCAGATCCTGCACGTCCTGATACCTTTTTGCGTTCTCGCCTCCGGGAACGTTCGTATGGGCCAGTTCATCGACCAGCGCCACTTCGGGATGCCGAGCCAGCAGGGCGTCGAGGTCCATTTCCTCCAGCAGTATCCCCCGGTAGTTAATCTGCTTTCTCGGGACGACTTCCAGACCTTCGACCAGCTTAGCGGTTTCGGCCCTCCCATGAGTTTCCACCAGACCGACAACGACATCGACGCCCGCTTCCCTGAGGCGATGCCCCTCCAAGAGCATCTGCCAGGTTTTGCCGACTCCGGGTCCGTAGCCAAGATAAACCTTGAGTTTGCCGCGTTGAGCGCGGCGGATCAACTGGAGAAAGCTAAGGGCCTTGTCTTCGGCCATTGGGACCTCCCGCTTCAGTGCCGATTGAATTTCCGGTTTTTTGTTTATTGCTTTGGTCGAGTGCCAGGTTGAGCCTTAAAACATTGACCCGAGGCTCACCTAAAAAACCCAGTTGTCGGCCTGTCGTAAATTTGCTGATGTAGTTTCGGAGCTCAGCTACCGGCATTCCCCTTGCCTGCGCCACCCTGGGCGCCTGCAGCTCGGCATTTCTCACGGAGATGTTCGGATCGAGACCGCTTGCCGAGGCGGTGACCGCATCCGCGGGGACCTTTACGGACGGCGCAAGGTTGTTTTCGGCCCTATAAGCCTTAACCCGCGCCTTCACCTCGTCATAGAGTTCTTTTGAAAGCGGTCCCAGGTTGCTTCCGCCGGAATCGGCGGCGTCATAGCCGTAAGTGCCGGCAGCCGAAGGACGCGGGTGAAAGTACTGCTTGCCGGTAAAATTCTGCGCCAGGAGGCTGCTGCCCACTACTTTTCCGTTCACCTCGATAAGCGAGCCGTTCGCCCGGTTATGGAACGCGATCTGTCCAATTCCCCACACGACGAGCGGATAGGCCCCGCACAGCACCAGTCCCAGGATGAATATCACGGCGACCGAGGCCCTCATTTCCTGAATCAACGATTTTATGTTCATAATTCGTCCTCCTAAGCCAATCCCACAGCCCGGATTATCATGTCGATCAGTTTTATGCCGATAAACGGAATGATAAGCCCTCCCAGCCCGTAAATGAGAAGATTTCTGCGCAGAATCTCGGCAGCGCTCAGCGCACGGAACTTGATGCCTTTCAGGGCAAGAGGAATCAGGGCGACGATGATCACGGCGTTGAAAATAACCGCGCTAAGGATGGCGCTGTGCGGAGTGGCCAGCCTCATTATGTTCAGGGGGCTAATTTGGGGAAAAGTGTACATCAGCATTGCAGGGATGATTGCAAAGAACTTCGCAACATCATTAGCCACACTGAACGTCGTGAGTGCGCCGCGCGTCATCAGGAGCTGTTTTCCGATCTCGACCACTTCGATCAGCTTGGTGGGGTTCGAATCCAGATCGACCATATTGCCGGCTTCTTTGGCCGCCTGCGTCCCTGTATTCATCGCGACACCGACGTCCGCCTGGGCAAGGGCTGGGGCGTCATTGGTGCCGTCGCCGGTCATCGCCACGAGATGGCCGAGGGCCTGCTCGCGGCGAATGAGAGCCAGTTTGTCCTCAGGCTTGGCTTCAGCCAGAAAGTCGTCCACTCCGGCTTCCCTGGCAATGGCTTCCGCAGTCAGCCGATTGTCGCCCGTGATCATGACCGTGCGGATGCCCATGGCGCGAAACCGTTCAAACCTGTCCTGAAGTCCGCCTTTGACGATATCCTTTAGATGAATCGCGCCCATCACTTTCCGGTCATTGGCGACCACCAGCGGAGTAGCCCCCTTCTGGGCGATATCCTGGACGCACGCCTGCACCATTTCAGGCAAAGCGGCTCCCACAAATTCGCTGACAGCGTCCGAAGCGCCCTTCCGGTATTGGCTGCCGTTTATATTCACTCCGCTCATGCGGGTTTTCGCAGTGAAAGGAATGAATTCGGCCTTTTCGAAGTCGTGAAGTTCCCGTTCACGAATGCCGAATTGTTTGGCAAGCACGACTATGCTGCGCCCCTCTGGAGTTTCATCGGCCAGGGAGGCCAGTTGGGCTGCATCGGCCAGTTCCTGGACGGTAACGCCCGGGGCGGGAAGGAATTCGACGGCCTGCCGATTGCCGAGGGTGATCGTCCCGGTTTTGTCCAGCAAAAGCACGTCCACGTCTCCGGCAGCCTCAACGGCTCGACCGCTCATGGCAAGAACATTATGCTGAACGAGCCGGTCGATGCCCGCAATGCCGATGGCGCTAAGAAGGCCGCCGATGGTTGTGGGGATCAGGCATACGAGAAGAGCGACAAGGACGGTGATGGAAAACAGCGTATGCGCATACAGGCCGAAGGGCTTTAGGGTCGTCACCACTATGATGAAAAGGATGGTGAGGGAAGCAAGAAGAATGGTGAGGGCGATTTCATTGGGCGTCTTTTGCCGCTTGGCGCCTTCGACCAGGTTGATCATATGGTCCATGAAGCTCTCGCCGGGATTGGCGGTCACCCTGATGGTGATCCGATCGGAGAGAACGCGGGTGCCTCCGGTTACCGCGCTCCGGTCACCTCCCGACTCACGGATCACCGGCGCAGACTCGCCCGTGATGGCCGACTCATCCACACTTGCCGCCCCCTCAATGACTTCGCCGTCAGCGGGGATCACTTCGCCGGCCTTAACAATGACAACATTGTCCTTTCGCAGCGACTCGGCCGCAACAGTCTTTGTAGCGCCGTTCGATTGGAGAAGATTCGCCATGGTCCGGGTGCGGGCTTTGCGGAGGGTATCGGCCTGGGCCTTGCCGCGCCCCTCGGCCATGGCCTCGGCAAAATTGGCAAAAAGCACCGTAAACCACAGCCATATCGATATTTGCATCGGAAACCCGACGGGTTTTCCGCGCATGGAAGCAAAAATCAACTCGACGGTCGTCACCACGGCGCCGACCAAAGTGACGAAGATCACCGGGTTTCTTGCCAGGTAGACCGGATTGAGCTTTATGAAGCTGGCCCGAATAGCGGGCAAAAGAATCGATCTATCAAAAAGTGAATATGCTTTTCTTGCCATCTCGTCTACCCCTCAAAAAAGCTTGGTCGAATTCACCATCAGGAAGTGTTCCACAATCGGGCCGAGGCTCACTGCGGGAAAGAAGGTAAGCGCCCCGATAATGACCAGGGTGCCGATAATCAGCAGGGTAAAGGTTACACCCGAGACAGGCATGCTTCCGCTGCTCACCGGGACAGCCTTCTTTTGGGCAAGGTTTCCTGCGAGCGCCAATACCGGGACCATCACAAAGTAACGACCGACAAGCATTGTCAGGCCAAGGGTGGTGTTATAGGGCGGAGTGTTTCCGTTCAGCCCGGCGAAAGCACTGCCGTTGTTATTGATGCACGAGGTAAAGGCGTAGAGGATTTCGCTAAAGCCGTGCGGGCCGAAGTTACCGCGCCCCGCCAGCCCCCATTTGGTCACACATGCAAGGGCCGTAAATCCGAGAGCGAGCGCTGAAGGAATGAGAATAGCCAGCACCGAGACCTTCACATCATATGATTCGAGTTTTTTGCCCAGATACTCCGGCGTTCGCCCGATCATAAGACCCGCGAGAAAGATGGCAAGCACGACAAAGATGAGCATGCCGTAAAGACCGGACCCTACACCGCCAAAGACATTGCATCCCATGTGCATGTTAAAGAGCGGCACCAAACCACCGATCGGCAGATAGGAATCGAACATCGAGTTAACCGCGCCGCAGGAGGTATCGGTTGTAACCGTCGCAAAGAGGGCGGAATTGAAGACTCCGAAGCGGGCCTCCTTGCCCTCCATATTGCCCTGGTGCGAGGACACGCCAAGGGCGGTCAGGCGCGGATTGCCACGGGATTCGGACCACCAGCAGATCATTACGCCGGCAAGAAACAATATGAACATGGCGGACCAGAGCGACCAGCCGTGCTTCTGGTTTCCCACCATGCGGCCAAGGTAGTAAGTAAGGCCGCTTCCGATCGCAACTATCGAAAGCATTTCGATAAAGTTGGACAGGGGTGTGGGGTTTTCATAGGGGTGCGCGGAATTGGCATTCATGAACCCGCCTCCGTTGGTGCCCAAATCCTTAATCGCTTCCTGCGAGGCGACCGGACCCATGGCGATCGACTGAGTCGCTATTTCTTTTTTCACCATGGCGGTTTTTCCCGCGGTTTTCTCCGGGATCTGCACGGAATAAGGATCCACAACGTGGGCCGTCGCATAAGGCTTAAAATTCTGGATAGCGCCCTGTGAAACCAGGAAAACAGCGTAAACCAGGCAGATCGGCAGCAACAGGTAGAGGCAAACCCGGGTGAGATCGACCCAGAAATTTCCCAGAAGCTTTGTTTTCTGCCTTGCTATTCCGCGCACGAGCGCGGCGGCAACCGAAATGCCGATGGCGGCCGAAAAGAAATTATGCGAAGCGAGGGCCACCATCTGCGACAAATAGGACATGGTGGTTTCGCCGCCGTAGTTTTGCCAGTTGGTATTGGTGGTGAAGCTCGAAGCCGTGTTGAAGGAAAGATCGGGCGAAACGGCGCCGAAGTGCTGAGGATTGAGGGGCAGGAATTGCTGCAGCCTGAGGAGGGCATAGGTGAAAAGCGCCCCTATCAGACTGAACACGATGACTGAAGCGGCATAGCCTTTCCAGTCCTGCTCCCTGGTCCTTTCAGCGCCAATGCAGGTATAGACGAGCCTTTCCACCGGCTTTAAAACCGGTTCGAGATATGTTCGCCCCTCGGGGTCGAGCACCCGCACGAGGTAGAGTCCGAGCGGCTTGGTGACAGCCAACAGAACGACAGTGAATACTGCCAGTTGAATCCAGCCCATGGCATGCATTCAAATCCTCCTTAAAAGTCTTCAGGTCGTATGAGCACCCAGAAAAGATAAACGATCAGGGCGACTACTATGATCCCTACGATTATGTCTGCGATCATCTTCTCTCAGTCTCCAAAAAAAGCACGTACAATCCGGAAAGAATGAAAAACCCGATAAAAATGCCAACGTATAATGCGTCCGTAAACACAATGATCCTCCTCGCCGCAGGTTTGTCGGATTCGGAGCACAGGGTGGCCGGAGCGCGGCCCCGAAGGGCTGCGCTACAAAATACCACTCTTTTCCGACATGCCCTTCCGGCTAGCTTGCAACCGATAAATGGTGCGAAGCGCCATCGGCCGGTTTAAGAGTGAATGAAAACCTGGTGCCTTCCCCCGGCTTGCTGCTCACCTCGATCCTGCTGCCGTGGGTCTCGATTATTTCTTTGACTATCGCGAGGCCCAATCCGGTGGTGCTCTCCCTGCCCTGTCCCGGCACCCGGAAAAATTTTTCGAAGATGTGCGGAAGGTACTCTTCAGATATTCCCAAGCCGGTATCCTCGACGGTGAAAAGGACAAGCTCCTTGTCGATTGCGACGGAAACTCTCACCTGTCCGCCCGGCGAGGTAAATTTGAGCCCGTTGCTGAGGAGGTTGGAAAAAACGATCTCCATTCTCAGCTTGTCGGCGAGGACTTCGGGGATATCGCCCGGAAGGTCGAGGACGAGCGAAACTCCTCTGTCCGCATAAGCGGGCCTCATTTCCTCGATAACACTCAGCAGAAACTGCTCGGGACTCATGGGGACAATTTCGATTCGCGACGCCCCGGACTCCAGTTTGTGGATATCGAGCAGGTTCTCGATTATATGGTAGAGCCGGTCGCTGTCATCCCGGGCGGCCACGACCAGTTCGGCCTGCTTCGGGCTTAGCGGCCCGAGCTTTTCGGTAAGAAGCACATGGGTTGCAAGCCTGATGGAGGTCAGAGGAGTCTTGAGTTCATGCGAAACAGTCGATATCAGGCCGCTTTTGAGTTCATCGATCCGTCTTAGCCGGGTGACGTCGGAGAGGATGAGGGTGACCCCGATAAGCCGTCTTTCTTCATCGAGTATGGGGACAGCCTCGGGAAGGAAGAAATGTTCCTCACCGTCTTTAAAAATTTGGATAGCCGAGTCGTATGTTTTCAGTAGAACGGGACGGCGTTCGACAAGCACGCGCTCAAAGAGTTCGCGGATCTTTTCGTTTTCGACCGACTCAATGGTTGTTCCCGTTTTGAGATTAAACAGGCTTTGGGCAAATTCGTTTGAAATCTCGATATGGCCCGTGGGATTGCAGATGATAACAGCGTCGGGAAGGGAGTTCAGGGCCGAGAGGGTGCCTTTTTGAGATCGGATGAGCCGGGCGCGACTCGTCCGCCTGAACTCGCGGAGTGTGGAAGTCATATCGTTAAAAGCGGAGGCAAGCTGGCCGATTTCATCCCCCGATCCGGCCTTTACCACAAGATCCAGGTTTCCCTGCTGAATTTCCTTCACCGAGCGGGTTAGATTGGATATGGGCCTGACTATGGAGGGTCCCGTAATTATGATGAATATCAACCCCAGGACGATTCCCGCCACGATGAGGACCATGACTTCGCGATTGATCGCCGCGACCTGCTGGCGGAACTGACTATCGCTGTAGACCATATTGTTCAAGTTTATTTCGATGATCTGCTGCGCCAGATCGAGAATAGCGCTCGATCGCGGCAACAACCGGGTCACATAGAAATCCCGGCGAGCGGTTGTACCGGACAACTTCTGAAAGCTTTCGAGCTCTTTTCTTAAGGCTTCCCACGATTGCGCCAGTCGTCGGACAAGCTCAGGCTCGCCCGGGAAAGAGGCATTGCTCCGCTCACGTTCGAGATTGTTGGAGAACTTGACAACGGCCGAGTTTATATCGGACATCGCAACATTGTCCGCCCAAACATAAGCCTGAGCGCTTCGCTGGATTTGCTCAATCGCCTGCTTCATGTTCATGCAGGCGGCCACGCTGTGGCGACCCTTGAGGAAAAGCGCATGGAGCTGCCTGCTCGATTTCCCGACGGTCCTGACGGTGATAATGCCGACCACCAGAAGCATCAGAAGCGGGCCACAGGAAGCCATGACAAGTTTAGTTCTCAGTCTCATTCCGTATGTCCTTCATCAGGCTCTCTATGGCAAATCATATACCAAGAGCATAGTAAGGCAAAGTCCGGGAATTTCAATGTATTGGTTGATGACAGCCGGAGCGGGGGCGCATATGGGATTTCAAAATGAAAGATAGAGAATCCTCAGAGTTTCAAAATGAAATGTTCCGCGACACTCATAATAATAATATAGGACGGATAGGACGGATAGGACGTATTAAGCACCCTCACGTCGTTTTCGAGACGCGAGACTAGAGTCCATATCTTTTACGCTTGCGCCAAAGAGTGACCGAATCCATCCCCAGAATGCGGCAGGCCTCCTCGATTGATCTGCTCGATGCCAACACCCGTCTGATGTGGGTCCTCTCCAGCTCTTCCATCGTAACGAAGTCTCCGGCTTCCGGCCCGCGATTGACGGACTTGAGCTTGACGGGCAAATGATGAATGCCGACCAGCGATTCCTTGCACAACAGCACCGAGCGTTCGACGGCATTACGCAGTTCCCTCACATTGCCCGGCCATTCGTAGTTTTCGAGAATTTCGCGAGCATCTTTCGAAAATCCCAGAATCCGCCTGTTGTTTTGTCGTGCGAAAAAAGCGAGAAGAGACTCGGCCAGCGCGACAATATCCTCGCGGCGCTCTCTAAGGGGGGGCAGCACGATCGTGACCACATCCAGCCTGTAGAAAAGGTCCTCACGAAACCTTCCCGCTCCGATCGCAGATTCGAGGTCGATATTGGTAGCCGTTATGATCCTTACATCGGCTTTGCGGGTTTTCAGTTCGCCAACGCGTTCGTAGGCCTTTTCCTGGAGGACCCGAAGCAGCTTGGCCTGGATCGGCAACGGCAGGTCACCGATTTCATCCAGAAAGAGGGTACCGCCCTCGCAGGCGGCGATGCGTCCGGGATAATCGCGCAACGCCCCGGTATAGGCCCCTTTGGCATGGCCGAAAAGTTCGCTTTCGAGCAGTTCGGAAGAAAGCGACGGACAAGATATTTCGCCAAACGGCTTTGCCGACCTGCTGCTCCAGGAGTGGAGCGCGCGGGCAAGGATGGTTTTTCCGGTCCCGCTTTCACCACAAATGAGGATGGTGGCTTCGCTGTCGGCAACTTGGCGCGCCATGGCCAGGGCCCGCTGCATGGCTGGGCTCCTGCTTTCGATAATCGCCTCGGGGACAAGCTCTTTCAATCTTTCCTGAAGAGCGGCAACTTTCTGTTCCAGCGTCCTGATCTCTAAGACCTTGCCGACGAGAGCGGAAACCTGATCGTTTGTGAAAGGCTTAGGCAGGTAGTCAAAGGCGCCTCTGCGCATCGCTTCGACCGCCGTGTCAATCGAAGCATAGGCGGTGATCACTATGCACTTGATCCACGGGCACAGCGACTGAAGGTCTCCGATCAGGTCCAACCCCGATTCCGAACCAAGGCGAAGGTCAACCAGCGCGAGATCGAAATAGCGTTCACCGGCCTCAGCAAGGGCATCTTTGGGGTTGCCTGCCGCGATAACATAATGGCCTTCGGATTCAAGCACGATGCCGAGCGTCTTTCGAATATTGGGCTCATCATCTACGACCAGGATGGAAAGGGCTTGGGGGAAATTCACCGGGGTTGTCAGCTCTCCTTATAAGGTGCCCATGAGGATTTGCCATGAGAGGCCAAAAAAAGGGCGGCTCTCAGCCGCCCTTTTTAAATCGGTTCAAACCTGGTTTTGGAAAGCTCCGCCAAAAGCGGCGTCCTCAATGGCCGCAGTGCGGGCAACCGCCGCCTTCATTTTCCTCTTTTTTTCCGCCGGCGCCCTCTTCGCTTTCCTTGCCGAATTTGCGTACTATTTCCGAGATCTCCTTCAACCTGTCGTCAACTTTCCTGTAGATGGTGCCCTCGGAATAAGTCCCGTCGACCCCGACGACACCCGCATCGACTCCCGTGAGGATCTTAAGGCCTTCTTCCACCGTGGCCACCGGCCAGATATGGAATTTGCCTTCGGCGACCGCATCCACCACTTCCTGTTCGAGCATGAGGTTGGTAATGTTTTTGTGCGGAATCATGACGCCCTGATCCCCAGTCAGTCCCTTGGCTTTGCAGATATCGAAAAAGCCTTTTATCTTGTGATTGACGCCTCCAATGGGCTGGATCTCGCCCTTCTGGCTGACCGAGCCGGTCACGGCGACACCCTGCTTCAAGGGCGTCCCGCTTATAGCGCTGACAAGCACGTAGTATTCGGTACTCGACGCGCTGTCTCCGTCGATCATTCCATAGCTTTGCTCGAAGCATACGGAAGCTGAAAAGGCTATGGGCTTATTGTGGGCAAACCTTTCGCGGAAAAGGCTGCTAAGGATCATCAGCCCCTTGGTGTGGGTAGCGCCGCTCATTTTCGATTCCCGGTCGATCGAAACCATTCCCTCGCGTCCAACCGAGACGGTAGCCGTTATCCTGTTGGGCTTGCCAAAGACGTGATCGCCGGTCATCAGCACGGCGAGACCGTTAACCTGCCCGACTTTTTCGCCTTCGGTCTCGACCCATATGATGTCCCTTTCCATTATTTCCTTGACGCGTTCTTCGATGAGGTTGGAGCGATATTTGCGCTTCTTTATCGCCTCATCGACGTGCCTTCTGCCGACAATCTCGCTCTCCTCGATACCGGCGAAATAATTGGCTTCCTTGAGCAGATCGGCGATTGTTCCAAACTCGAGGGTGAGTTTGTCCCTGTCCTCGGTGAGCTCGACGCTGTATTCAAGCACACGAGCGACACCGGTCCTGTCCAGATGCCTGATTTTGTGTTCGTTGCAATAGCGTGCGATCATCTTCGAGCATTCCAGGACCTTGTCCTGCTTTCTGTCCATCTGGTCGCTCATGTGGGCTTTGACCTTGAACAGCTTCTGGAAGCGCTCGTCGTAGCTATAGAGCAGCTGGTAGATGTACGGGTCGCCGGTGAGAACGATTTTGACATCGAGCGGGATAGGCTCGGGACGGATCGTTCTGGTGCTGAAAATCCCATAGAGTTCGCCAAGGTCCTCGACCCTGATTTCCTTGTCGCGCAGCGCCCTTTTGAGGGCCTCGTAGGATATGAACCACTTGAGCAGATCGAGGGCCTTCATTACCAGATAGCCGCCGTTGGCCTTATGGAGCGAGCCCGGCTTGATCATTGTATGGTCGGTGAACAGCGCCCCGAACCACGCCTGCCTCTCTATGGAACCGAAGAGGTTGGGATATGCCGGGTTGGATTCAATGATGACCGGCGCCCCCTTGGTCTCAGAGTTATCGATGAGCACGTTGACATCGTATTTGCGCAGATTCATCTCCCTGGGGGGGCCTGCAAAGGGCGCTACAGGCTGGCCGGGCATCTGCTGAGCCTCGGGCTTCTTTTTGAAGTCGTCGATGTTTTCGAGCACATCCTCCTGGACCTGTTTAAGGTGATCGAGCACCTGGGAATCGTCCTGGTATTTC